>JAHAZM010000028.1 GCA_018385275.1 Eubacteriales bacterium | reverse complement strand
GTTTTATCTGACCAATATCGCGACAGGAAAAGTGCTGACAGCCGGAGGAAACGGACTGAAGCTTTCGGCGTGGGAAAACGCGCCGGAGCAGATCTGGCACACGGAGCCGTCCGGCAGCTGGCTGCAGCTCGTTGACCGTACCGGCCGGACGCAGGAGGGAAACTGGGATCTCTTCCACGCGCCGGCGGAGGTGTTCGTCGCCGGACAAACGGAGTGGCTGCGCGGCGCCTACGGCATCATGATGCACGTGCTGCCGGATTCGGTGTCGCGCGGCGCACTGAAAAATCGCTTCGACGTGACGGCGCTGGCGGATCAGTTGGTCACGGCCGGAGTTGATTATTACGTTATTTCCATCGGGCAGATCAGCGGCGTTTACAACAGCGCGAACGCGCGTCTTTCCGATATTGTGACGCAGTACAAGCAAGCACGCGATATCGGCCGCGGTCTGATGACGGAGCTGTACGACGCGCTTTCGGCGCGCGGCATCCGTCTCGGCGTATACATTCCTTACTGCCCTCCGTTTGCTATCGCCTCCGACGCCGTTGCTTTCGGTTGGGAGGATACGAGCCGCACGCCGGGGATGGATACGAGCCTGCTCTGGTCCTCGGTCATCCGCGAATGGTCCGAGCGTTACGGCGATAAGATTTCTCTGTGGTGGATCGACGGCGGGCCTGGCAACGCGTCGAACAATCAGATATTCCCGGTCCTGGCTGACGCCGCGCGCGCCGGGAATCCCGATGCGGCCGTGGCGTTCAATACTCCTCGTCCTCTCGAGAACGTCTGCAATTATTACGGGAGCGAAAATATCTGGCCGCTGGGAGACGATCCGACCGGCGCGAACGAAGACGAGTGGGTGCTTCCGTCGCACAACCCCGTCTATTCGGATGCGATCCCGTGGGGTATGGCCTCTTTCGTCGGCTGCGGCTGGCAGAATACGGACATGGGACGGCCGATCTACGAGCCGTCGGTCTGGGCGCGTTACGCGCAGAAAGTCCGGGAGGAGGGCGGTTTCCTGCTGCTGGATACGCCGATCACCTCGCGTTGGCTCATCGACGAAGCTTATATGGACACCTTTACCGCCATCCGGGACGCCCGGGCTCAATAGATTCCGATAAAAAACAAGCGTTTACGCTTCCGCGTGACACGCTTGTTTTTTTTGCGCGCGCCTTTTCCGATCTTTTTCGTATCTCCCGCAGGATATAGTGTAAAGAGAAAGGGAGTGGCGTTTTGAAAAAGCGGCGTTTTGTTCTTCGCAATCGGAAAGTATTCTTCCAGGGAATGGCGATCTTTGCCTTATCTTTTTTACTGGGCGGAACGGAATTGTTCGGCGGCGTGCGCGGATTTGCGCCGGCCTTTCTTTGCGCGGCCGCTTCCTGCGGCGCGCCGGTATGGCCCGTCGCGTTCGGCGGCGTGCTGGGCGTTCTCAGCGCGTGGGGCGGGATCTCGCATCTGTATCTGTACGTGCTGCCTTACGCCGCGCTGTGTCTTGTCATCCTGTATCTGCGCGCTAAAAAGCGGAGACCCGGACGCTATGCGCTGCAGTTGATTTTTACGGTGGTCCATCTTATTCCGGCGGTTTGCGTCGATCTGCCGGCTTATTACCGGATCCTGTATATCATCGGCGTCGTTATCGGCGTTTTCAGCATCGGCCTGTTCCGGACGGCGCTTGTAAGCGCGACGGGATGGGAGAGGGCGCCGCTGCCCTCCGGCGTGAACGCGGTCTGCTTGGTCTATCTGGGCGGCATGGCCGTCGCCCGTCTCGGAAACGTCTCGATCGCCGGCGTCGGACTGGGGGCGTCGCTGGCCGTCGCGGCCTGTATCGGCGCGGCCATGCTCGTCGGCCCGGTGGGAGGATGCTGCTGCGGAACGCTGCTCGGTTTTATCATGAGCGCCCAGTTGGATCGCGCGCCTTTTCTGTGTTGTGTGCTGGCTTTTTCCGGCGCGGTCGCCGGCGCGTTGGCAAAGGAGAAAAAATTCCTTTCCGCCTTCGTTTTTGCCGTGGCCTATGCGCTGGTAACGCTCTTGTTTGAAGGCTATATCACGCCGACGCTGGCAATAGCCGAACTGGGCGTGGGCGTTTTGCTCTTTGCGGTCGTTCCCAAGGAAAAAATGCTGCGCCTGCGAGAATTTTTCGCTCGGAAAAAAGCGGACGAATCGGCGGATCTGGTCCAGAGGAGCCAGCGCGCCGTGAACCGGCGTCTGCAGGAGATGAGCGCGATCTTCCGGCAGATGGCGGCGCTGCTCAACGAGGAGGAGACGGTGCCGGAAACAGACGTGAACGATTGCGTGCGCGCGCTCGGCGCCAAGGTTTGCGCCGACTGCGTCCGACGGCCCAGATGCTCGTTGGGAAGCGAGCTGAGACGGATCGGACAGGCTGTTGCCGCCGGACGTACGCCGCAGATGGAAGAAACGGAGAAAAAGTGCATCCGCCCCGAAGCCCTGCGCGCCGCGGCGATTGTCGTACGCGACGAAGTCAATCGGGAACTCTTCGCCGGGAAAATGCTCGACAGCGAGCGCGACATGGTCGGACGGGAATTGCGGGCGATCTCGGCGCTGGTCTCCGCAATGGCGGAGAAAACCGTCGGCACGGAGATCAGCGACGAACCGTTGGCCCGGGAACTGCGGATCGAGCTGGAAAGCATGGGGATCGGTTGCCTGGACGTGACGGCGGGGAAAAGCGACGGCCGCCCCTGCTGCTGCATCAGCCGTCTGCCGACTGCGGACGAGCCCGCCTGTGAACGCCTTATCGGACGGGCCGTCAACGAGGTTTTCGGTCGGGATATGGAGCTGTCCCGTCGGCGCAGCGTCGTCGAGCCGGGGGGCGTACGCACCATGTACTACGGCGGAACGCCGGCTTTTTCGGTCAACGGCGGCGCGGCGGGGCGCACCAAAAGCGACAGTCCCGTCAGCGGCGATTATTACGCCATGACGTCTATTGACGACGCGCGTACGTTGCTTGTTCTTTCGGACGGGATGGGAAGCGGCCGCCGGGCCCATGAGGAGAGCGCTGCTGCCGTGGAGCTGATCGAGGGTCTTTTCTGCGCCGGTTTTCCCCGTGAACTCATTATCGACACGGTCAATCGCCTGCTTTTGCTGCGCAGTTCCGACGAGTCCTATGCCACGCTGGATCTGTGTCTGATCGATCGGGTCCGCGGCGAAGCGGAGTTTATCAAGACCGGCGCCTCCGGCGGTTATATCAAACGCGGCGGCCGTCTCATCAGTGTGACGCCGGCGGCTCTGCCGCTGGGTGTGGTTGAAAACGTCGAACCCTATACGGCGCGGCTCAAACTTGAAGCCGGGGACATCATCATCCTGATGAGCGACGGCGTGACGGAAAGCACGGAGGCGGACATCAGCGCGTGGCTGGCGGCCAATCGCTCCGTCAATCCGCACGTGATCGCGGAGAGTCTCGTCAATTATTGCCTGACTAAAACCGAGGGTGTCTGCCGGGACGATATGACGGTTTTGGCGGCTCGTATCGATGTGACGGCCGCGGGAAGAAAAAGAGTTTCTTAATTTTTTGAGATTGTGGATATCTTAGCCTTGACTTTCCATCTGAAAGCCTTTATAATTTTATATAGAAAATGAAACGGAGGGATTCGCTATGGTAATGGTTAGAAAAACGGATATCAAATGGATCGTTTTGGGCGGCATTGCAGTGGTCGCACTGGTTGTGATACTGATCCTTCTTTTGACCAGCGGATCCCGTACGTCGAATCCGACGCCCACGCCGACGCCTGTGACGACGCCGACCGACGAGCCGACGCCCACGCCGACGCCTGAACTGACGCCGACGCCTACGCCGACGCCCGAGCCGACGCCCACGCCGACGCCCGCGCCCGTATATATGACGGTTACGGCCGACAGACTCAACGTACGTGAGGAAGCGAAGACTTCCGGCAAGATCGTGACGACCATCACCCGCAATACGCAGGTCGAGCTGATCGGAGCTAGCGAGGACGGCAAGTGGTACAAAGTTCGTCTTTCCGACGGCAAAGAGGGCTATTGTTCGAGCGATTATCTGGTCGTAGCCGGATCGGCAACGCCCGCGCCTACCGTCGTCTATATGAAAGTAGCGGTGGAAGACTCGCTGAATCTGCGCGATAAACCCAGCACGTCGGGCAAGGTCGTAGCGGGGATGAATCCCAATACCATCGTCAAGCTTCTCGAGGGAGCCAACAGCGAAGGCTGGTGCAAGGTCCAGCTGAAGAACGGCACGACGGGCTACTGCAAGTATGAATTCCTGACCGCTTCTTCTACCGGATGGTGAAAGAATAACGGAAAACCGGATCAAACAAGCGTTTGATCCGGTTTTTTGTTTGGGAAAACGTCCTTTTTCCCGGGATTTTGTTAAATAAAAGTGAAGGAATAATAAGTTATTTTAAGAATGGGAAAGGAACCTTGATTCTCTTTTTCGAGTGCGCTATAATGAGAAAAAACACTTGGAGAACGGATTTATGAGAGGAAAGATCGCCGTCGTCGCGATTTTGGCGGGGCTTTGCGTCCTGCTCGGCGCCTGTTCGGCTCCGCAGAAAGAGTATCTGCCCAAACCCATTGACGTGAGCGAAACCGTTTATCGGACCTATACCGTGACGAGAGAGACGCTGGAACGGGCCGTGAATGAAAACGGCTCGCTGGCCGTCATGGAGTATGAGGGACAATTGTGCGCCGTCGCCGAATACAACGGCGTGAATCGCTCGGTCTTTCGTCTCGGAGATCGGTTGGAACTGACCTGCGGCGGGAAAACTTATCCCGGGCGCGTCATTTCTTTATACGAGAGTATTTCTTCGCCGCTCCGGATCCTGTTTGAAACGACGCCGACGTGGGTTGGCCGGATCTTGTTCAATACGACGACGGACCAGGAGAACGTGTGGCTCGGGATGAACGTCCGCATCAGCGGCGTGGCGGAGCGGAAAGAGAACGTCGTCAGCCTGCCGAAGGCATATGTCAAAAAACAGAATGACGGAACGGGTCTTGTCCGGGTCCTGAGGAAAAACGAAAATGGATCTATGGAAAAGATCCGCGTCGTGGTTACGATCGGAATGGAAACGACCAGCCGGTATGAAATTACAAACGGTCTGTCTTCCGGCGATCTTGTCGTGATCGATTGAGGAGGCGCCCGTGTTCAAACTGGTTTTACGCAAAATGCTCAACAACAAATGGATGGTGGCTTGCCTGCTGATCGGTTCGATCCTGGCGGTGGCTATGGTGGGCAGCATCCCGATGTACGCCGACAGCGTGCTTGAGGAAATGATCCACGAAGATCTGTATGCTTATCAGGAGCAGAGCGAGGACAAGAACTATTATCCGGCCTACGCGGGGAAATACCTGGTCAGAAGACAATTCTCCGCTTCCGCCGAAAGCGGCGCGGAAGAGATCGAGCAGACTTCGGCGCGCATCGCCGGCTATGTCCGGCAACTGGGCCTTGATACGCTCAGCCATACGACCCATCTGGTCATCAACAGCGTGACGCTGGTCCCTGATGAAAAATCCTTTGCTTCGGTCAACAAGATGACGGAATTCCACGCGTTTTCCGGTCTGAACGACAATATTGAGCTGCTTTACGGCCGCCTGCCGTCGTCGGCCGTCACCGACGGCGTGCTGGAGGTCGTGATTTCGCGCGCTGCCGAGCGGGCTATGGATCTGATCATGGGCGACACGCTGACCGTCAAGGGCACGCCGCTCGGAAGCGCGATCAAAGCCGTTCGCGTCGTCGGCGTCTTTAACTATAAAGATAATCGCAACGGGTATTGGTACGGCAGCACCTCTGCGCTGGATAAAGCGTTCGTGGCCGATTACGACGCCATGACGACCTATTGCGTCGAAAGAGAAATGTGCGTGCGGCGCGTCGAATGGATGTATGCGCTCCGGTACGCGCAGATCGATCTCGGCAATATCGGAGCCGTCCTCGGCACTTATTCATATCAGATCACGGAAATGACCAAAGCAGGCAATCTCACCTTTGACATCCCCGCCTATAACGTTCTGGTCCAGTATGTTTCGCGGGAGACCGAGCTGAATATCATGCTGCTGGTCCTGCAGATCCCGATCCTGATTATGCTGGCGTTTTATATTTACATGGTCAGCAAACTGATCGTGGAATTTGACAAAAACGAGATCTCGGTCCTGAAAAGCCGCGGATGCCGGCGCGGACAGATCTTTACCCTGTATCTGCTGCAAAGCGGCGTCATCAGCCTGATCGCCCTGCTGATCGGTCCGTTCCTCGCCCGAGCGGCCTGCGGAGTCCTCGGTTCGTCCGACGGGTTCCTCAGCTTCGGCGGCGCGCCCATCCGGCCGGCGGTCCACCTCAAAGCGCTGCTGTACTGTCTGGCGGCCGCCGTTCTCGGCGTCGTCACGATGCTCGTGCCGGTCGTGCCCGCTTCCCGCACGGATATCGTGATCCTCAAGAGAAAGAAAGCCCGCGGCAGCGGCAAACCGCTTTGGAAAAAACTCTATCTCGATTTTATTCTGATCGCGGTCTCCTGCTACGGCATTTACGTATACGGGACCCGGCAGAACAGCGTGTCCGCCGGCGCGGGCAGCACGCCGATCGAACCGCTCCTGTATCTGATCTCTTCGCTTTTCACGCTCGGCGTGGCGCTGCTCATGCTGCGTTTTTATCCGTATCTGGTGAACTCCGTTTTCAAGGCCGGCGAAAAGCGCTGGAGCCCGGTCATGTATTCGACGCTGACGACGGTGGCGAGGCAAAAGGGCAGGGAGCAGTTCCTCGTGATCTTCCTGATCTTTACGATCACCTTCGGTCTCTTTTCCGCCAGCGCGGCGCGCACCATCGATAAGACCATGGTCAATAACGTGAACTACTACTACGGCGCCGAATACAGCGTCCGCGGCATGTGGTACGATCTGACCGGCGGCGTGACGTCCGGAGAGCCGGCCAACGACTCGACGCAGGGTTATCAGCCTTTGAATATGGAGAAATATACCTCTGTCAACGGCTTGTACAACGCCACGAAGGTGTTCCGCCGTTACGGAGTCAAACTCTGGGTCGGCTCGACGTTCAATATCACGGCTGATCTGATCGCCACCGAACCGGCGAAGATCTATAAAACGCTGAATATGCCGACTGATACGCAGCGCACCGTCACGACGAAAGAACTTTGCGACGCGCTGGCCGCCGACGACCACGGCACGCTGATCTCGCGCGCCATGGCCAACGCCTACGGACTCCGCGTCGGAGACACGTTCGAATACACCTACGGCTCCCTGATGAAACAAAAGCTCAACGTCGTGGGGATCTTCGATTATTGGCCGCAGTACGATCCGCTGTCGGCGAACAATATCCTGATGATTATCAACTACGACACGCTGGCCGGACTGGCTAATTTCCGCCTGATGCCGTACGAAATATGGTATTCGCGCGATAAATCGGTCAGCACCGACGAGATCCGCGCCTCCTTCAAGGAGCTGGGGCTCACGCTCGTTTGGGAAAAAGACGCCGTCGCGGAGCTGCAGCAGCGCGCCAACGACGTCAAGTTCCGCGGTACCAACGGCGCGCTGACGCTCGGCTTTATCGTGATCATGGTCGTGAGCGTCATGGGATTTATCATCTATTGGGTGCTGTCCATCAAATCCCGTGTCCTGCAGTTCGGCGTGCTGCGCGCCATGGGTCTGACCGGCGGAAAGGTCATGCGGATGCTGATCGGAGAACAGATCTTCCTGTCGGGATTCGCCATAGACGTCGGTATTGTGCTGGGCACGGCCGTGAGCAGGCTGTTCGTACCGCTGATCCAGCTGGCCTATACCAATCCCACGCCGCCGCAGTCGGTTCTGCTTCTGGCGGGCGATTACGGCAGGCTCTTCATCTGCATCGGGCTGATGCTGGGCGTAGGTCTGAGCGTCATCGGCTGGCTGATCTCCCGGATCAACGTCACCGCCGCTATCAAACTCGGGGAGGAATAAGCGCATGGATATTATGTCAACCGAAAACGTATGCCGCGATTTTCCTTCCGGACGCCGGAAAGTCCGCGTCCTGTACGACGTCAGCCTGAAGGTCGAAGAGGGCAGTCTGACGGTCCTTCGCGGCCGCAGCGGCAGCGGGAAAACCACTTTGCTCAATATCATGAGCGGCCTGGACGATCCTACCTCGGGACGGGTATTCTTCGCCGACCGGGAGTTTAGCGCTATGGCGCCGGCGCTGCGGGATGTGATCCGCGCCCGGCAGATGGGCTTCGTTTTTCAGGCCGTCGCCCTGATCCCTACGATGAGCGCGTATGAGAACGTGGAGTTCATGCTCCGCATCGCGGGAAAGAAAGCCGATCGGGCGCGCGTTCTCGAATGCCTGGATAAGGTCGGCCTGTCCAAACGCGTCGAGCATTTCCCTGCCGAACTCAGCGGCGGCGAACAGCAGCGCGTCGCGATCGCCCGCGCCATGGTCCATCGGCCGCGCGTGATTTTTGCCGACGAGCCGACGGCGGAGCTGGATTCCGCCATGGGTATGAGCGTTATGAAACTGTTCCGTACCGCCGTAGAGGAAGGGACCACGGTCGTCATGACCACGCACGACACCAACATCATGGAACTGGCCGATATGATCTATACGCTGGAGGACGGCCGGGTCACCGACGTGCGCAGAGGGGGTGAGGGGCTGTGATCCGGTGCGAGAACCTCGTCAAGATCTATAAATCCGAGGAAACGGAAGTCCTGGCCCTGCAGGGTCTGGATCTGAACGTGGCGGACGGAGAAATGGTCTGCGTCGTCGGCAACAGCGGCAGCGGGAAATCGACGCTGCTCAATATGCTGGGCGGCATCGACAAGCCCAGCGCCGGCAGACTTTTCGTCGACGGCAAGGACATCGTGCGTTTTTCCAACACGGAGCTGATTGAATACAAACGCGAGACGGTCGGCTTTGTCTGGCAGAACAAATCCCGGAATCTGATCCCCTATATGTCGGCACGGCAAAACGTGGAACTGCCCATGATTCTGGCCGGAAAAGGAGATCCGGCCCGCGCGCGCGAATTGCTGGATATGGTGGGACTCTCCGGACATTATAACAGTAAACTCGCTCAGCTGAGCGGCGGCGAACAGCAGCGCGTGGCGATCGCCATCGCACTGGCCAATCGTCCCAAACTGCTGCTGGCGGACGAACCTACGGGCGCGGTGGATACCGCGACGGCGAAACAGATCATGGAAGTGCTGCGCCGCGCCAACGAGGAGACCGGCGTCACCGTCGTGATCGTGACGCATGATATGAAACTGGCTAACCAGATGGGCCGCGTCATCGCGATCCGCGACGGCCGCACCAGCTCGGAGTTCATCATGAAAAACGGCATCGCCATGCCGGAGTTCGGGACGCAGAACAAGGAGGAGACGCACGACGAGGTCATCGTCGTCGATAAAGTCGGACGTCTGCAGCTTCCCGGAGAGATCCTCGAGAAGTTCGGTTTCTCCGGCGAAACGCGCGTCGTCGTTTCCGCGGAGGAGGACCGGATCGTCCTGACTCCTTATAAGAACTGAAACCGATTATCATAAGCCCGGATCGGACAAACCCCGACCCGGGCTTTTTCTTTGCTTTCGTCATATCAATTTCCGAGAAAAAACAGATCAATCCAAGCAAATACAAAATATGTAAATTAGTATATAATTTTCCTACAAAACCGATAAAACAAAAGGGAGATACGGAAAAATGGATGAAGAACGCATTAAAGTTGTGATCGCAGAAGAAAACGTATTGCTGCGTTCGGCGGTGGAAAGCTATCTGTATAAGGAGAAGCGCATTGAAATCGTGGGGATGGCGCCGAACGGAGAAACAGCCGTGGAGCTTATTGAAAAGAAGCGGCCGGATGTTCTGGTGACGGATATCATCCTGCCCAAGCTGGACGGCATCGCTGTGATGGAGCGGATGCACGCGCTGGCTCCGCAATGCCGCGCTATCGTTCTGACGGCCCTGACACAGGAGAATTTCGTCATGCGCGCCATGGAGGCGGGCGCGGATTATTTCATGGCCAAGCCCTTCGATATGGAAGTCCTGCGCGCCCGCATCCTCGAGTGCGGCGCACCCCGCAGCGGAGCGGTCAATCCTTTCAGCGCTTCTTTGGGCGGCATGACGAAGTCCCGGGATGAAAAGATCAGCACGATCTTTATCACGATCGGTATTCCCGCTCATATCAAGGGCTATCAATTCCTGCGGGAAGCCATCAAAATGGTGGCGGACAACCCCGACCTGATCAACCGGATCACCAAGGAACTCTATCCCGGGATCGCCAAACGCTTCGACACCACGCCGAGCAAAGTTGAGCGCGCGATCCGTCACGCCATCGAAGTGGCCTGGACCCGCGGCAAGATCGACAATATCAATCAGATCTTCGGCTTCAACGTCTACGGACGCAACGAAAAACCGACCAACGGCGAGTTTATCGCTCTTGTAGCGGACAAGCTCGTTCTCGAGAAATCCGCGTGAATCCCCCTGTTTACAGAAAAAAACGCTCGTACGGGCGTTTTTTTCTTTACTTGCAAAAGGAAACGACATATGATAGAATAGAACGGTAAAAAGCTTCCGGGGAGGGGGATCCGTATGCCGAGGACTGTCGCCGTCGGAGACAGACTTTGCACCAAAAAACAGCATCCCTGCGGCGCCAACGATTGGCTCGTGACCCGCACCGGATGCGACATCAAATTGAAATGCACGCATTGCGGCAGGGTGATTCTTCTCGGACGGGAAGAGTTCGAGAAATGCTTCCGCCGCTATATTTCTCGCGCTGAAAGGTCGGAATCCATTGAGAATCGATGATATCATCGCCCAGATCGATCACAGGACGAAAACGGTCAATCGGAAAGCGGAGATCCTGGGTTGGGTGCGCAGTATCGCCGTAGCCGTGGTAATCACGCTGCTGGTGATCAATTTTGTGTTCCTTTTTGTCCGGGTCGACGGCGTCAGCATGACCAATACGCTCCAGAACGGCGACAGGATGTTTGTCGATCGCCTCGTTTACGTGTTTGCCGAACCCGAACGCGGCGATGTGATTATCCTCAATTTTCCCAACCGGGATAAGAGCGAGCGCTTCGTCAAGCGCGTGATCGGCGTGGCCGGCGATACCGTCGCGGTCAAGGGCGGCCGCGTCGTCCTCAACGGTCAGCCGCTGTCCGAAAGCTATATCCGCTGCGGCGACGGCGGCATTAAGTACGAGTATTCCGAGATCACCGTGCCGGACGGCTGCGTTTTTGTCATGGGCGACAATCGGAACGACAGCACTGACAGCCATATCATCGGGCCGATCCCGAAAAAACTCATCATCGGCAAGGCGCTTTTTGTCATCTGGCCGATCGCTCATTGGGAGAGCGTGGAATAAACTCCTGAAATCAAAGACCCCGGTCTGCGGCCGGGGTCTTTATTTGTTTCATTGTCCGGGCCAGGGACGGAGCTGTTCGCCCTTGACCAGAAAAGCTTCCCGCGCCAGCGCCGCCATCGGCGCGTCGGACAGGGAATCCGAGTAAAACCGCTCTACCTCGGCGTCGGGGAATACGTCGCGGAAGCGGCGCACTTTTTCTTCTCCGTAGCAGTTGAGCCCGTCGAAAACCCCGGTTTTCTTATCGACCTCCGAGGCGATGAGCGTCTGTACGCCGAGGAGGGTGCAGATCGGCTCGATCAGAAAACGGGGAGAGGCGGACACGACCACGTCGGTATCTTTTCGCTCAAGAAGATAGCGCTGAGTGACGCGGTTTTTTCCTTTTTCCCAGAAATCCCGGACGGCGCCGTCCATATCCCGTACCGCAGAGAAAATGGAAAACAGGCGCTGCTTGGCAGCGGTTTTGTTGACGCCGCCGGTCAGATAGCGGAACCAGGCGGCCAGACAGCGCGGAGAAAAACGAAGCAAAGAGGGTTGGCGACGCACCAGAAAGGCCAAGAAAAGCGTCGTGGAGTCTCCCCGCAGGATCGTTTTATCGAAATCGTATACGTTCATATCGTCGTCAGATCAGTTCCTCCGGCAGATCTATGAAGAAGGGCGACAGCCAGAGGCATTCTCCGTCGGTCTGTCTGGCCCGTACATAGTACCACGCCTCGTTAAAGGGTCTGCCGGGTCTTGTGTCGGTCCAGCTGCCGATGAAATCGGCGCTGCCGTCGACGGGCAGACTGGCCAGCGTGATGCCGGCATGGATAATCTCGATCAGCTCGATGGGCGCCGTTCCGTGGATCTCGATGTCGATGCGCCGCTCGGCGCCGGGCGCCTGATACAGCTGAGAGCCCATCAGCTGACCGTTCATGCGCGCCGCCGCTACGATCATTGCGCCGCTGGTGGCGTAGCAGTGCCGGTCGTACATATTATCGAAAATCTGTTCGTCGTTGAGTTCGTCGGCCAGCACGCCGGTCATGCCTACGGCACGGTTGCCGATCTTGCCCGTCGGCACGCCGTTGTGGTCGTCGCTGCAGCCGCAGAAACCGACCTTGAAGCCCTTAATCAGCGCCGTGCGGGCGGCGCCGCCGAGCGTGCCGGACTTTTTCGTCATCCGCCAGCCTTCCTGATAGTCTTCCGTTTCGAAACTGCCTGCGCCCTGGACGATCTCGATGAGGCGCACGCGGCCGTAGCTTTCGCCGTTGCCGGGCCAGGGGAAAGCGCCCCAGGCGGGCAGACCGTCCTTGTTGACGTAAGGAGTACTGTCGACGTTGGTGTGATGAGGGATCAGCATCGCGTTGCGATCTCCCTCGCTTTCGAGCTCATCGTTGAGCTGACGCAGCGGCCAGACGTTGGGATGCTCGCCGACCGTCTTGATCTTGTCAGGCTCGGCGGTCATCGTCTTTTCAAATTCTTTCCCGCTCCGGGCGTAGATGTTGACGTGCCCGCGGCAGCCGTTGGCTTCCGCGCCGTAGATCGTAGCGAAATGCCCGTTCGACTGCGCTTTGAAATCCTCGAAGATCCGGATCTGTTCCGCAATCGTAAATTTCGGCGTGCTGTAGTGGCCGTTTCTCCAGATGTGATCGCCGCTGCCGGCGAAATCCAGGCCCATATTGTCCCGGGCGATCCGCAGCGCGTTGACCAGCGGTCTCGAACCGTCGGAGAACTCGGTATGCCAGTGGAATTCGCCGAAGTAGATATTTTTGCCGAATACGCGCGGATAGTAGTTGCTGACGGCGGAACGCCCTTTGTCGTCCTGCACGGTCACGCGTGTCAGCTCCGTCGTCGGCAGGGTCAGCGTGATACTGTCGTCGGTCTCGGCGTGAATGGGCACCGTTTCGGTCCGGTCGTTGTAACGCAGCGTCAGCTCCGTTGCATCCGAGGGCACGGGATTGTTGAATTCGTCGAAGGTCTGCACCAGCAGCCGTCCGTCGACCTTGAGGTACGCTTCGATATGATGGGGCTCGCGGGGCACGTAAAGCATACGCTCCGTATCCGCGGCACAGATCGGTCCCGTGATCTCGTCGTGCGAGGCGGGCGCTTCCAGTTCAAAGTCATAGTACATTCCGGCACGGGCGGGCGCGCCGCCGAGCATTTCAAGGGTAAAGCTCACCTGATCGCCGGGGGCGGCGTCGCGCGGCAGGATGAATTCGGCCAGCGCCCGCATCTTGCCGTGGAGCGACCAGTTGGACACGTCGTCCCAGTTCACGTCGTTGCTGGTGAACGTGATCGCCAGCTCCGGACCGTCGCCGAGACGGATGTCATGAACGGCGAATGCTTTCATAGTAGCCTTGAAATCGGTCGGTTTGATACGCAGCAGGGTCCCGGCCGGCAGATTACGATCGAGGAAGAAACAGAACCGATAGGGGATCTCTTTTTGTTTGACAGGTTGATTGTGGATCATTTTTCATTCCTTCCTGCGTTGAACAACGCTTTATAAATCTGACAAAGTGTCGGCGCCATACTCTGCGGCAGCGGCGTGTTCAGTGCGTCGCCAATGAAACCGACGGCTTTCGGATCGCAGAGGCGGATCAGCTCGAGGAGCCATTCGCCCTGATCGTAGAAGAGGAGCTTCCGGATCTCCCGGGCCGTGACGGCGCGCAGCACGTCGTCGCCTGAAGAGGCGATTTCGGTTAAATAAGAGGCGGCTGCGGCGCTGTCGCCGCAGAGACGGCAGTGATGCAGCAGCTCGTCGGCGCGCGTTTCGTCCGAGACGTCGAGCTGTTTGAGCCAGGTCAGGATCTGACCCGAGATCTCATGCGTCCCGCCGCCGAAGCAGGTATACAGCGTATCCCGGAGCCACGGAGAGGCCAGGCGGATCACACCGTTCCGATCAATAAAGAAATAGGCCTTCAGCATCGTCAGCACCCGGTCGAACAGCGCTTCGTCCCAGATCAGGCCGCCGTTGGCAAACGTATACCGCAGCAGCTCGCGGCCGAACCCGTGCCGCCCCAGAACAAGGAGCGCCATAGCGCCTTTTTGCATCGTATAAGTAGTCGCTGCGCCGACTTCCGTGGTGAAGACGTAGACGTCCCATCCGAGCGCGTCCGGCATTTCGTTGACAATGTCGATCAGGTCGTCGTCGGATTTTCCATCGACTTTAACGGCGTTCTCAAGTTTCTGCGCCATCATTTTGATGAATGAGCAATTGTGCATATTGCTTTTTTTCATCGCGGCTTCCAGCAGGGCGGGCCGCGGCTCGACGCCGTGCGCGCGCAGCTGGGCGGAGAGGATGGAGCAGGCCTCCTCGCAGCTCAAGGTTTGTACGCTCAGGACAAAGGAGGAAATATGCTGATCGGCGTCCCGGTGGCTGACGGCGATGAAACGCGCGTAGGGCGGCGGATCCAATTCGGCAATATCGATTTTCAGCAGATCGGCCTCGTCGAGCAGAAAAAGACATTCTTTCCCTGTGCGGCGGTAAAGGCGCGCCGTCAGGACGGAGAACGTATGTCGGATCGCCTCGTCGTCGGCGGTATAGGCGCTGTGGTCCGTTCCGAGCGCGTTTTCCAGCTCGTGTACCAAAAAGCGCAGGACGTCGCTGACCAGGTCTGTCGTCGCGTCAAAAGCGCAGACGACGCGGAAAATGTTGTACCGTTCGGCATATTTTTTTCCGAAAGCGAAGAGCAGGGAACTCGTTCCCATGCCGGGGGAACCGACGAGCGTGACGAAACGGTTGTCCCGAAGCGCGCGGTAGCATTCTTCAAGGGCGGTGCTGCGCGCGGTATAGCAGGCGGTCTTTTCTTCGGCATAGGCCGAAATGAGATCGTGAAGACGGTCGTATCGTTCAGAGAAGGATTTCAGACAAAACACCTCTTTTCTGTTGGAAAACATTGTACCATTTCACGGTGGACAAGTCAATAGCGTTCTTCCGTTTACAAATTATTTATTTGCAATATACTATTTGTTGGTATAGAATAAATAAAAAGTTTCGATTAAAAAGCTCCGGTGGTGTCGTCGTGATCGAGAAAGTCAAAACCTATATCCGTCAGAACCGTATGATCGATCCGGGGGACAAGGTGCTCGTCGCCCTGTCCGGCGGCATGGATTCCGTTTGTCTGACTGATATTCTGCTTCGTCTTTCAGACGAGTTTTCGTTCCGGCTCTGCGCCGCTCATGTCGAGCATGGGATCCGCGGAGAGGAAAGCCGTGCCGATCTGGCTTTCGTGCGGGAATTCTGCGCCGCGAGGAACCTCCCGCTTTATGTGCGCGAGCTCGACGTCCCGGCTTTGGCCGCCGAACGGCGCCAGGGTCTGGAGCTGACCGCGCGGGAAGAGAGAAAAGCGTTTTTCGATTCGCTTTGCGTCGGCGTCGGGGTGACGCGGATCGCCACGGCTCATCAGGCGGACGATAACGCCGAAAGCGTCCTGCTCAATCTGGCCCGCGGCGCGGCGCTGAGAGGCTTGTGCGGGATCCGTCCGGTCAACGGGCGCTATATCCGGCCCTTGCTCTGCGTTGAACGGCGCGAGATCGAGGATTATTGCCGGGAGCGGGGTCTTGCGTGGCGTACGGACAGCACCAATGCCGATACGGATTACGCCAGGAATTTCATTCGTTATGAGGTCGTCCCGCGGCTGCGGGAGCTCAATCCCCGCTTCACCTCCGTCGTTTCAGCCAATACCTCGGCGCTGCGCGCTGAGGACGAGTATTTGGACCGGGTCGCGGAGGAAGCGTTCCGTTCGTTTGCGACGGTGGAAAAGAACAAGATCTCGCTGACGCTCGATCAGATCGCCGACGAGGCGGTGTTCAGACGGGTCTGCCTGAAAATGGCCGAGGCGCTGGGCGTGACACAGGATCTGTATACGCCGGGGTTTGAAGCGGTCCGCAAACTGGTCGCGGCCGGCCGCACGGGAAAAGTCGCAGAATTGCCGCACGGCCTGCGCGCGCGTCTCTCGTATGGGAAATTGATTTTTTCCCTGGCGGAGGAAGCGACGGAAAAGCCTGCCGCCGTCCGTATTTCCAAATGCGGCATCTATACTTTCAACGGCGGGAAACTGAGGATCCGACGGCTTTCGGCGGTGCCTTCCGACGCGCGCGGCGTCGGCGCGGTACGTTATGCCGACGCGGATAAACTGTTTGGAAATGAGTTGTACTTGCGCGCTCGCGAAGATGGTGATATAATCAAACCCTGCGGTGGAGGTACGAAAAAGCTCAAAAAGTACCTGATCGACCGTCGGGTCGACCGGATACAGCGCGACAGACTGCCGTTGCTGGCCGCCGGCAGCGACGTGTTGTGGATCGCGGGACTGGATATTTCCGAGCATATCCGCATTGATGAGAATACGGTTCGCGCCGTAAAAATAACATATGAAGAAGAGGTGTGATTATGTTGCTGGACGATACTGATAGGGTTCTTATCACCAAAGAGCAGCTTGCCGCGCGCGTAGCGGAACTGGGCAAACAGATCAGCGCCGATTACGCGGGGAAAACGCCGGTTCTTGTCTGCACCTTGAAGGGCGCCTTTACGTTCTTCGCGGATCTGACCAGAGCGATCGACATTCCCGTTACGACGGATTTCGTTGCGGCCAGCAGTTACGGCAGCGGCGCCGTTTCCGGCGGCAGCGTGCAGCTGCGCAAAGATCTGGATAACAGCATCTTAGGCCGTGACGTTATCATCGTCGAGGATATTATCGATACCGGCATTACCCTGCAGGCGTTGGCCGACGTCATGCAGGCCCGCAAACCGAACTCTCTCAGGATCTGCTGCTGCCTGGATAAACCATCGCGGAGACGCAACGGATTGAAAGCCGATTACGTCGGATTCGAGATCCCCAATGAGTTCGTCGTCGGCTACGGATTGGATTATAACGAACTCTACCGCAACCTCGACGCGGTTTATGTTTTGAAGCATTCTATTTATGAATAAACGGAGGAACGTCCATTGAAAAGAAACTACAGAGGGATCTTGTTCTATGCCGCGGTGATCGCGCTCGTCGTCATCGTCGCGCTTTCCCTCAACGGCAACCGCAACGACAGTAAGAAAGAGTGGACGCAGTACGAGTTCCTGACTGCGGCCAAAGAAGGCAAAGTCGCCGCCGTGACCATCGACACCCGTACGGGCAACGTCTATATCCTGCTGTCCGGTTCGTTGATTAAGGAAACGGATTTTCCCGGCAAGTATGACAAGAGGTTCAACATCGGCAGCATCGAGCAGTTCAATACCGATCTGACGAACGCCGGCATCGTCGCCGAGAGCATCCATTTGAATTATATCCGCTCAGAGGAAAGTATCTGGCTGCAGATCCTTCCCTTTGCCTTTATGCTGCTGATCCTCGGTGTCGGCATTTTCCTGATTATGCGGATGAACGATCAGGGCAACGGCAAGGTCTTTTCCTTTGGAAAGAGCCGGGCCCAGCATGTCGAGGAGGGCGATCTGAAGGTCAACTTCGACAATGTCGCCGGCGCGGATGAGGAAAAAGAGGAATTGGCGGAAATCGTCGATTTCCTGAAAGATAAAGAGAAGTATAAAGCGCTCGGCGCCCGGATCCCCAAGGGTATCCTGCTGGTCGGCCCTCCCGGTACCGGTAAGACCCTGTTGGCCAAAGCCGTCGCCGGCGAGGCGGGCGTTCCGTTTTTCACGGCGAGCGGCTCCGATTTCGTGGAAATGTTCGTCGGCGTCGGCGCCAGCCGCGTCCGCGATATGTTCGCTCTGGCCAAAAAGAGCGCGCCCTGCATCATCTTTATCGATGAGATCGACGCGGTCGGCCGTCAGCGCGGTACGGGACTGGGCGGCGGTCACGATGAAAGAGAGCAGACCCTGAACCAGCTGCTGGTGGAAATGGACGGCTTCAACGTCAACGAGGGCATCATCGTGCTGGCCGCGACCAACCGCTCCGATATCCTCGATCCGGCTCTGCTGCGGCCCGGTCGTTTCGACCGTACCATCGTCGTCAATATTCCGGACGTCAAGGGCAGAGAAGACATTTTCAAAGTCCACGCCAAAAATAAGCCGCTGGCCGACGACGTGGACGTCAAAGCCGTGGCGCAGCTTACGTCGGGCTTCACCGGCGCGGATATTGAAAACCTGCTGAACGAGGCGGCGTTGCTCGCCGCGCGTAAAGGCGCTAAGAAAATCGGCATGACCGAGCTGCGGGAGAGCTTGCTGCGCGTTGTGGCCGGTCCCGAGAAAAAGAGCCGCGTCGTTTCCGAGGCGGATCGCCGCGTGACCGCTTATCACGAGGCGGGGCATGCCGTCATCGCGCATGTGCTTCCCGGCTGCGACCCGGTACACGAGGTTTCGATCATCCCGCGCGGGCTGGCCGCCGGTTATACGGTCACGATCCCGGACGACGAAAAGACGGTGTTCCTGACGCGCAGCAAACTGCTCGATCAGGTTACGGAGCTGTTGGGCGGCCGCGTGGCGGAAGAAAAGATCTTCGGAGATATTTCCACCGGCGCGTATAACGATCTGCAGCAGGCCAGCAATCTGGTCCGGAAAATGATTACCGAGTACGGCATGAATGATGAAATCGGCCCGGTATTCCTTGGCAGCGAGCACGAGATCTTTATCGGACGGGATTTCGGTGCGCAGCACACCTATTCCGACGGATTGGCCGCCAAGATCGACGAGCAGCTCAAGGCGACGCTCGAGACTAAATACGCGGAAGCCCGCCGTATTCTGGACGAGAACGCCGACAAACTGGAGCGGGTCGCGTCGGCTCTTCTGGAGAAAGAAAAAATCACCGGCGACGAGTTCCGCGCCGTAATGGACGGACCCGCGCCGACGCTTGATCCTGTGCCGCAGGGATTCTGAGGCGGGAGTAAAAAATCAAATGAAAACGACCCCGGATCAAAGGCTCTGATCCGGGGTTTCTCTTTTCGCCTGCCGCCGGTTTCTTTGTCCGTTTTTTGTCTCTTCGGCAGGACTCCGTTTTTGTCTGTCGGTTCCCGTCTGGAGTTTTTTCGCGTATCCATATAAAGTTTGACTTAAAATTGTAATACTATTTTAATTATTCTGAGCGGAATGCCTCTTGAAAATCAAGTTTAATTATTTTATAATATTAAAAAGAAAAGGAGAAACGGGTTCTTTCTGTCTTTCTTTTTTGACGGTGAAAACGTGCGCTTTCCGTCGAAAAGATCATGAAAACGGAATGGTTGGTGAAAAAGCCATAGATTTTTCGTCTTCCGATTTGTATAATGGTGAAAGAAAGATGGAGAGAATACTCCCGTTCATCGCTCACGAGCGGAAAAAGAAAAGAAAGAGAGTGATTGATTTGAAAAAGAAGACCCTTATGGCGATCGTCGCGACAGCGCTGTTCTGTGTGATGCTGACAGCCTGCACGCCGGCCGCTACCCAGACTCCGGCGCCGACCCCGACGCCGACCGGCTCCATACCGGAAATCAACGCCGGCGATTATACTTTTGCGCTTCCGGATGCCGGCGCGTATGACTTCGGCGGTCGGACCTTTACGATCTATTCTTATCACGGCCAGCCCTTTGAACAGCGCACCGACTTCATCCGCCGCTACGCTCAGAACGCGCAGATCGAGCAGCGCTTCAACTGCACGATCAAGTATGATCTGGATCTGGCCAGAGGACAGAACGACGCGCTGGCCGGGCATCCCACCATTGATTTTGCCTATCTGATGAATCATCAGCTGGCGGCGTGGGTCGTCGGCGGTATTGCCGAGCCTCTGACGCCTTATGCCGATGAGATCAAGTTTGACGACGCGCGTTGGGATAAGCAGGTCACGGAGATGGCGACGATCAACGGCAAGGTCTATGCCGTCGCCAAGCAGGTTGAGGAGCTGTGGAAATATCACTATACCGTCGCGATGTTCATGAACAAGACGCTGCTGCAGAACTGCGGCATCAGCGCGCAGGAAATCTATGCCAAGCAGCAAAACAAAGAGTGGACCTGGGCGGCTTTCCGCGACACCGCGCAGACGATCACCAGAGACTTCAACCATGACGACGTACCGGATATCTGGGGCACCGTTCTCGGCGGTCTGAATATGGCCAGCGGCCTGATGGGCTCCGCCAACACCAACGTGTACGTCAAGACGGACAAGGGTTATACCTTCGATTATGACAACAAGGTCATCGACGTACTGAATTTCATGGCTGAGTTGTACAGAGTCGGCGCCGCCCGCGGCACCGAGAGCATTACGGGCATTTCCTCCAACGTTGACAGCTCCGACTGGCTGGCCGGTTCCATCGGATTCTATCCGGCGATGTTTGCCAGCACGTGGATCTCCTTCCAGTCCTCCATGGCGGATGAATACGGCGTGCTTTGCATGCCCATGCCCGACGGCGAGACCGATTATCATATTGTGGACGGCATGTACGCTTCCAACGTGATGTTCGCGCAGGCCAATAAGGATGAGGCCAGAAAGATCGCCAAGTTCATGTATGTTTACAATACTTCTCTGTATGAGAATGCCGAGGATGAGCAGGAAATGTACTGGCTCGAGGCGGAGAACCGCATCAACGACGAAGGCAGCCGCTATTTCCTGGAGAAATGCTTCGACAGAGCAAACTACGTTACGCTTGTCAACAACGCCGCCTTTACCAATAACGGGATCTCACTCAACTTTGAAGAAGTCATCGGCGGATCGAAGACTGCCGCCGAGCTGCTGCAGGAGCAGAAGCCCGTACTGGCCACGCTGGTCGAACAGATGTTTGACGGCGTAAGCTGATGCTGTGATGAATCAAAAGGCCTGCCGCATGGCAGGCCTTTTTCATTTGCGTTTATTCTTTGGTCAGTTCGATCAGAACGATCTCCGGCGGATTCAGGAGACGGAATCCCCCGAGCCCCCGGCTGATGATCCCGACGCTGTTGCCGATCCGTCGCAGCCCGCGCGCATATCGGGGGAAAAAACCTTCGTCCGGAGAAATCAGACCACGGTTGCCGGGAAGAGGCAGAAACCCGCCGTGAACGTGCCCGGAAAGGATCAGATTCGCGCCTCTGGCCGCGCCGGCTTCCATCAGCTCGGGTCTGTGCACCAGCAGGATCGAGTAGCGATCGGGCCGCATCGCGGCGGCCGCGTCCGGCGGCGGCACAGCGGCGCGCCGAAAACGCTTTTCTTTTTCCGTCCGATCGGAAAAACCGCAGATCTCCGCGTTTTCTCCCAAAGGAACGCACTCGTCGTTCAGGAT
>JAHAZM010000002.1 GCA_018385275.1 Eubacteriales bacterium | reverse complement strand
GTATACCGTGAATTATGCCATGAAGAAAGGGAAAATAGTTATTCAAATCAACCCTTCGACAGCAGAGGTTACAATCATTAGCAAACATACATTCGAGAATTAATTTTGAAATTCGCTTTTCTTTGGTTACTCCGACGCAAATTTTGGCGGGTGAAAAAAGAAACTCCATCACAGACCTACTGTCCATGATGGATTTTCTTCGTTCGGCACTCTCAATCGGCTTTTCATTGGATATTTTCTAACATCCTTATGAGAAGTCCGCTTTTCCGGGTCTTTTTTCATGTTTATTCCATTTCGGCCAGGAAACGCGCCGCCAGCTCCGCGCTCGTGTAAGCGTCGTCGCCGTAAGCGTCGGCGCCGATCACGTCGGCGAAAGCCTGCGTCACAGGCGCGCCTCCGATAATGATGCGCACCGAATCGCGCAGTCCCGCTTTGACGAAAGCGTCGATGACGGTTTTCTGGTACATCATCGTCGTGGTCAGAAGCGCCGAGATCAGAATGACGCGGCAGTCGTTTTCCCGGGCGGTCCGGACGAAAGTCTCCGCGTCGGCGTCCACGCCGATATCGATCGCGTCGACGCCCTTGGCCGAAAGCATCATGCGCACCAGCGTTTTCCCGATATCGTGCAGGTCTCCTTTGACCGTGCCGATCAGCGCGCGGTGCCGATAGCGGACGGCCCCGGCGAAATGCGGCTTCAGCAGATCCATGCATTGATTGAAAGCGCGCGCCGCCAGAATGACCTCCGGCACGTACAGGTCATTGCACCGGAACGCTTCCCCGATGCGGGCCATGGACGGCAGCAGCGCCTCGTCCAGGATGCGCCGCGCGTCGATCCCGTCGGCGAGCGCTTCTTCCGTCAGGTGAAGCAGCTCGGCCGCCTCGCCGCGCGTGAGCGCTTTGTCGATCGCGGTATAAAGCTCGTTCATTCCCATTCGATCAGGCCCAACGCCTCGAGATATTCGTCGTTGATCTCCATGTAGGCGTCGACCAGCTCCTCCGCGGTGTCGAGATCGGCGCCTCCTTCGGCGGCGACGCGGCAAAGCCGGTCGTAGGCTTCGTCGTCGTCATAGTAATCGTCTTCGTTCAGCGTATCGTTGTAGCTGTCGTTGGCCTTGACGATCCGCAATAAAAGCCCGCGCAGCGTTTCGTCGTTGACTTGGGAAAACCGTTCCTCCGCACGCAGTTTCTCAAAAGCGCTGGCCGCGTCCATCGAATACATGCCCATCGATCCGTCCTCCTTAGAGAGATTCTTTCATAAGCTTGACCATCTCGGCAAATTCGCTCATGCAGCGCCGTACCGGTTCGTTGGTCGAAAGATCCACGCCGGCTTTTTTGAGCAGCTCGATCGGATAATCCGAGCAGCCGCCGGAGAGGAATTTCTTGTAGCGCGCGACCGCTTTTTCGCCGTTGGTCCAGATATCCGCGGCGATGGCGCTGGCCGCCGAGAAGCCGGTGGCGTATTTGTATACGTAGAAAGCGTTGTAGAAATGAGGAATGCGGGACCATTCGTAGGCGATAGCTTCATCGACCTTGACGGCCCGACCGTAGTAATCCTTGTTGAGCTGATAGTAAATGGCGTTGAGAGACTCATAGTTGAGCGGTTCGCCTTTTTCGGCCGCCTCGTGCGCCAGCATCTCGAATTCGGCAAACATCGTCTGCCGGATGACGGTCGTACGGAATTGCTCGAGATAGTGATTGATGATGACGCAGCGCTGCGCTTTGTCCTTGGTGACGGAAAGCAGATACTTCGTCAGCAGGATCTCGTTGACCGTGCTCGCCACTTCCGCCACGAAGATCTTGTAATCCGCTTTGGCGTGGCACTGCGCGGCGCTGGAATAGTACGAGTGCATCGCGTGACCCAGTTCGTGCGCCATCGTGAAAACGTCGTCGAGCCTGCCTTCGAAGTTGAGCAGGACGTATGGGTGGACCTTATAGGTGCTGCCGCAGAAAGCCCCGCTCGTTTTGCCCTCGTTTTCAAACATGTCGATCCAGCCCTCGGTATAGGCACGGTCCAGAAGAGAAACGTACTCCGGTCCCATAACGGCCAGCGCTTTTTTGACCAGCGCTTTGGCCTCCTCAGGAGAATACTTCATTTCGCAGTTTTTGACCAGCGGCGCGTAGAGATCGTACATGTGAAGCTCGCCTACGCCGAGCGCTTTTTTGCGCAGCGCGCAATAATCGTCGAGCGTGGGGAAAGCCTCGTGCACCGCCTCGATCAGCTTGTGATAGACCGCCGGGTCGACGTTGTCGTCGTCCAGCGACGCAACCAGCGCGCTCGGATATTTGCGCGCTTTGGCATAGAAAATATCTTTTTTCACGCTGCCCGTGTAAAGCGAGGCGAGGGTGCTGCGATACTTGGCAAAAGTGCCGAACATGGCCTTGAAAGCGCCGCGTCTGACCGCCCGGTCGGGGCTCTCGATCAGATTGCGGTAGCGCGCGTGGGTCAGTTGGATCCGGTTGCCTTTTTCATCGCGCACCTTGGGGAAGGTAAACTCCACGTCGGTCAGCATGTCGAACGATTCGCTGAATTTGCCGCTGAAATCGTGCGTCAGGCTCAGCAGGAGCTCTTCCTTGTCGCTGAGGATGTGCTTCTTCTGTCGGATGATTTCGCCGAGCTGAACGGAGAAATCCTCAAATCTCGGATCGGCGGCCATCCGCTTGAGCTCGGCGGCGGGCAGTCGGGTCAGTTCCGGCACCAGGAAGGACGCCGCCGAAGAGAAAGCGACGATCACGGAGTAGACGCGCTGCATCAGCTGCTGCGCGGCACTGTCGCCGTTGTCGCCGGCTTGCAGGAAACTGGCGTAGCTATATACCTCTTCCAGCTCCAGAGAGATCTCGTCGGAGAACTTCAGAGCTTTGAGCACGGCCTCGTCGGTCTTGAGCGTGCCGCGCATCGCGAGAAGATCCTTGGTCGGCTTGTCCAGCGCCGCCAGACGGCGGACCGCTTCTTCCGGAGAAGCGCAGATGTCTTCCAGTTTCCATTTGTACTCGGCAGGAACTTCGTTTCTTTTCATGCTGTTAATCTCCTTAGTTTTTTAAACTGTTTAACGGCGCGGGGATATGACCGCCGCGCGCAATGAAATCGTCGCTTGCGTACCGGCTGACCGGGATGATGGGAGCGCGCCCCAGCAGGCCGCCGAATTCCGCTTCTTCTCCGACGCCTTTTCCCGGCACGGGGATCAGGCGTACGGCCGTGGTCTTCTGATTGATGAGCCCGATAGCCGCCTCGTCGGCGATAATGGCCGAGATCGTGGAGGCGGGCGTGTCGCCGGGTACGGCGATCATATCCAGACCCACGGAGCAGACTGCCGTCATCGCTTCCAGCTTGGAAAGCGTCAGCGCGCCGCAGCGGGCCGCCTCGATCATGCCGATGTCCTCGCTGACCGGGATAAAAGCCCCGCTGAGTCCGCCGACGGAGCTGCTGGCCATGACGCCGCCTTTTTTGACCGCGTCGTTGAGCAGCGCCAGCGCCGCCGTCGTGCCGTGCGTGCCGACGCGCTCGAGGCCCATTTCCTCTAAAATATGTCCCACCGAGTCGCCCACGGCGGGCGTGGGCGCGAGCGACAGATCGACGATGCCGAAATCGGCGTTGAGCGCCCGCGACGCCATTCGCGCCACCAGTTCGCCCATCCGCGTGATCTTGAAAGCCGTTTTTTTGATCGTTTCGCTGACCGTGTTGAAATCCGCGCCCCGCACCTGCTCGAGCGCGCACTTGACGACGCCGGGCCCGCTGACGCCGACGTTGACGACGCAGTCGGCTTCCCCGGTGCCGAGGAACGCCCCGGCCATGAACGGATTGTCCTCCACGGCGTTGCAGAAAGCCACCAGCTTGGCCGCGCCGATCCCGTCGGCGTGGGCGGTCAAGCGCGCCGCTTCCTTGACGGTCCGTCCCATGAGGCGCACCGCGTCCATATTGATGCCGGCGCGCGTCGAACCGATGGCCACGCTGGAGCAGACGCGCTCCGTCGCGGCCAAAGCCTGCGGAATCGAGGCGATGAGCGCCCGGTCGGCCGGCGTGAACCCCTTTGGTACGAGCGCGGAAAATCCGCCGATAAAATTGACGCCCGTGGTCTGCGCCGCGCGCTCCAGCGTCTCGGCGAAAGGAACCAGATCTTCCGTACGGCAGCCCGCCGCGACCAGCGCGATGGGCGTGACGGCGATCCGTTTGTTGACGATCGGGATGCCGAGCTGAGATTCGATGGACTCGCCCACGGATACCAGTTGTTCGGCGCGGGTCACGATCTTTTCGTAAATGCGTTCCCGGCAGCGGGCGCTGTCGCTGTCGGCACAGTCGAGCAGACTGACGCCGAGGGTGATGGTACGGATGTCGAGGTGCTGCGCGTCGATCATCCGGTTGGTTTCGGTGATTTGGTTAATGTCGATCATAGGGCCTCTCAGATGCGGTGCATGGAATTGAAAATATCCTCGTGCTGCAGGCGGATCGACATTTCCAGCGTCGTTCCCAGCGCGTCGAGCTTCTCCTGCAGTTCCTTGAACGAGCAGTTGCAGGCGTCGGTCTCCACGATCATGATCATCGTGAAATAATCCTGCAGGATCGTCTGCGTGATGTCCGCGATATTGACGTTGCAGCTCGCCAGCAGTTCGCTGACGCGATAGATGATCCCCACTTTGTCGTGACCGATCACGGTGAGAACGGCTCTCATACTCTTTTCCTCCCGACGTGTCAGAGTCCGAGCGCGGCCCGGACGGCGATATAGACCGCTATATGAAGCGGATAAAAAATATAAAACCAATAACGCGGCAGGGCAAACCCCTTTTGCCCGTTATAAAAGCTCAGCGGCAGGATCGCCAGGCACGCGGTCCCGGCGTAGATGACAGGCCAAAGCCCGAAACCGCCGCGCAGATAGATCGCGCAGCAGAACAGGCCCAGAGCCGCCAGTCGGATCCTTTTATCGCGGATAAAAAACAGCGTCACCGCCGTCAGCGCGCCGAGAAACCCGTAGTCGGTAGTGGTGACAAACGGGACGGCCAGCGCCGCCGCGCACGGGATCAGCCACCAGAGCCGGCCGGAGCGGGCTTTTTCCCAGCAATACAGCACCGCCGCCGCGACGAACAGCGTCGCGATCGTCGACCAGTGCGACAGAAACCCTTCGCCGCGGAAAAACCCGTACCAAAAAAACGGCTGCGACAGGACGGCAAAAACAGCTAAGCGGAGCAGGTATTTTTCTTTGGAACGGGTATGATGCCAACCTTCGGCTAAAAAATAAGCAAAGATCGGGAAAGCCGGCCGGCCGATGACGATCAGCGTCCGCGTCAGCGCCGGCGGCAGAGCGCCGCCGAAAACGTTGCCGAGATGCGACAGGGCCATCAGGATCGCGGCGATCAGCTTAATGGCGTTGGCGGACATGCCCTTTCCTCCTTTTAGATAAAAACAGTATAGCATAATCCGGCCGGGTTGTCACGAAAATTTGGTTGATAATTGCCCCGCGTTTGTTTATAATAATGCTGAAAGAAGGCGAAAAAACGCAGCATGGGATGCAACGATTGCCCGCGCCGCTGTGACGCGGCGCGCGGGGAACTGACCGGCAGAGGCGTCTGCGGCATGGGCACGACGCCGATCGTGGCCCGCGCGGCTCTGCACAGGTGGGAGGAGCCCTGCCTCAGCGGTACGCGCGGCAGCGGGACCGTGTTCTTCTGCGGCTGCAATCTCGGCTGCCGTTTTTGCCAGAACCGGGTCATCTCGACCCGCTCGGGCGCCGCGGTCGGCCGCCCCGTTACCGTCGACGGACTGGTCCGTCTTTACGATAAACTGGCCGCGCTCGGCGCGCATAATATCAACCTCGTCACGCCGACGCACTATATCCGCGCCGTGGCGGAAAGCCTTTCCCGCTGGGAGAAAAAATGCCCCGTCGTGTACAATACCGGCGGTTATGAACTGACCGAGACGGTCGCGCTCCTGCGCGGCAAAGTCGACGTATATCTTCCCGACATGAAATACGCCGACGCGTCGCTGGCCGCCCGTTTCTGCGGCGCGCCCGATTATCCGACCGTCGCCGCCGCGGCGATCCGGGCCATGGCCGAGCAGACGGGCGATCCTGTTTTCGATGAGCGGGGGATCCTGCTCCGGGGCACCGTCATCCGTCATCTGGTCCTGCCCGGTTTTCTGGAAAACACCTTCGACGTCATCGACTGGGTCGTCGACACCTTCGGACGCACGGGCCGCGTGCTGTTCAGTCTGATGAGCCAGTATACGCCGATGCCCGGTGCCGAACCGGACCGACGCCTCACGCCCGACGAGTATGAGCGCGTCGCGGCGTATATGGACGCGCGCGGCCTGCGGATCGGCTTTATGCAGGAACTCAGCAGCGCGCAAGAGGAATATATCCCGCCCTTTGACCGGACGGGAGTGGAGGAAGAATGAAAAAACTGTCGTCTCTGTTTCCGGCACGGCGGCGCGAGTCGATGCCGGAGAAAAAACTCGTGATCCTCAACGGCGCCATGGGCGTGGGGAAAACCACGGTCAGCGAAGAACTGGCCGGCATCCTCAAGCCCTGCGTTTTCCTCGACGGGGACTGGTGCTGGATGAGCAAACCGTTCATCAATAACGAGCAGACGCAGGCCATGGTACTGGACAACGTCCTGCATCTGCTGCGTAATTTCCTGTCTTGCCCGCAGTACGAGTATGTGATCTTTTGCTGGGTGCTTCACCGCGCCGAAACGCTCGACTATCTGCTGGCCCAACTCTCCGATCTCCGTTTCCGCGCCGACGTTTTCACGCTGACGGCGCCGCCCGAGGTCATCCGCGCCCGGCTTGAAAAGGATATTCACGCTCATCTGCGCGAGCCTGACGTCATCGCGCGCAGCTTGGACAAGCTGCCCCTGTACGACCGGATGAAAACGATCAAGATCGACACCGCGTCGCTGACGCCGCGACAGGTGGCCGACCGTATCGCCGAAACAGTCCTGTGGAAATAGCAAAAACGCCGCTCAAGCGGCGTTTTTCCATTTTATTTTTCAGGCTTTGCCGGAAAGACCCACAGGCTGTCCGGATCGATGCCGGCCTCCCTCAGCAGCGGGTCGACGCGCTCGGTCACGTTCGTCCGGTAAGCGCCGTGCGTGTCGCTGCCGAACGTCAGCCGTACGCCCGATTCCTGCAGACGCTTGGCGTAAGCGAGATACTCCCGCACGTAACCCGGCGCGTGCGCGGGGTTGTTCGGATTGATCTCGCCGGAGTTGAGCTCAAAAGCGGTGTCATAGATTTTCAGCGCCGCGGCCAGGTCGTCTTTGAGCGTTTGAGGGACCTTGGCAAAGTCGTAAAACAGGTTCGGCATATCCTTCGGCGCGTCGTTCCACCACCAGAGCCAGTGCGCCAGCACGTCCGTGTGCGGGTTGGCCACCGCCGTCAGGTATTGCCGGCGATAGTCCTCCCAGACGCTGTTCTCGTCCTGATAGCAGTACAGGCCCCAGTGCACGCCCGCCACGACGTATTCGATGCCGTAACGCTGCACGATCTCGTCGTTGAGGCACATCGTGGGGCTCGTCCCGCTCGGCCCGCCGGTGCGCAGACCGTAGGTGTATCCGTAGGGAAGGCTGTCCGCCGGCACGCGCTCGTGCTCGATGATGTCGACTTCCCACTCGGACATGACGCTGAGCTCGATGCCGAAATGCATATGCCCCTTCAGCTCGGGATGTCGCGCCAGCGTTTCGTCGAACTCGCGCCGCGACGCCGCGATCTCACGCGGATAGTTGTAAAACGTATGCACGTGATCGGAAAACCCGAAATCCGTGATCCCCGCGGTTTTCAGCTCCTCGATCCGCTCCTCCATGGAACGCCCGATTTTCGTGCAGTCACAGCTGTTGTGCGTGTGGATGTGCCAGTCACTTTTCGGCATAGAAAGGCTTCCTTTCCGAGAAATCGTACAGTTTGCTCGTGTCGATCCCGGCCGTCTCCATCTGCCGTCCTACGTAGGCGATGTCCTCCGGTTTTTGATACGCGCCGTGCGCGTCGCTGCCGAACGTCAGCCGGATCCCCATATCCTGCAGCTTGGCCGCGTACTCCATATATTCTTTGTGGAAGTCCGGCGCTAGGAACGAGCGCGGCACGCAAAAGAACGGCTGGACTTCGAAAGCCGTATCGTAGGTCTTGAGCGCCCAGGCGATCTCATCCTTGAACGTTTCCGGAACCTTTTTGAAATCATAGAACGGATTCTGCGTTCCTTTGATGTAGGCCGGCTCGTTCCACCACCAGAGCCAGTGCGCCAGGATGTCCGTATGCGGATGCGCGATCGCCGTCAGGTATTGCCGGCGGTAGCTGTCCCAGACGGCTTTGTCGTCGCCGTAGCAGAAAAGCGCCCAGTGCACGCCGGCCACGACGTATTCGATGCCGTACTGCTTCCGGATGTAATCGTTGATCGCCATGCCGGGCGTGGCGTTGAACGGTCCGTCGCTCCACCGCAGGCCGTAGGTGAAGGTCTGGAACGGCACGCTGTCTTCTGCGATGCGCTCGTGTTCGATCATGTCGATCTCCCATTCGGACATGACGCTGAGCTCGATGCCGAAATGCATATGCCCCTTCAGCTCGGGATGGCGCGCCAGCGTTTCGTCGAACTCGCGCCGCGACGCCGCGATCTCACGCGGATAGTTGTAAAACGTATGCACGTGATCGGAAAACCCGAAATCCGTGATCCCCGCGGCCTTCAGCTCCTCGATCCGTTCCTCCATGGAACGCCCGATTTTCGTGCAGTCGCAGCTGTTATGCGTGTGAATGTGAAAATCGCTTCTTATCAAAAGAATCTCACCTCCGTATTTGTATTATATCCCTTTTTCCGCGGGAAAGAAATGGACAAAAACAAACAGAAAATGGACGAAATTAACAGCTCTTTCGATTCAAATTAATTCTATCCATTGTTTGCTGATAGCTGGCTAATTTCGTCCATTTAATTCTGTTTGTGATTTCTTTAGAATTAAATCAGTAAAGGAGGAAATGGGTATGAAAAGAACTTTGATAATCGTTTGCGCGGTAGCCTGTCTTACCGCGTTGCTTGCTTCCTGCACGCCCGAGCCGACTCCGACCCCGACCCCGACTCCGACGGCCGAGCCCACGCCTACGCCGGAACCGACGCCGGAACCGGATGCCGATCTGGCCCACACCGGTACGGCTACGGCTTTCCGCAGCCTGGAAAACTGCGGTCCCGAGAAAGCGATCGACGGCGACCCGCAGTCCTGCTGGTCGACCGACGGCGTTTCTTATTGGAGCCTCGACCTGGGCAAACCGGTCACGTTCAACACGGTCGCGATCCGCTTCATGGCCAAGAGCGAGCGCTGGTCGATCCAGTATTTTAACGAGTCGCTCGGCAAGTATATCGACGTCCCGGGCTGTGTCCGCAACTATCAAGCCAAAAACGACGAGATCCACTCCTTTGAGTTCCATATCTATCCGTTCACGGCTCAGAAACTGCAGTTCAATCTGTATGAGGGAGGGCCGGAGACGAGCATCTTCGACTTCAACCTCTACTATCGCGAGGGCCAGGATCCGGTGGATGGACGCAACAGCTATATGTCGGCTCGCCATGAGCGCGTCTATCCCGAGATCAACGTCGGTCCGACTACCGATCTGTTCGGGATCCTGCCGGCAAGCACTTACGCCGGGAGCGAGCGCGCCGACTGGACGGTCTCGATTGAGACCGACGCGTCGAAACTTACTTTCGACAACTCCAAATGGTGCAAAGGCCTCGACGAGATCAGCGTTTTCGACACGCAGATCACGCACGTACAGAAGAACGATTCGTCGCTGAACTGGACGATGCGCGTTGGTCTGGGCGGACAGATCTACTCGCTGGAAACCGCGGTCGGCGAAATCATCCCGCCGCAGAACAGTCATGCCGAATGGATGGACGAGGTCTGGCAGATCGTCTCGGTAGCGGATGCGAGGATGTACGATCGCTCCTTCACGCCGGCGACGCATTTCATCCATCAGGCAGGTATGTACAAACAGTGCGATATGGAGACTGCTTACGGCCCGAAGCACATGACCGACGACACCTTCTTCAGCCCGCGTCTGGCCCAGAAATGGGACGAGCAGACCGCGACGCTTTCTCTGCTGAACCTCGGCGTGACGCCTACGATCAACATGAGCCGCTCCGATTTGCTTTATTACACCGACATCGCGGACAAGGGCGACGGCATCATCGAGATCACGTACGGACTGTCCAATTATGCCGCCAAAACCAACCTCAGCTTCTTCAACTTCCCGTGGGGCGGCGTACGGTATTCGATCTTCAAGGACTTCTTCGTCGCCAAGGACGGCGGGTATCTGAAGGTCGATCCGCACGATCAGACCGTTTTCCTGTACAAAGAAATGGACGGCTGGTTCGCCTATACGCAGGACATGAACGATCCGGACAGCTTCACCGTCGCGTTCGTCGGCGGTGACGATACGTATGACGATGGGACGTCCACCAGCAAGAACGGCAAGCATACCGGCAAGGTCCAGGCCTATTACACCGGCGATCCGGTCCGCGACTACTATGTACTGCAGACGATTTCCTGTCGTACCGTCCGGCAGCACGACACCTACGTCTATCGCTATTACGTGGTCATGGGCAAACTTTCTGACGTCAAGCAAAAGGCTCCGACGCTGGTCGACAAAGTCGTCATGGGCTTTGTCCGCAACGAGGAAGCCACCACCGGCACGACGGCGATCTACCGCAGTACCGACGACGGAAAAGCTATCCTCACGGCAAAAGCCGACGGCGATCCGCTCTTCCACGTCTACAGCCAGACGATCGAGGGCGCCAAGCCGCTGTATCTGCTCTATGACACGACGGCGGACCGTTATATCGTCTCGGTCGATCCGTACATTCTTTCGGCTGAGATCGCGCTCAAGGACATCGCCGACGTGACGGTCAAGCCTTACAGCAAGTACGCTGATCTCATGATCAAAGACGTGGCGGACGGCCGCACCGAGTATATGGGCATCCTCGGATTCGTGATGCTCGAGGACAACGTCGCGGACGCCGCCGGTTACGTTCACCTCTCCGAGATCCTTGACAAGGATCTGTTCCCCGGCACCGGCCTCGACGACGCCGCGGTGCTGGTCAAAGTAAGCAATCCCGCTTGATCGACAAGAAAAAAGCCCGATCCGTACGGATCGGGCTTTTCTTTTATTCGATTCCGAAAAGCACCTGCCGGAAGAGCGTTTCGGTGCGCGGTTGACCGAGCGATTTGACGAGCATGTCGGTCGCGGGTCCGCCGTGTTCGAGCAGACCGTCGACGTAAGCCTTCACCCGCGCGGTTTTGGCCGCCTTGTCACAGGGCGCGGCGGAGTCGAGCCAGTCGCAGTAGAGGCCGAAATACGCCTCCGTCAGCCGGTCGAACGCCTCCCCGTGCCGTTTATGCTTTCCCTTTTTCCCCACGTAGGGAGACAGGTGCAGGCTGTCCGTCCAGTTCGGCTTCGTTACGTAGGGCGGCAGGTCCTTGGCTCCGGCACACAACTCGTCGAGCTGCCGCATCGCCGTCGAAAAATCGTCTCCGCGCGCCAGCACGGTGTCGAACGGCTCGATAAGCAGCGTGTCCGCGCCGCCCGCGTGGATACGGTCGAAAGTCAGCAGCGCGGCGTCGCGCTCCAAGGGCGTGAGAAACATCGTGCGCATCTTCATCAGACCGAGCATGCCCTGCGCGTCCATGAACGCCAGATTGCCGATGCCGCGCAGATGATAGCGCCGCACGTTAAACGTCATAGGGCCGGCCTTGAAACGGTCGAACCCGCACAGATCCGCCGGCTCACAGTCAAACCGACCGATGAAAATCGTTTCTTCATTCATGGCTTTTTTTCTTTCCGCGCAGCAGCAGCGCACCGACAAGGAACAGTCCTTGCCCGACAATGTTGACGCCCTCGGCGATCCAGTTCATCGCCGGGTCGACAAAGTCCTTGCTCGACAAATATCCCATACCCAGGACGAAAAGGAAGGACAGGATCAGCACGGGCAGGACGACGTACTTTTTCCGGCGGGCCGCCTCGACGCAAAGTCCCAGATCCAGACCCAGCACGCCCAGCACCATCACGACGACGAACACCATCGTGCCGCTGAAGAACGGCGGGGCGACCGCGGCGGTCGTGACCGCCTTCTTTGTTTTATAGAAAACCATGGCCAGCACGCCCAGCGCCGCCAGCAGGAAACCCACGCTCTGCATGGGAAAGAAACAGTTGCTCAGGGCCTGAAAATCACACACGCCCGCCGCGTAGAGCAGCTTCCAGGTGGCCTTGAAAAATCCGGCGATAAAGACGACGATTGTTCCGGAGGCGAAGAGGGCGAACTGCCCCTTGCCCATTTGTCCGTACAGCTCCCGCTGGAGAAGGATCGCGCCGATCAGGAAAAACGTCACGGGGATGTAATCAACCAATGCCATCGGGATGCTCATCGATCTATTCCTCCTTGTATTTGCCGATATGACAGATCGGGATCAGCGGCAGGATCAGCGGAGTGTGATCGGCGTAGGCCCGGTACGCGGGATCCGCGCCGTAGCGCTTCTCCTGACGCCGGTCGAGCCGCTGGGCGCCGTTTATCATGATATAGAAAATGCAGATATAGGCCAGGATCGCCACGATCCATTGCCCGACGCCGCGGTACACGGGGATCCCGCTGATGAAAATGCCGGTCCAGAACGTGATTTCGCCGAAATAGTTCGGGCAGCGCACGATTTTATAGAGTCCCTTGGTCGCGACCATGTTCGGGTTCTCGGTTTTCTGCGCCGATTTTTGCTTGTCTCCGATCGACTCGAGGATCAGACCCGCCACGGAAACGGCGACGCCGATGAGCGGCACGACGTAGACGCCGGCGTTCCCGCCGTTATAATAGCGGAAGAACATCGGGCAGAGCTGCGCGGTATACAGCACCGCCACGCAGATCCAGATTGTCGCCAGCACAAAGATCGGCATTTTCTTGTCGGCTTTGATTTCGTTGGCCATGGTTTTGCGATAACCGGCGCTCTTGAGCTCGCGCACCAGCAGGAAACCCGACAGGCGCACGCCGTAGGCGAGGAAGAGAGCGGCCTGCAGGAAGAGGAACCACTCCTGTCCGACGGCCATGCCCTTGACCAGCGTGATGATCGTTACCGTAATCGCGCCGGCCGCGATGGCGAAGCCGTAGCCGATCGAGAGGAAATACACGAATTTTTTGAAACCGACGGCGCAGGCCGCGGCACAGACGATGAGAATGATCCAGAGATATTCCCAACCCATGACTCAGCCCTCCTTTTTGAAGCTGTCGGCAATATATTGCTTGAAACTGTGCTCTCCGTAGATCGTGTCTCCGACCATTTCTTCCGTCATCGTCCATTGCCCGAAACGCAGGACGGCGGATTTGCCGTTCTTCTTGTTTTTGGGCAGCGCGGCCAGGATGCTGAAGAGGAAAGCCGGCGCGCGCTTGATGACGACGGGCTTGCCCGCCGCTTCGAAGCACATCGTCGCGATCTGCTCGTAGGACCAGGTTTCCTTGCCGCCGACGTTGTAGGTCTTGTTCTCGTCGCAGATGTGCGCCACGATGAACTCGGCGAAATCCGGCGTGTCGATGACGTTGGCGTGAATGGCCTTTTTACCCAGCAGAGTGACTTCGCCTTTTTCGACCATCGGCTTGAAAACCTTGACGATATCGTAGAAGTATCCCGTCGGGCGGTGGATGACGTAGGTCAGGCCGCTTTTGCGCAGCTCTTCTTCAAACAGATATTTGGCGTGCAGCATGGGCACCTTGGGCGCCATGTCCGCTTTGATGACGGAAATATAGACGAAGTGAGCCACGCCCGCGCGCTGCGCCTCGCGCAGCAGGTTCAGGTTGCCCTGATAGTCGATGTCGTAGCAGGTGACCTTGTCGCTGCTCTTGGTCAGACCGACGGTGGTGATGACGGCGTCGGCTCCGTCGCAAAGCCCGTTCAGCGCCGCCGGCTCCGTGACGTCGAGCTTTTTGTAAGTATACTTGCTTTTGTCCGCGCCGGGCACCTCCCGGTCGATGACGTCGGCGGCCACGACCTCGTGACCCGCCTCCAGCAGTTTGAGGAGAATATCGCTTCCCAGTTTTCCGTATGCGCCGGCCAATACTACTTTCATGTCTGATGCCACTCCTTCTTATTTTTTATTTTTTTCTTTGGAACGCTTGTCGTTGATGATAGCCATGTGTTCGGCGGTGATGAGCGTAACGTTGTTTTCCTTGGCCCAGGCTACGCAGCCCTTGAGCGCGGTGGGCAGAAAGATGCGCGGCACGCGCACCAGCATGGCGCAGGCCTCGTCGGTGAATTTCACTTTGTCGTCGATGCGGTCGGCCGCGTAGCGGACGGAGTCGACCGTGGTCGTACGGACGGGCAGCAGTTCAGGGATCGGACGGCGATGCTTGGTATACCAGAAATTCTTGCTGTCCCGGTAACCGTAGTCGACCGGCACCGGCGGGAAATCCTGCGCGCGCACGCCGTTGATGATCGCGTTATAGTATTTTTCCTTCATCAGGATCTTGTCGACGCGCAGAATGAACGTCGCTCCGAATTTCGACGTGATGCCGTTGAAATCATGATAGGGCGGCTCGTAGCCGTTCAGTTCGCCGGGCTTGCATTCGCTCCCGTTGTCCAGATCCGACATCCAGGTGCACTCCAGAACCTGAAACGCGTCGGTCAGCACTTCGGGGAACGTTTCCTCCGGATGCGCTTCGGCCATCAGGCCTTTTTCCAGTCGGAACTGGCACTTGGGCATTTTTTCTTCCGGGGTGTCGCCGGGCCAGCTGAGCTTGACGGCTTCCTTGAAATACTTCCGGTCGTCCGGAATGAAGTTCAGGGCACATTTGCCGCTGCGCAGCAGGTTCTGCGCGGTGTTGGACGAATTCCGGCAGTTCAGCAGCATGGCGTAGTAATCCTTGCCGGCGACGTAGTAGGGCTGGACCAGGCTGTACGGTCCAAGAGTGGTTTTCCCATCGGCTGTCAGCGTGCTGATGATGACGGTCGGCATCGGGAAAAACATGGACGTCTAATAAAAGTTATCGACGATCCGCAGGTCTTTGAAGCTGCTCATGATGCGATCTCGCTCCTTTATATAATTTTTTCAATAACATCCCGCATGGATGCAAATTCCCAACGTTCCGCACTCCCCGTGAGGAAAAGCTGCGCCGCCGCCCGGACGGCCATCGGGGAGGAGATATGATTGAACTGCTGGAAAAGCTGCCCGAGCAGTTCTTCCACCTGACGGCGGAGAAGCACGTGGCGGTTTTCAAAATCGGCGCCGACGCCGACGCTCGCGCAGGCCCGGAACAATTCGCGGTACAGGTCGTTGAAAGCCAGGATATACCCGTAGATCATCGCCAGTCCCGACGATAAATCCTCCGTCCCGGTGATTCCGGCGCGGATCTTCCATACGGTGGCTTTCCAGTCCCCGAGCACGACGTTGCCGATCAGCATATCTTTTGAGGGATAGTAGTTGTAGAGCGTTCCGATGGCGACGTGACACCGCGCCGCAACGGCGCGCATCGTCATGGCCGTATACCCTTCCGTGAACAACAGATCCTTTGCCTGAAGCAGGATCTCCGCTTGAAGATTTTCGATGATTTTCGGCATGCTTTCTCCTCAGAGTGTTTTTATGAATTCGTTCATAAACAGCATATCATATTCCCCGTCAAAAGTCAAGTTGCCCAAGGGAAACGACACGGTTCTTGACTGAAAAAAAGAAAGATGATATGCTATACGACATGAGGAGGCGATAGCGTGGAGGTTTTTGCCGTCAGGATCGCAGATAACGACACGACGAAGCTGGAAGCTCTGAGCGACAGAACCGACCTGCCCGCTCATCCGAGAGCGCGGATGGAAACGCTGGCCGGCGAAGCGCTGGCGCGTTACGCGCTGGATCGTGTCTTCGGCTGCGGGCCGGTGCGCTTTGCACGCACTCCGGCAGGCAAACCCTTCGTCCCCGATCGGCCGGAATGGCAGTTTTCGGTCAGCCATTCGGGAGAGTGGGTCGTCTGCGCGGTAGCCGACGAACCCGTCGGCGTCGACGTCGAGCGGATCGGCGCGGTCCGCGAGTCGGTCGCGCGCCGCTTTTTTACGCAGACGGAAAGAGCCGAGATCGCCGCGTCTCCGGATCACGACGAGGCCTTTACCCGCGTCTGGGTGCGCCGCGAAGCGATGCTCAAAGCGTCGGGGACCGGCTGGAGCGGAGAAGCCGATCCGTCGGATTTTCTGTTTGCCTGTAAGCGTATAGACGATTATCTGATCTGCGCGGCCGCATATGCCAGACAAAACGCGTTGGCTCCATGAGGCCGATCGGGCGCGTGGTCTTTCTTTTTATTCATTCTTTCGTCAAGGAGTTATTATGAGCGAGAAAAAATCGATCCGACAGCGTGCCGTTGATTTATGGCACTACTTTACGACTTATGAGAAAATATGGTTCTTCAGCATTCTGATCCTGGCCGTCGTTTTTGCTTTCCTCTTCCCGGAAGAGGACGTCAACGGCGTCAACGGCGCCCTGATTATGGCGCTGTATCTGGCCGATATTTTCCTCAATATCTTATGCGAGCTTCTCATTTCCAAGCAGAGCAAATGGAATTTCATCGTCTCTCTCTTCGTCGAGATTACAGAGATCGTCACGCTGATCGTGCTGGCCAGCCGTTTCGCGACGATGGCCACGACCTTGTTCTTTTGGATCCCGATCGACATCGTCAGCTTCATCAACTGGCACCGTCATCCCGACCGTCAGAAAGAAGAACTGACGCAGGTGCGTAAGCTCTCCGGCTGGGCGGAAGTCGGCGTTATCGCCGCGATCATCGTCTGGACCGTCGGCGTCGGGTATCTGCTGACCACGCTGGATGTCGAAACCGATCTTTTCGGCGGCAACGAGACGATCGAGATCATCGTGTGTTATCTGGACGCCTGCGCCTCGGCGGTGGGCATGGCCAACGGCTTGTTCATTCTGTTCCGGTTCCGCGAGCAGTGGATCGCCTGGTATATCTGCGCCGCGCTCGAAACCGTCATCAATATCCTCTCGGGCCAGTATGTGCTGCTGATCCTGAAAGCCGGTTATTTCACCAATACGACCTACGGCTATATCAAGTGGACCCGGTATATCCGCGAGCACAAGGAACTTTCGGCAAAAAAAGAATTCTTTTGATCTGAAAAAAGCCCCCTGCGCAAGGGAGCTTTTTTATAGAGTAAGGCCCCGTGACGGGGCCTTCTTTATTGATAGGAAGCGATCAGCGCCTCGAAAGCGGGCAGACTGCGCCGGATCGTTTCGGTCGGCACGCAGTAGGCGATGCGCACGTAGCCGCCGAGGCCGAAATCATCGCTCGGCACCAGCAGCAGCTCGTGCTCGCGGGCGCGCCGGCAGAAAGCCGCGGCGTCCGGCTCGAGCGCGCGGACGAAGAGATAGAAAGCGCCGTCCGGCCTTACGCAGTCGTAGCCCATCCGGCAGAGATTTTCATAGAGCAGGGCCCGGTTGCGCCGGTAGAAATCCAGATCCGACGTCAGAGAGGCGTTGGCCGCCGCCACCCGCTGGAACAGCGAGGAGGCGCAGACGTAACCGAGAGCCCGTCCCGCGCCGCAGACCGCCGCGTACAGCCGCCGCGCGTCCGCCGCTTGCGGCGGCACCAGGATGTAGCCGATCCTTTCGCCGGGCAGAGAAAGCGATTTGCTGTACGAATAGCAGACCGCCGTGTCGGCGTACAGGGAGGGGAGCCACGCGACTTCCGCGCCGTCATAAACGATCTCCCGGTACGGTTCGTCGCTGAGGATGTAGATCGGATGACCGTAACGCTTCTCTGTGTCGCGAAGGATCCCGGCGACGGTCGTCAGCGTTTTCCGCGTAAAGACCGCGCCCGACGGATTGTTCGGGCTGTTGAGGATCACGGCTTTGGTATGCGGGCCGATCGCCGCGGCCAGAGCCGCCGTATCCGGCTGCAGATCGGGCGCGGCGTCGGTAACGACGAGACGGCCGCCCGCCGCTTCGGTAAAAACGCGGTATTCCGGGAAAAACGGCGCCGGCACGATGAATTCGTCGCCCTCGCAGCACAGCGCTCTGAGCGTGATGGACAGCGCGGCCGCCGCGCCCGTCGTCATGTACAGGTCGCCGGCCCCGTAGTCCGTGCCGAAACGCCGGTTCAGATCCGCCGCGATCGCGGCGCGTACCGTCGCGTCTCCCGGCGCAGAGGTATAACCGTGCAGCTGGATCGACGGCGTCGTATCCAACAGCCTCCGGATCGTATCGTCGACGCCGGCCGGCGCCGGGACCCCGGGATTCCCGAGACTGAAATCAAAGACGTTCTCCGCGCCGATTTCCGCGGCGCGCTTTTTTCCGTATTCGAAGGTTTCCCGTATCACAGAGCTTTTGCTGCCGAGTTGAAACATTTTTTCCGATACCATGCTTCCGTCCTCCTTATGCGATCTTATTATAACGGTACGCGCGGTCTAAGTCAACTCCGTCGCGCATAGGATAAAGCAAAAGGAGCTGACCGATTTTGAACGACACCGAAGCCAGAGCCGTGATCCTCGGCGAATACATTGCCGAGACCGGCGCCACCGTGCGGGAAACAGCAGCCCGCTTCGGCATCAGTAAAAGCACGGTCCATAAGGACGTGAGCCTGCGTCTGCCGTATATCAACGCGGAACTGTTCCGCGCGGTCGACGCGGTCCTGCAGAAAAACAAAGCGGAGCGCCACCTTCGGGGCGGCTACTCCACTCATTTGAAGTATAAAGGCGACGACGGGACGCCTCCGCCGTTTTTTCAGATACCGAAACCGCCGTCGACGGCCAGGACCGCGCCGGTCACGTAAGTCGCTTCCGCCAGAAACACGACGGCTTCCGCCGCTTCTTCGGGCGTGCCCATCCGTCCCATGGGGATCTGCTCGCACAGGGCGGCTTTTTCTTCGGCACGGAGACGCGCGTTCATGGCCGTGTCGATTACCCCGGGCGTGAGCGCGTTGACGCGGATGCCGGACGGCGCGAGCTCCTTGGCCAGCGCCTTGGTCAGACCCAGCACGCCGGCTTTCGAGGCGGAATAAGCGGTCTCCATCGCGCTGCCGTGCTCGCCCCAGATCGAGGAAACGTTGACGATGACGCCTTTTTTGCGCGGCAGCATCTGCCGGACGGCCGCGCGGCAGCAGCGGAACGTTCCGTCGAGATTGACGTCGGTCACGGCGCGCCAGTCTTCGTCCGAGATCGTGTCGAACAGCGCGAACGCGGAAACGGCGGCGTTGTTGATCAGGACGTCCACGGGCCCGAAACGCGCGGCGACGGCGTCGAACAGCGCGTCGGTCTGCTCCGTGTTCGTCAGGTCCGCGCGGAACGCTTCGGCGCTGGGCAGCGTCGCGGCCAGCGCGCGCGCCTTCTCATACGAGGCGTTGGCGTGCAGCGCCACGTTATAGCCCCTGCGCGCAAAAGCACGCGCCGCGGCCGATCCGATACCGCCGGCGGCGCCGGTAATGAGAACGGTTTTCACAGGTTTCGCCTCCCGCTTCATTATACAACGCCCCCTCTCATTTTACAACGGAATTCTTAATAAATTGTAATGATTATCGTATTGTATTTTTCTTGTCCCTGCTTTATAATGGAGGGGAAGTGAGGACAAGCCTATGACGGAAAACGAAGTACTCTCTCGCACACAAGAATTTTTCGACGGGAAATACGGCGTCATGCAGCATTTCCTGGGCGATTTTCCTTTGAACGAAAAAGAGTGGAACGAGCGCGTGAACGACTACGATTGTCAGGAGGTCGCGCGTCAGCTTCACGAGGTCGGGGCGGCTCATTTCTTGTTCAGCATGTCGCAGGTGAACGGTTATTTTCCGGCGCCCAACGTCGCTTATACGAGACTGATGAGGCGCAGCGGCTTTGTTCCCCATTGCTCTGAACGCGACCTGATCGCGGATCTGTACGAGGCTCTTGCCCCTTACGGGATCAAATTGTTTTTATTCATGACCGTCGGTGGTCCGAGGGCCGCTTATCCTGCGCTTTTTCCATGGAGCGAGGAGGAGGGGCCTCTTCCTTTACTCGCTGAAAACTGGTTTCCCATGCTGGAGGAGTATTCGCTCCGCTACGGGAACCGGGTCGCCGGCTGGTGGGTGACTGGCTGTTTCAGTTATTTTTCGACGTTCAGGACGGAAGACCATCCTTTTACCCAAGGGCTGGTCAAAGCCCTGCGGAGCGGCAACCCCGATGCGCTGATTGCACTCAACAGCGGTTCGGACAATGTCCGTCTTACGAAAGAGCAGGATCTGGTCGCCGGCGAGCGCGACGGACTGGATCTGCCGCCGTACGGGCGCCTCGTCAACGGCATGCAGTCCCACGTCGTCACCTATCTGGGCCCGTATTACGCCGCGCCGGGTGTGGTTTGTTCCAATGTCGAGCTGGTGCGCTTCGTGAAACGGACCAACGAGCAGGGCGGCGTTGTGACGCTGGACGCGGCCGCCGACGATCACGGGCATATCGTCCCCGAGCACATGAATCAGCTTTCCGTGATCCGCACCTTCATCCGCGAACGCGCCCGTTTTCAGGAAAAGGAGATCCCCGAGAGCGAGGAGTATCTGCGCGCGAAACGGATCCCGATGCCCGATCCCATCCCGGCCGATTACGTCAACGTGGCGTATGGGAAAAAGTGTACGGCGACCAGTTATTTCAGGTGGGCTAAGCAGTCCTATCCCCCGGAGGCGGCCATCGACGGCAGCTCGGTCACGGGATGGGCGCCCGCCGCCGACGACCGGAAGGGCATGTACTGGACGCTGGATCTGGGAGAGGAGATGTGCGTCGACGCCATTTCCTATGTCCCGAGAAAGAATTTTTCCTACGAGCGCCGCAATTTCGAGATCATCGCCTCTCTGATGCCGGATTTTTCGGCTTATACCACGCTGCTCTATCAGGGCGACATCCCGCTGCCGCTGGGCGTCGACCCGGCCCGCGTCTTTTCCAAACCCGTTTATTGCCGCTATATCCGGATGCGTCCTACGAAACCCAACGTCCGGGTCTTTATAGTGGATATGAAAATCTACGTCAGACCGGAGCGGTTGAAAAACCGCAAACTCACGAGACCGGATCGGTCTTCTGAAACAAAGGAGGAGAATTTATGAGTAAGAACAATACGGCGTCCATCGAAAAAATCAGCCAATGGTTCCATGACGGAAAATACGGCGTGATGATGCACTTCCTGGGCGACTACCGCGAGTCGGACGAGGCGTGGAACAAGCGCGTCGACGCGTTCGATACCGACGCGCTGGCCGCGCAGCTTCATGAGATCGGCGCAGGACATCTGCTTTTCACCATCAGCCAGTGCGGCGGCCGCTTTTGTCTGCCGCTGGCGACGTACGATCTGATCCTGGAGCAGAACGGATTCGGGCATTCCCTTTGCTCGAAGCGCGATCTGATCGCGGATCTGATCCGCTCGCTGGATCGCTACGGCATCCGTCTGATGCTTTACGCCGCGGCCGAAGGTCCCGTCGCCGGCGACCTGAAGAAGATCTTTCCCTGGAACTCCGACCCGACCACCGGCGAAGTCCCGGGGCCGAAGGGCAATCACACGCTGTACTGGCACAGCATGCTGCGCGAGATCTCCCTGCGTTACGGGAAAAAAGTCTGCGGCTGGTGGATCGACGGCTGCTACGGCATCTATCCGGAATTCTCTGATTTGAAACACCCGTATTCGATCGCGCTGATCGACGCCCTGCAGGCGGGCAACCCCGACAGTCTGACGGCGCTCAACTGCGGCATCGACATTCGCCGCGTGTCCGAGGCGCAGGAGTATACCTGCGGTGAAATGGACCGCTATGAGCGCACGCCCGAGAGCCGCTTTATCGACGGCATGCAGTGGCATGTCCTGACCTATCTGGGCCCGTGGTGGTCGGACCGCTTCTGCGCGCATTCGACGCGCGAGCTGGTCAACTACGTCAGGACCTGCACGGACAAGGGCGGCGTCGTCACGCTGGACGTCTCTTATCTGGAGAACGGCACGATCGTGCCCGAGCATCTGGAGCAACTGAAGCAGGTCAGACGCTTCGTCAAAGAAAAAGAATCCTTCACCGACGACGAGATCCCCGAGAGCGCGGATTATCTGGCGCATATGAGCGAGCTGGAGATGCCGGAGATCCCGGCCGATTTCGTCAATATCGCTCCGGGCAAGAAAGCCACGGCCACCAGTATGTTCAACGAGGGTTATTCGCCCGATAAAGCCGTCGACGGCGATCTGACAACCGGCTGGGCGCCCGGGATCACGAACCCCGGCGAGCTTTACTGGCAGCTCGATCTCGGAGAAGCGACCGACGTGGCCGGCGTCGAGTATTTCACCCGCGGCGTCAATAGCTGTGAGCGGCGCAATTTCGAGCTTCGCGGAAGTCTGGACCCGGAATTCAAGACCTGGGAGGTTCTGCTTCATCAGGACGATTTCCCGCTCCCGGACGGCAGACACTGGAGCGCGGTCTACGACGCGCCGATCCGCTGTCGCTACGTCCGGCTCGTACCCAACGGCCGCTTCTGCATTCCTTTTGCCAGCGAAGTCAGAGTTTTTGTCCGTCAATAAGGAGAAAAAAAGATGATCAAGGGTTTGCGTTACGACAGTTATGAAGCATATCGTCCCAATAAACCGCGCGCGCTGATGATTTATCTGGCGTCGGAGGGGTATTGGAATTTCGTACGTGAGATCAACGTGCCGGGCAGTCCCTGCGTGATTGATTCGCTCGTCAACGGCTTTGAGCACGACCCGTATACCGACGTGGAGGTCGTTGGATTTCTCCGCGACGTGGCCGAGCGGTACCAGACGTATCGCTATGCCGTCCTTTCGCCGCATTATGCCGAAAACCCCGCGATCCGCGCCGCGCTGGCCGGTATGGAGATCCTGACCTGTCCCGAGAACGCGGAGGCGATCCGCGCCTTCGTCAAAGAACCCGCCGGCGTACCGGAATATTACGCCGTCACGCACGGCCGCGAGGGGATCGAATGGGTCAATTTCGTCACGGACGAGAGCGAGGCGAGCAAACACGTGCTGCTCATCGGCGATTCGATCAGTTGGGGGTTTTATCCGGGCGTCAAGGAAAAGCTCGGCGCCGGATACGCCGTCAGCGCGATCCAAACCAGCGCCAACAACGCACAGGAATCGTTCCGCCGCTATATCGACCGGATGCTCTCGCTCCGCCGTTACGACGTGATCCATATGAGCGCCGGCTGTCACTCCTCGGAGATCAATAGAGAAAAAGGCGCTTACCGCGCTCATATCACCGCTTTGATCGATTATCTGCTCCCGTTGACCGACCGGCTTATCTGCAGCCTGGCCACGCCGCGCTGGCAGGGCAGGTGGCAGGACGGCAGATGGATCGACGCCGGCGTCATCGATCTGGATCGCAACATCCTTGCTTTTGAGCGCAACGCCGACGCGGTGGACGTCTGCGGTAAACGCGGCGTCCCGATCAACGATCTGTTCGGTCTGGTTATCAAAAGATCCCAACCGACGCTGGATGGGATCCATTACAAAGACTATGACGCGCTGGCCGAGCAAACTGCGGCCTTTATCCGCGGTATTTGACCGCACGGCGGCGCAACGCTTCTTCACGCGGATTTTCCGCCGGAAGCGTCAGAGGCGTCCGATCGAAGATCCGTTTGTACAGCACGCAGCAAATAAAATACGCGTCGCTCTCGCCTTCGGGGGGAGCGACCGTTTTTTTATACCCGGAAACCTTCTCTCGCGCAATGAACGTATCCGCTTCGTCGGGGCCGGCCGCTTCGACTGCGATGCCGGCGGCGGCGGTCAGCGCCAGAAAGAGCGCAAAGGTTTCCTCATCAAGACATTGGTTGCAGATGCGGCGCGTTCCGCCGCGTTTGCCGGCGAAAGTCTCCTTCAGCAGCGCGGCGCATTCCTCGGCCAGTACGCCTCCGGTCACAGTCGTTGTGCGGTTGAAATCGCCGTCCCCGAATACGTCCGGAGCCGGCGTCGGCCGCGCCGCGCCGTATACCACGCGCCCCACCCGAGCCGTTACGATGGCGGCGGCGCACATGGGGCAGGGCTCCAGCGTGACGTAGAGCGTACAGTCGTTGAGCCGTGAACTGCCCAGCGCGCGCGCGCCCTCGCGCAGCGCCAGCATTTCCGCGTGCGCGGTCGGATCGTCGTCGGTACGCGCGCGGTTGACCGCCCGCGCCTCGATCTTTCCGTCGCAGACGAGGAGGGCGCCGACAGGCATATCCGCTTCCGGCGCCGTTTTGGCCATTTCGACGGCTAGCGCCATCCATTCTTTATCCGACATAAGCGGCATTCCCGTCATAGACGAAAAGCTTGACGCGGCAGGCTTCGTCGTCGCAGTAGTAGTAGACGCAGCGCTCTCCGATGACGGTGTGCGCCTCGTAGGCAATAAAGAGCCGTTCATACTCCCCTTCTTCAGGGGTCACGGACGGATAAGCTTCGGCCAGACGGTCGCGCGTCGAAACGTACCGCTCCGCCGGTAAAACGTAGGTGACCTCCAGCGACAGCGGCTGTTCGTCGTAAGGCAGACACAGAAACAGCGTTTTTTCCTTGGCCTCGGCCGGCAGGGTCAGCGGCATGACGCGCAGCAGATCGTCGGGGGAAAAGGTTTCGCCCCGGTACGCCCAGAAATCCACGGCGTGCCGCGCGTCCCCGTAGCGGTTTGGATCGGTCAGGAATTTTTCCGCGATCCGCGTCGGCAGCAGATTGACGCTCAGCACGCACAGCGCGGCGGATATCGCCAGAGCGATCCACGCGACGACGCGCTTTTTGGGCCGGAAAGCCAGCCACAGCATCAGCGCGCCCGGCAGGAACAGCAGGCTTTCCAGCAGGATCAGATCCCAGGCCATGTCGTGTGGCCGGTTCAGCGTGAGCATGACGACGACGTAGATCGCGGCGGCCGTCAGCACGATCGCGCCGATCAGCCAGCCGACGGAGAGGCGGGCAAGTTTTTCTTTTTTCACAAGCGTCTCCTCCTTACTTGTGATAGGTTTCCCCGGCGTTGATTTTGAAAGCACGGTAGATCTGCTCGAGCAGGATGACGCGCGCCATCATATGGTGAAAGGTCATGCGCGAGAGACTGATCTGCTCGTCGGCGCGCTCCAGTACGGCTTCGTCGAGTCCCACAGAGCCGCCGATGACGAAAACCAGGTCTCCCCGCAGTCGTCCGCTCAGATTCTCCAAATGCGCGGCGAAAGCCACGCTGTCATATTCCCGGCCTTCAATGGCCATGGCCACGACGTGATCGGTCGGCGCGATCCGCGCGAGCAGACGCGCGCCTTCCTTTTGCTTGACGGTCGCGGCGGGTCGGTCGTCCCGCTCGTCTTCGACTTGCACGACGGTGAGCCGGCAGAATCGCCCGAGCCGCTTCTCGTATTCGGCGACAGCTTCCCGCTGCCACGCTTCTTTCAGCTTGCCCACGGCAAGGATCCGGACGTTCATCATAATACGATCACGAGCGCCGTCAGCGCCAGCGCCGCCGCGCACAGCAGGACGAGTAGCGCTTTTTCCGCGCCCGTCAAGGCTCCGTGCCGCGTTTCGACGGGCGGCAGACCGGCAGCTCTGTCGCGGTTTCTGCTGACGAAATAGAGCCTCAACAGGATCAGTCCCGCGACGGTCAGTCCTGTCGCGGCCAGGACGATGAGCGTGAGCGTCGTGGCCGTCGGATCGCTCAAAGCGCTGATTTCCGCGGCTTCCTCCGGTGCCGCGACCGGGAAAACCGTCAGCGCGACCGAGACGGCGTTGGCGGCAAAGTGGATCAGCACGCCGCTCCAGATCGAGCGGGTGAAATGCACCGCCGTTCCCAGAAACAGGCCGACGACAAAAGCGTACAGGATCTGATAGAAGGTCAGATGGAACAGACCGAACAGCAGCGCCGAGAGCACGATGGCGGTCGCGCTGGAACGCGCGGACAGTCCTTTATAGATGGCGCCGCGGAAACAGGCTTCTTCGACCAGCGGCGCGACGATCACGGAAGAGACCGCCATCATCGCCGTGTAGAAGGGGGAACCGTCGAGCACGTCCGGGATCGTCAGCTCTCCGAAAACCGCTTCCAGCAGCGACAGAAACAGCGTGTTGAGATAATTGCCGCCGAACATGACGACGACGCCGAGCAGCAGACAGAGAAGGACCTGCCGCGCGCTGAGCGGACGGAGCGAAAAAGTCTCCCTGAGATCCGTTCTGCTTAGCGCGGCAACCAGGACGCAGGGTCCGAGGATGCCGAAAAACTGCATCGCAAACTGTGCCGTGATGATCTGCCAGTCGTTCAGAGAGGCCGTCGGCCCGCCGTTGAGCAGACGAAAAAACGTTGAAAACAAGTACGAGATCAGGATCATCAGCGCCACCGTCAGACCGAAGGTGCCAAGGGCAAGTTTGGGCGTGAATTCCCGTTTGGTATCCATGAATCAGTCTCCTATGGTATAGATCCGGCTGAGCGTGTCGGGCGGCGCGACGGAGAGGTCCACGTCGAGACGCGTATCGATACCGTCGGCGGTCAGACGCGCTTCTACCGTGCCGTAAGCTTTTTCGGGCAGGTTGTTCGTTTGGCTCAGATGCCCCAGCAGGACGCACCGTACGTTGTGGTCGATCAGCTTCCGTACCGCGTCGGCGGCCGCATCGTTGGAAAGATGCCCCTTCCGGCTCAGGATCCGCTGCTTGAGCCGCGCCGGATACGGCCCTTCGCGCAGCATCCGTTCGTCATGATTGGATTCGAGGAGCAGAACGCTGGCGTCGAACATATTCTTCCCGATTTCCTGCGTCAGATACCCCGTGTCTGTGACGAGACAGATTTTGGCTCTGCGGTAAAACACCGAGTAGCCGACGCTGGCGACCGCGTCGTGACTGGTGCGGAAAGACCGCACCGCCAGGTCGCGGACGTAGAAATCTTCTCCCGTCCGGATCAGGCGCACGGCTTTGTCCGGGAAAGACGCCTTCAGCACGCGCTGCGCCGCAGCCAGGGTCGCGTCGTTTCCGTAAACAGGCACGCCGGCGCGATTGACCAGCGAGGCCAGCGCGCGGATATGGTCGATGTGCTCGTGCGTAATCAGGACCCCGTCGAGATCCCGAAGCTCCACGCCCAGCGCGCGCAGGCTCTGGCGGATCCGCGCGACGCCCAGTCCCGCGTCGATGAGGATGCGTGTCGAGCCGTTGTCGATCAGGGAACAGTTACCGGTACTGCCGCTTCCGAGAGAAACGAAACGGATCATCGACCGCCTCCGACGCCTGCTTCAGGACGGGCCTTTTCCGTGCCGAGAACAGCCGTGATCTCGTTCCACGCGGCCTTGACCGCGTCGAAATCATTGGGCGAGAGGAAAACCGGCCGCGTTTCGCTCAGCGCGTAGACGCCCGCGGGGAGCACCCGGTAGACCGGAACGTCGGAAATATCGTTTTTCTGGACCCAGACCGGGAGATAGAACGTATCGGTCAGTCTGCCGTCGAGGCTCCAGGCCGCGCCGCCGATGATGCCGCGGTCGCGCCCCGTACTGCGCTGACTGGACAGGAAATTCCCCAGTCCGTAGCAGACGAAGATCTCTTTGTTGGCGCCCTTGTAGGAAACGGATTTGCGCTGAAGCTCCTGCACGATATGAGCGTGACTGCCGAAAATGCTGTCGGCGCCGGCTTCCAGCATATCCTGCGCCAGCACTTTCTGCGCATACAGCGTTTCGTCGGAAAACTCGTCGCCCCAGTGCATCTGCACGACGACCAGATCGGCGCCGGCGTTTTTGGCTTCCTTGATGGAAGCGCAGATTTTCTGAGAGGTATACTCGACGTACATGGAAGCCGGAACGGCCGTGCCCTGTCCGTAGGAATAGGAGAAGGCCAGCACGGCCACGCGCTTGCCTTTGATCTCGCGGATGAGATAAGGAGGCTCTTCCATATTGGTCCGGATCCCGACGCAGCCCAGCCCGTTTCCGCGGATCAGTTCCGCGGTGCGGACGGCCGCTTCGGTCCCGTAAGCGAAAATGTTTTCATTCGCGACGGTGAGTACGTCGACGCCTGCTTCAGCCAGCGCGCGCACGGCGCTGTCCGGGATATTGCAGCCGAACGGATCGCCGTAACCGGCCGCTTCGCCGGCGCACACGCCCTCCAGATTGCCGATGACCAGATCGGCTTTGGCCAGACTGTCTCGGATATAGGACAGCGACGCGGCAAAGTCATAGTCTTCGCCGCTGCGCGCCGCGGCCAGTTGTTCGCTTTGGAACATAATATCTCCCAGCGACATGACCGTGATGCGCGACGGGTCGGGCGTCGGCGTCGGGATCGGCGTCGGCGTCGGTTCAGGCGTGGGTTCCGCGGTCTGTTCGGGCGTTTCGGTAGGCGCTTCCGTCGGCGCGGGCGCGGGCGCGCACCGCGTGATGAGCAGGACCGCCAGCAGAATGAGACAGAGCGCCACGGCGATCAGGGCCATATTGCGAAACAGATTCTCTTTCACGTTACTTCACCCCGGTTTGCTTCAATTCGTCCAAGGACAGGAGATAGCTCTCGAGATATTTTTCGCAGAACAGATCCGCCGCCTGGCAGCGCAGGGCGCGTACCGCGGCGAGAGTCGCTTCGGCTGCGGCGGAAAACTCGGTATTGCCCGCTTTGAGCTCGGTGGCGCATTTGATATAGGCGCTGAGCTTGTCAGCGGCCTTCACGAGCCGCGCTTCGGGACCGTCCTGCTCGGCGATCAGCGGCCGATAGCGTTCGGCCGTTTCCGGCGGCAGTTGTTCGAGCAGTTTGTCCGCCGCGATCCGCTCGACGCGCTTATACGCGGTGCGGATCTCCGGATCGAAGTATTTGACCGGCGTGGCCAGATCGCCGGTAATGGTCTCCGTCAGATCGTGATACAGTGCCATGAGCACGGCCTTTTCCGTGTCGACGGGTTCCTCGCTCAGCAGACAAAGCGCGTGGGTCAGGCATGCCACGTCGAAGGAATGCTCTTTGATATTTTCCGTCTCGGTATTGCGCATCAGTCCCCAACGGTTGATATACTTCATGCGGTACAGATAGGCGTAAAAATTGTACATGCCCGGTCTCCTTTCTTTTCGTCCAATACATACAGTATATTATAAAATCTCCTTCTTATCAAGCGGTTTTGCCGTCGACTCTTTTCGCTTGACAGAAAAAGCGACTCGGAGTAAGATTGTCCTTGAAATCAAAACCGAACCGCTGGGGGTGCCCGTCGGAGACGACGGCGCTGAGAAATACCCTTGGAACCTGTAGAGTTAATTCTCTCGTAGGGAAGCGAACCAAGCCTTGTCAGCCGCCGTCGCTTTTCGAAGAGACGGCGGTTTTTCGGTAGAAAGAAGGGTTTTTATGTTGCTTCAGTCGCTCGCTTCCCTGTTCCGCACGCCCGAACCGACGGCCTTTATCGCCCTCGGCGTTTTCGCCGTGCTCATCGTCGTCGTCGTCCTGCTGTCCCGCAAAAAATGGGATACCCGGACGCTGGTCCTCGGCGCCATCTGCGTCGCGCTGTCGTTCCTGCTCTCCATGATTAAAATCTACACCATGCCGCAGGGCGGGAGCATCACGCCGGCCAGCATGCTGCCGCTGATGTTTTTCGCGGTGGTCTCCGGCCCGGTTTACGGTCTCGGCGCCGGGATCGTTTACGGCGTGCTGCAGATGCTGCAGGATATGTATATCCTGAACCCCATCCAGGTGCTGCTCGACTATATCCTGGCTTTTACTGCGCTGGGACTGGCGGGCCTGTTCAAGAAAAAATACGTTCTCGGCTTTACGGTGGCGGGCCTTGTTCGCCTGCTGTGCCACTATCTCGCGGGCGTGTTTTTCTACGCCGAATACGCCGGCGACATGAGCCCGTGGCTCTATTCGCTCACCTATAACGCTTCTTTCCTCATCCCGGATCTGGTCATCTGCATCGTGATTTCCGTGATCCCGCCGGTTCGCCGCGCACTGCTGCGCCTCTACGATACCTACGCCCCCAAAGCCAAACCCGCCAAGCAGCCCGCCGCGGATCAGAAATAAGATCCCGTCCGCGCATCGTTGACAGGAATCCGGCCGTCCGTTTTTTCGGGCGGCCGTTCTTTTGCGGATCGCACGCCGCAGGCATGCTTTGCCTCTTCCGTTCATACACTGGTAGCGGAGGGGAGAGCGTGAAAAAACTGTTGACTCTTTGGCTGCTTTGTGTCTCGGCGTCCGCCTGTTTCTGTTCCTGCGCCGCCCCGGCGGCCACGGTTTCCGCGCCGGAAAAGCTCGTTTGTCTGACGTTTGACGACGGACCGCATCCGGCGATGACCGGCGCCGTACTGGATATTCTGGAACGGGAGGGCGTGCCGGGCACTTTTTTTCTGATCGGAAACCGGCTGGATCGGGAATGCGCGCCGCTGGTGAAACGTATTCTCGACGGCGGCTCGGCCGTGGGCTGTCACACGTCGAGTCATGATTACGCGCGCGCCTATGCCGACGCGGCGTCTCTGCGCCGCGAGATCGCCGAGTGGGAAAGCGCTTTTGAGTCTTTCGTCGGCCCGCTTCCCGCCGTTCGTTTGTTCCGCTTCCCCGGCGGCTCGGCCAACAGCGCGTTCAGGCGTCTGGGCTCCGCCGCGGCGGTTTTGCGCGCGGTCCCGATCGATTTGGGCTATACGGTCTGGGACTGGAACGTCTTGACCGACGACGCCGCCGGCGCCGGCAGTATTGAGGCTCAGAAAGCGGCCTTTGACCGGTCTTTCTCCGCTTACGAGCGGTCCGGCGCGGGCGCGCCCTGCGTCGTGTTGATGCACGACGGGATTGCCAATGCTCATACCTTGACCGCGCTGGGTCAGATCATCGCCTTCCTGCGCCAGCGCGGCTACCGGTTCGTTACGCTGGCCGACCTTTCCGCTTCTTTCTGAAACCTGCCGATCCGTTCCTTCTGTGCGCCGCGCGTCCCGCGCTTTTTCAAGTCCCTGATTGCCTCGCGCTTTTCTGCGTCCGCCGCCTCGCCGCTCCGTCCTCTTTTTTGTGCTGTTCTTTCTTCGCTTCCCGCGCTTTCTGTCGGACGTCTTGCCGTTTTCGCCCTTTTTCCGCGCTTCGGTTTTCCTCTCGTGAAAGAGAAAAAAACTCCGGTCTGAGACCGGAGTTTTTTTGTTTCGTATCAGAATTTCCCGCTGGAGGAGGAGTGCCCGCCGCCTCCGACATGGGTGCCGCCTCCGCCTCCGCCGCCGCTGCTGCTGCTGCGCGGAGAATAGGTACGGGTCGTAGTGGTAAACATGAAGTTGTCGGCGCGATACGTGATTTCGACGCCGCCCTGCGGAACGTAGCTGTCCGCTTTGGACTGCAGCGCGACGCTCTGCATCTTTTTCTTTTTGGAACCGCAGAAGATCGCCGCCGGGATCATGCCGAGCAGGAACGAAACGATGATCCCCAGGACGATCTCAAAGACGGTGCGCTCTCTCGGGTCGTTGTTGGTGTCGATCGGCGCGCCGTTTTCCTGCGCGAGGAGCATATCGTCGCATCCGTCCAGATACAGGGAAAATCCCTTGTACCAGTTGTTGTCGCGGAAACCCTTAAGGAAATACTTGCTCGCCAGTTTTTCTTTGGCATAGTCGGTGAAAGCCGCGTTAGACTTGTCGCCGTAGCAGACGATGGCGTAATCGCGGTCCGCCATGCTCAGCATCAGCAGGATGCAGTTTTTCTCCGCTCCGTAGCCGAGCGAATAGCCGGCGCGGATCTCGCGGCCGCAGGTCTCGACGTTGCCCGAATCGGTATAGGACTGAAAATCCTTCATCGTCAGGGCGTAGATCGCGCAGTTGTGCGCGGCCGCCAGCGCGTTGATGCGCTCGGTCAGCTTCGCTTCTTCGTCCGCGCTCAGGATGTCCGCTTTGTCGAAAACCACGGGCAGATCGCCGCCCCAGCGATCGGGCGCGTAGGACATGACCGCCGCGGGTTCGCCCTTGTCGTAAGTGTACTCGTATCCGCGGTACGTGACAGAGATCGTGCCGCCGTCCAGCGTGCCGAGTATTTGCGAGCCTTGATTGTCGGTAGCCGTGAAACTCGTTCCCGTCAGATGCCAGTCCGTCAGCGTGTAAATATCGTCGTTGAAACGCAGGATGCCCGTACCGTTGTCGTTGAGCACCAGATAGTCGCCCTTATAGACGTACCGTTCGCCGTTTTTGACGCAGGACGAGGCGTAATACGTGACGCCTTCCGTTGAAGCGAAGGCGGTAAACGGCAGGCACAGCGTCGCCAGCAGGATCACGGTCAGGATACAGAAAATCTTTTTCATCGGCCGCCTCCTAACTGAACAGAACCGCGATCAGATTGACGAAGAAGTTGCCCACTCCGAGGAAATAAAGGGCCGCGGCCACGACGATGGCGATCCCGAAGAACCAAAGACGGTACTTCTTTTTATCCACCGGCAGGTCTCCGACGATCTTGCCGGTCTGTCCGTTCATGGCGAAGAGATAATCTTTCCCCTGCCATTTGGTTTTCAGCATCCAGACGGGCAGGAAAGCATACTGCACTTTGCCGCGGCTGATGTAGACGTCGCTCTTTTTGGTCGTGACGCCGGAGTAACCGCTGACGTCGCCGCGCATGAAAGCGACGGCGGAGTTGGTGCAGCGTTTGTCCGCCCGCTCGGCGCAGTCGTTGGACTCCACGTCGAATTTATCCGCCATATAACCGGGCAGATACGAGGCGGAAAACTCCTTGAGCTCGCTGTAATTGTACGGCTCGAGCGAATCCATCAGATCGTCCGGCATTTTTTTGGATGCGTCCGTGGGCACGCGCGTGAACGTTACGTTGCCGTAGCGGTACACGTCAAAGTGATCCGTGTCGGTGATGATATAGTCGCCGCTACGATGAGAGCGCGAGCGTGTGCCTTCAAATTGGCATTCCGCCTTTGTTTCCGAGTCGAAAAGCCAGAACGGCACGTACACGCCTTTTATTTTTTTGATGTTGTTTTCCGTGCTGAACGTTTTCGGCAGAAAAAGCTTTTTCTGATAATGCTGCTTGAGCGCCGCTTCCGCCGCTTTTTTGTCCAGTTTGAACGGAATGATGTAATCCGGTTTCAGGGCGTCCTTGATCTGTCCGGGTACGATCGTCGGATTCCCGCAATACGGACAACCGGTGGCTACCGTAGTCGTCTCGCAGATTAATTCTGCGCCGCAGCTCGGGCAGATATAGGAGCAGACGTTTTCGCCAAGCTCGCCCCAATCCGAACCGATGGTGGAACCGTCCCATTTGCTGTGGATACGCTTTTCGGCTTCTTCCTTGGTGATGCGCGCCGCGGCTTCTTCGGCCGCGGGGTCGATTTCCAGGTTCTCGGCGGCTACCTGATTCTTCTGTGCGAAAAGCTGCTCGACCTCCTTCACGGTGAAGGAGGAAGAGCAGTATTCGCATTCCAGTTTTCCGCTTTGAGAGGAATACTTCAGCGTTCCGCCGCAAGCAGGGCACTTATAGTTTGTGACCTGATCAGGCATATGGAAATCCTCTGTTTTTCAAAGTTTATTAGAACTTATGTCCGCACTCGGGGCAGAATTTCGGGGTCGCGCCGGCTTCAGGCTTCCAACCGCACTGCGGGCAGGCGGCGACGGCCTCGGGTTTCTTAGCGCCGCATTCCGAGCAGAATTTGCCTTTGTTCACGGTTCCGCAGGCACAGGTCCAGCTGTCGTCCGCGGGTCTGGCTTTGCCGCACTCGGGGCAGAATTTGCCGGTCGCGACGTTTCCGCAGGAGCAGGTCCAGCTGTTGGCGGACTGAGCGGCGGCAGCCTGAGCGGCGGCTTGTTCGGCCGCGGCCTGCTGATTCTGCTGATCCATGGCGTACAGGTTCTGCGCGGTGGCGCCGGCGCCGCCGGCGTTCATCGCCATGCCCAGACCCATAAAGCCCGTCATCGCTCCGGCGCTGTTGCCGGCGGCGGCCTTCATGGCTTCCGCCTGCGCGCCGACGAGAGTAGCCGCGCCCAGAGACGGATCGCGGAGCGCCGCGCTGCGCTGCAGCTGACGGATCTGTTCGGCCTGATCTTCAGGCAGGGTGACCGATCCGAGCGCGATGCTGACGACCTGCAGACCGCGAAGCTCGCCCCACTTATTGGACAGCGCCTCGTTCATGGCGTTCTCGAGATCGGTGTTGTGCGCGATGATCTGATTGGGACGCAGCTCCATGTCCGACAGCTTGGCGAAAGCCGGCTGCAGGGCGCTGACAAATTCCGTCTTGAGCTGCGTATCCAGCTCGTCGCGTTTATACTCTTTGGTGATGTTGCCGCAGACGTTGGTATAGAAAAGCAGCGGGTCTGCGATACGGTAGGAATAAACGCCGGAGCAGCGGAGCGTGACGTCCAGATCCAGACCGATCTTGCTGTCGACGACGCGGAAGGGGATGGGATTGGCCGTCCCGAACTTGTTGTCGATGAGCTCCTTGGTGTTGAAGTAATACACGCGCTGATCCTTACCGGTGTCGCCGCCGTAGGTGAAACGCTTACCGATCGTCTTGAACGTGTTGACGATGCTCTGTCCCAGACTGCCGGCGAAAATGCTCGGCTCAGTGGATTTATCATAAGTGAATTCACCGGGTTCGGCGCAGACTTCCACGATCTTGCCCTGCTCAACGATAATCATGCACTGACCGTCGGCCACGGCGATACCGCTTCCGTTACTGATGATGTTGTCCTCGCCCTTGGTGTTGGAGGAACGTCCGGAGGTGCGCTTCTGACCCTTGGTCACGAGCACGTCCTTATCCATTGCTTCGCAATAGAAGAACTCCTTCCATTGATCGGCCAGCACGCCGCCGACCGCGCCGGTAATAGCTTTGATAAGACCCATAGTTTTTTCTCCTTTTTAAGTATAATAAGGGAAGCGTCCCGATAACACTATTATAACATACAGAACGGTCAAAATCAACATTTTTTTACGCAAAAAGCCGCTCAGGAGCGGCTTCTGGAGAGTTCTTCTTTTTTCATGGCGATATGTTTTTCATACAGGGCCGCCGCTTCGGAAACCCGGCGTTCCCATGTGATCCACAGATCCGAATGCGCCTTTGCCGCAACGCGGTCGTGAAGCTCGCGGTCGGTCAGGATCTGCTGGATCTTGTCGGCGTAAGCCTGCGGCTCGAACGCCGCGGAGAACCCGTCGACGTCCGGCCGGATGGATTTGGACGTGACGCTCCCGTCGCAGAACAGCGTCGGCGTGTTCTGCGAGGCGGCCTCGATCTGGACGAGCGAGCTCGAGTCGTAAAACGACGGGAACAGGAAAAGATACGCTCTGGCGTACAGATCGGCCAGCAGCGCGCGGTCTTCGATGCGGCCGGTCAGGATACAGCGGTCATTGAGATCCAGGTCTGCGATCTTATCGCGCAAAACCTGTTCGTCCGGCCCGCAGCCGGCGTACATCATGCGGAAGGATACGCCCCGGTCGCGCAGGACCGCCAGCGCGTCCGCGATGAAATCAATTCCTTTCAGCAGGTTGAGACGGCCCGAAAACAGCAGCACAGGCTCGTCCGGCTTCAGTCCGTACAACTTGTTGACGTGCGCGGCGGAAGCGGCGCGGTCGGCCACCGGCATCATGTCCGTGGCGTTCCCCAGGACGCCGGGGATCTGCTTCAGGCCGTATTCTTCATGGAAAACCCGGCTCATCTCCGCGCTGACGGCATAGCAGGCGTCGCAGCGGTCGAAACAGCGCACGACGTAATTGGTCAGACCGTTGACGATCTGCTTGCTGCGGTAAAGCTTCTCGAAATTCTGACGGAACTGCGAGTGGATCGTGGCGACGACGGGAATGTCGTGCCGGTGGGCGTAGCGGATTCCGGTGCGGCCGACGATGAAGGGCGAGTGGATATGGACGATATCCAGATCGCTCTTTTCAAGAATCCGCGTGAATTCCGCGTCCAGCTCCGGCAGCGGAACGTTGTACTCTTCGATGCCGAGATTGATCGAGGAGCAGGGCACGACCCGGTAAGGATGCTTGTCCGCTTCCTCTTTGGGACAGGCCGCAAAAACAGTCACGTCATGTTCCCGGGAAAGGATGCGCGCGTAGTTGTCGATTACGTATACGACGCCGTCGATCATGGGGAAGAACGAATCGCAAAAAAGTCCTATTTTCATGTTGAGCTCCTGTTCGTTATTCTTTATGAGTGTATCACATGCCGGACCTTTCGTCAATCCGGTTGTCATTCTGCCCCCTCGGTGTTATAGTATAAATGTCGAAAAGGAGGATGCTGTATGAAAAAAATCGCGATTATTACCGGCGCTTCATCCGGCATGGGCCGCTGTTTCGCCCGAACCGTCGACCGCGCGGGCGTGGCTTTTGACGAGGTTTGGGTCGTGGCTCGCCGTCTCGAACGGCTGCAGGAGCTGAGCGGTCCGTTTCCGTTCCGGCCGCTGGCGCTCGATTTGACCGACCGCGGGAGCTGGTCGACGCTGTCGGCGCTTCTGGAGGAGGAAAAACCGGAGGTCTGCCTGCTCGTCAACGCCGGCGGCTTCGGAAAATTCTCCGCTTTCACCGACGAGACCGCCGAGGAGAACGTGAATATGATCGACCTGAACTGCGCCGCCCTTACGGCTCTGTGCCGCATAGTCGTTCCGTATATGCCCGCCGGCGCCCGCATCATCAATTTTGCTTCCGTCGCGGCTTTCCAGCCCGTGCCCTATATCAACGTCTACGCCGCGACCAAAGCCTACGTTCTCAGCTTCAGCCGCGCGCTGGCGCGCGAACTCCGGCCCCGCGGGATCAGCGTGACGGCCGTCTGTCCGTACTGGACCGCGACCGAGTTTTTCGATCGCGCCGTGGCCGAGGATAAACCGAAGGTCGTCAAAAAATACGTCGCCATGTATCGCCCCGAGCAGAACGTCGAGCGCGCCTGGCGCGACGCGCTGCGCGGCCGGGACGTGAGCAAATTCGGCTTCATCGCCCGCGCGCAGGTAGGACTGGCCCGCATCCTCCCGCACCGCTTCGTCATGTGGGTCTGGATGAAGCAGCAGAAACTGGACTGATCGACAAACGAAAAACGGCTCTTCCGAGCCGTTTTTTGCTGCGCTTTATTCGTGGAAAAACTCGTGCGCGTAGTTTCGGGTCGCTTCGTCGAAGTCGAAGCGGTCGATGAGCGCGCGCGAACGCGCGTTGTCGAAGTCGACGTGCCCGAAGCGGAACGCTCCGTTCTCGATGACGAGATAATCGCCGCCGCGCACCTCGGCAAAGGTGTGGAAGCGATACGACAGGCTGCCCGGATTGAGCACAGAGAAATCCGGCCCGGCTGAGGCGACCCACTGCGTGTGACTGTGCCCGAAAACGGCGCATCGTTTCGCCGCGTGCGCGCCGGGGAACTTGGCCGCGAAGCGCTCGCACGCGAAGCCGCGCATCTGATTGTCGGGCAATTGCCGCTCAGCGTAGTAGACGTCGCCGGGCGCCAGCTCGTCCGGGTAATGGCACATATAAAAGTCCGTATCTCCGACGGTAAAAGTCGCTTCGTGCGGGAACGAAGCAAGAAAATCGAGATCCTCCTCAGTGAGGAGCTGCTGATCCATCTCGAAGAAGCTCTTCGCCCGACGCGTCCGGTCGACCGGCTCGTACCGCCGGGCGAGCGCATACTCGTCATGATTGCCGCGCACGGCGTAGAGAATGTCCCGCCGCTCGCGGAACCACGCGATGCACTCGCGCGGGAAAAACCCGTAGTCGATCATATCGCCGGCAAAGAGGATGGCGTCGCAGTCTTTTTCCCGCGCCCATACGGCGTCGAGCGCGTCGATGTTGCCGTGAACGTCTGACAGGACCAATAGTTTCATAGGAGTTCTCCTTCCGTTTTGCGCTGCCGCGCGTTTCTATTTTTTCCCGGCCGTTTTTTTCTCGGCCGGTTCGGGTTTCGCGTCCGCCTTTTCCGTTTTGAGGCCTTCCGTCAGCCGCAGCGCCAGCGCCTGTTCGGCCTGCGAACGCAGCGCGGCGCTCATGATCGCCGTCATGGCCGTGTCTTCGGGCAGCTCCGCCGACGAAGCGGCGACGGCTTTTCCGGTCTGCTCGAAAAGAGCGCAGAAGCCGTCGTACAGGATTTCTGTGCTTTGATGGTTCAGCGCGGCCGAAATCAGCTTTTGGATCGCCGAGATCGGCAGGACGTTTTTCAGGACGCAGATCATGACGAGCCGCGCCACGTGTTCGCGCGTGTAGCGTTTCTTGACGGGGGCGGGGATCAGTTCTTGCTTGACGTAGTTGTTGACCATGGAAGCGGTCAGCTTTTTGCTGTCAAAGCCCGGATAGGTCCCCAGATAACGGTCGATCAGAGCCAGCACCTGATCCATGTACAGCTCCAGGTTCGGCAGCTCCTCCCAACGGGGAAGCCGATGCCCGCCCAGCGCGTCGTAAATACTCTTTTGAGACAACCCGTTTGTTTGCTTCATCGCGCGCCATCCTCCTTTTTCTGCACTATACCACACATTTTTCAAAAACACAAGATGCAATTTCAAAAAGTCATTGACATTATTATTAAAATGCTGTAATCTGGTATTGAAAACTATGTTATATCATAGGCTTTACAAGGAGACACGGAAATGAACATCACGGTATACGGCGATTCGATCCTGAAAGGCATCCGCCTGGAGGAGGGGACCTATAAAATAGACCGGCAGTGGGAAAAGCAGCTCGCGGCGGAGCACGGACTCGTGATCCGCAACAGCGCGCGCTTCGGCAATACGCTGGCCAAAGCGATGGAGCTGATCCGCCGGGACAGCGAAAAGACCGCTGAAAAAGACGGCGTCGCCGTGCTCGAACTCGGCGGCAACGACTGCGACTACGACTGGGCGGCGATTTCCGCCGATCCGGACCGCCGGATCGACTGCAGGACCCCGCCGGCGCTTTTTGTCAGACTGTACCGCGAGGCGCTGGGACTGATCCGCCGCGGCGGACGCCGTCCCGTGGCGCTGAACCTGATCCCGATCCATTCGGGGCGTTATCTGCGTTTTATCTGCCGCAACGGCCTTTCCCGGGAAAACATCCTCCATTGGCTCGGCGACGTGGACGCCATTTCCCGCTGGCAGGAAAAATACTCCCGCATGATCGAAAAGATCGCCGCCGAGGAGGGCGTCGAGCTCATCGACGTGCGCGGCGCGTTCCTGCGCGACAGCCACAGCGCGGAAGAACTGCTCTGCTCGGACGGGATCCATCCGTCCCGCCTGGGACAGAAACTCATTTTCGACACGCTTTCGTCCGCCTTTGTTTGACTGCGGCGGCCGCGTCTTCTCCGGCCGGAAAGCCGCTTTTCTTTCCCCCATAAAGAATCGACAGCCATGTCCTGTTTCGGAGCATGGCTGTTTGTTTTATAGTATAAATGCATAAGTGAGCATATGAGAACGAATAAAAACTTCTCTCCGCCGCTTTTAAAGACGGAAATCCCGGCTCAGGGCGTCGGCGTAGACGTCGCAGAGCTTTTTCCTTGCCTCCCGCGCGCGCTTGGTCCAGAACAGGAAATTATCAAAAGCGTGCACGTTTCCGTGGTACACGTCCGCGCGCGCCGGAACGCCCGCTTCGTTGAGCCGGCGGACGTAGGTCAGCGTCTCCGCGTAAAACGGCTCTCCGTCGGTCACGTAGGTATAAGCCGGCGGCAGACCGCGATAGTCTTCCGCCCGCGCCGGCGAAGCGTAGCCCGGTACGTTTTCCGTTCCGTACAGGTCTCCAAGATAGCGCGCCCAACCCCGGTGGTTCCGCACGGTATTCCAGATCAGCGCGTGATTGTCGCGCGAGGAGGGCGTGTCCAGGCAGTCCAGCATCGGGTACAGCGGGATCTGGAAAACGATCGGGACCTCTTTTTTATCCCGGGCATAAAGGCAGAGCGCCGCGGTCAGGCCGCCGCCCGCGCTTTCGCCGCCGACGATGATCTGGTCGCGGCGAACGCCGAGCTCCTCGGCATGGTCGTACAGATACCGCAGCGCCGCGTAGCAGTCCTCCAGCGCCGCCGGATAAGGCGCTTCGCCGGCGCGCCGATAAGCCGGCGCCGCCACGACGGCGCCGAATTTCGACGCCAGCGTCTTCCCCCGGGAAACGTACACCATATAGGGGCCGCCCATTGTGTAACCGCCGCCGTGGAGCCAGAGGATGCCGGGCAGAGGACCGTTCTGCCGGGCGGGACGGAGCACGAGCAGCCGTATTCGCTTCCCGTCCGTGGTTTCGATCGTAAAATTCTGTCGTTTCATGTTGTCTCCGCAGGCTTCTGCCGGGCGCGCGTCCGGCAGAAGCGCAATCTTATTCTACGCCGAGATAGGCGTATTCTTTTTCTTCGACGGCTTTTTTGACGGCCGCCTCTTCCCATGCGCCGGACAGCGTGAGCACGGCCTCGCCGGTTTCATGACTGACCTCGGCCGATTCCACGAAATCCAGCGCTTCGAGCGCTTTCTTGACCGTGGCGGAGCAGTGCCCGCACATCATTCCTTCGATTTTTACCGTTTTTTTCATGTTGCGATCCCTTTCTTTTTGTTGAAATTTCCCGATTGCTTCTTCAAACGGCGTCTCGTCGACGCGCTTGCGCGGCGGTCTGTCACGGTCGGCGCGATGGAGACGAAACAGATTGAGCCGCAGCGCGTTGAGGCACACCGTGAAGCTGGACAGGCTCATCGCCGCCGCGCCGATCATCGGATTCATCTGCCAGCCGAAAAGCCCGGCGGCCAGAGGAATGCAGATCAGGTTGTAGAAAAACGCCCAAAACAGGTTTTCGCGAATGTTGAGCAGCGTTTTTCTCCCGAGTCGGATCGCCGCGGCTACGTCGGTGAGCGCGCTGTTCATCAGCACGACGCCCGCGCTGTCGATGGCTACGTCGGTTCCCGCGCCGATGGCGACTCCGAGATCGGCCCGCGTCAGCGCCGGCGCGTCGTTGATCCCGTCTCCGACCATGGCGACGCGTCCGCAGCGCTGCAGCGCGCGTATGACGGCTTCCTTCCCGTCGGGGAGAATGCCGGCCACGACCTGATCGACTTCGGCCTCCCGCCCGATCGCGGCGGCGGTGCGCTCGTTATCGCCGGTGAGCATCACGACGCGCATTCCCAATCTCTTCAGCTGGCGGATGCCTTCGTGCGAGTCGGGTTTGATCGTATCGGCCACGGCGATGAGCCCCAGCAGCCGCCCGTTTTTCTCGAAAAACAACGGCGTTTTCCCCTGATCGGCCAGCCGCGCTTCCGCCGCGGCCAGGTCGTCGGGCACGCGTGTCAGCGTCCGGATATAGGCGCCGCTGCCGCCGTGCAGACGCGCACCGCTGAGGCATAAAGTCGCTTCCAGTCCGTTGCCGGGCAGGGCGGCGAAGTTTTCTGCGTCTTCCGCCGTCAATCCTCGTTCGGCCGCTTCGCGCTCGATGGCGCGGGCGAGCGGGTGCTCGCTCTTTTGCTCGAGCGCCAGCGCCGAGGCCAAAAGCTCCCGTTCGCTCAGCCCCTCCGTCGGGAGGACGTCCGTTACCCGCGGTTCGCCGGAGGTGATCGTACCGGTCTTGTCCAGCGCGACGATCTGCACTCGCCCCGCCGTTTCCAGCGCTTCTCCGGTCTTGAAAAGGATCCCGTTCTTCGCGCCGAGGCCGTTGCCTACCATGATGGCCACCGGCGTCGCCAGACCCAGCGCGCAGGGACAGGAGATCACCAGCACGGAAATCCCCCGTGCCAGCGCCGCGCTGAACGCCGCGCCCGCGATCAGCCAGCCGATCGTCACGATCAGCGCGATACCGATGACGGCCGGCACGAATACCCCGGACACCTTATCCGCGATGCGCGCGATGGGAGCCTTGGTCGCCGCCGCGTCGGAAACCATCCGCACGATCTGCGCCAGCGTCGTATCCTCGCCCACGCGCGTGGCGCGGCAGCGCAGGTAACCGGAACGATTGACGGTCGCGGCGCTGACCCGGTCGCGGGCGGCCGTGTCCGCCGGGGCCGCATAGCCCGGGGGGGCCGCGTGGTCGCCGGCGGGGGTTGCGTCCAGGGCGCGCCCCGCGCCCCGCAAGCGCGCGGCGGGGCGCC
>JAHAZM010000076.1 GCA_018385275.1 Eubacteriales bacterium | reverse complement strand
GACGGATAATCTGGATCAGGCGCTTGCCATCGCAGACGCCATAGCGCCGGAACACCTCGAGCTTTGCGTCGACGATCCGTTTGCTTATCTGGATCGGATCCGCAATGCCGGTTCGGTTTTCCTCGGCAAAAACTGCCCCGAAGCGCTGGGCGATTATTTCGCCGGTCCCAATCACACGCTGCCGACGGGCGGTACGGCGCGATTCTCTTCTCCGCTGTCGGTCGATGATTTTGTGAAAAAAACGCAGTTCATTTCTTACACGCCCGAGGCGCTGAGGCGCGTCGGCGACGCGGTCGAGGGCTTTGCCCGCACGGAGGGGCTGGAGGCGCACGCCAGGAGCGTGAGCGTCCGCCGTCAGGACCGATGAGCCGCTGGTTTTCGGAGCGGTTTGCCGCGTTGGCTCCGTATACGCCCGGAGAGCAGCCGCAGGACAGACAGTATATCAAACTGAATACCAACGAGTCGCCGTTCCCGCCGCCGCCCGCGGTGGCCGCGGCCGCGGCAAAGGAAGCCGGTCGGCTGGCGCTGTATTCCGATCCGGAATGCGCGGCGCTGCGAAACAAAATGGCCGCGCTGTACGGACTGGCGCCGGAGAATATCATGATGACCAACGGCTCGGACGAAGCGCTCAATCTGGCGTTCATGGCTTTTGCCGACGAAACGCGGCCGCTGATTTTCCCGGATATCACGTACGGGTTTTACCGCGTGTTCGCGCAGGTCAACCGCATTCCGTTTACGGAAATCCCGCTGCGCGACGACTTTTCCGTCGACGAACGCGATTATCTGGTCCGCGGCCGGACGATCGTCCTGGCCAATCCCAACGCGCCGACGGGACTGAGCCTGCCCCTTCCGGCAATCGAGCGCATCGCGGCGTACAGCCGGGACAATATCGTCATCGTCGACGAGGCGTACGTGGATTTCGGAGGCGAAAGCGCGGTCCGGCTCCTCGAACGATACGATAATCTGATCGTGACGGGGACGTTCTCCAAATCCCGTTCTCTGGCGGGCGCCCGTCTCGGGTTCGCTTTCGCTTCCCCGGCGCTGATCGCGGACATGAACACGCTGCGCTATTCGACCAATCCGTATAACGTCAATCGCATGACCGCCGCGGCGGGGATCGCGGCGCTGGAGAACAACGACTATTTTATGAACAACTGTCGTCTGATCCGGGAAACGCGCGAATGGACGCGGCGCGCACTGGAGGCGGAGCGCTTTACGGTCCTGGCGTCGGAGGCTAATTTCCTCTTCGCCGCCGATAAGCGCATACCGGGAAAAACGCTGTATGAAGAACTGAAACGCCGCGGCGTGCTGATCCGTCACTTTGACGGACCGCGCATCCGGGAGTATAATCGTATCACGATCGGGACCCGGGAGCAGATGGAAGTATTCATGACAAAGATCCGGGAGATCTTGGGAGGTATCTGATGAGAAAAGCAGAATTGAGCCGCAGAACGACGGAAACCGACGTTTCCGTGAAACTGGCGTTGGACGGCGCGGGAGCGAGCCGCGTGAACACGGGCTGCGCGTTTCTGGACCACATGCTCACGCTGTGGGCCCGTCACGGCCGGTTTGATCTGACGGTGACGGCCAAAGGCGACACCGAGGTGGATTATCATCACACCGTCGAGGACGTGGGGCTGGTGCTCGGAGAGGCGTTCGCGTCGGCTTTGGGCGATAAAAAAGGCATCGCGCGCTACGGCGACGCGGTCCTGCCGATGGACGAGGCGCTGATCCTTTCGGCGGTCGATATCTCCGGCCGGCCTTATTTGGGCTGCGAGCTGGCGATCCCGACGCAGAAGGTCGGTGATTTCGATACGGAACTGTGCGAGGAATTCTGGCAGGCGTTCGTACGCCGGGCGCAGATCACGCTGCATATCCGTCAACTGGCCGGCCGGAATTCGCATCATATCCTCGAGGGCGTTTTCAAATCCGCGGCGCGGAGCCTGCGTCAGGCCGTCGCGTTGGAAGAACGCTTTGCCGATGAGGTCCCGTCGACCAAGGGAGTGATCGGATGATCGCCGTGATCGATTACGGGGTCGGGAATCTCTTTTCGCTGGTCAGTTCGCTGCGAAGCGTCGGCGCCGAGGCGACGGTAACGTCGGATCCGGCGGTGCTGCGTGCGGCGGATAAACTTGTGCTGCCGGGCGTGGGCGCTTTCGGCGACGCGGCGGAAAAACTGCGCCGCACGGGCCTGGATCGGCTCGTTCGGGAGGAAGCCGCCCGCGGCAAAGATCTGCTCGGCATCTGCCTCGGAATGCAGCTGCTCTTTCAAACCAGCAGCGAGTACGGCCTCCACGACGGATTGGGCCTGCTGAAAGGTCACGTCGTTCCTATGGCGGGCGTGATCCCGGCCTCGCTCAAGATCCCGCACATCGGCTGGAACGCCCTGCATTTCGTGCGCCCCTGTCCGCTGCTGCGGTATGTGCGCCCGAACGATTGCGTGTACTTTGTGCATTCCTATTACGCCGCCGACTGCGAGGACAGCCTCGTCGCCACGACCGAATACGGCGCCGAGCTGACGGCGGTCGCAGCGCGGGACAACGTGATGGGATGTCAGTTTCATCCCGAAAAAAGCGGCCGCGTGGGGCTGGCGATCCTGCGGGCCTTTTGCGAAGGAGCGGCGACATGATCGTTTTTCCGGCTATTGATTTATATGAAAATAAGGCCGTGCGTCTGCTGCGCGGCGATTACGCGGCGATGACGGTCTACGACAACGATCCGACGGAGGTCGCGAGAGCTTTTGTCCGCAAAGGCGCCGCCCACGTGCATCTGGTGGACCTGGAAGGCGCGCGCGACGGCAGCACGCCCAATCTGGAGACCGTGCGCCGCATCGCGCAAACTACGCCGCTTTTTACCGAGATCGGCGGCGGGATCCGAACGATGGAAACGGCGGAGAAATACTTTGAATGCGGCGTCGACCGGGTCGTACTGGGAACGGCCGCCGTGACGGATCCGGCGTTTCTGGCCAAAGCCGTCGTCCGCTACGGCGATAAGATCGCCGTCGGCGTCGATATCAGGGACGGCAGGGCGGCGATCCGGGGCTGGCGCGAGCAGGCGGACGTGACCGCGGCTGAACTGTTGACACGTCTGCAGGACGCCGGCGTGAGCACCGTGATCTGCACGGATATTTCCCGCGACGGCGCGATGAAGGGCGTCAATCTGGCGCTGTACAGAGAACTGTCGGCCGCGTTCCGGATGCGGTTCGTCGCTTCGGGCGGCGTTTCGACGATCGAAGACGTCCGCCGTCTGCGCGAGTTGGATCTGTACGGCGTCATCGTCGGCAAAGCCTACTATACCGGTGCGATCGACCTCGCGCGCGCGATCGAGGAGGCGGCACAATGATCACGAAACGTATCATCCCCTGCCTCGACGTCAAAGACGGCCGCGTTGTCAAGGGCGTCAATTTTCAGGGCGTCAGCGACGTTGCGTCTCCGGTTGAACTGGCCGCGCATTACTCGGACAGCGGCGCGGATGAACTGGTTTTTTACGACATCACCGCTTCTGTGGAGGGACGAAAACTCTTTACCGACATCCTGCGGCAGGTCGCGTCACAGATCTTCATCCCCCTTACCGTGGGCGGCGGCATTCACAGCATTGAGGATTTCGACCGCGTCCTCAAGTGCGGCGCCGACAAAGTCAGCGTCAACACCGGCGCGATCGAGGATCCCGATCTGATCGCGCGGGCGGCCAAGCGCTACGGCGATCAGTGCGTCGTGCTTTCCGCCGACGTCAAACGAGTCGACGGAGAGTTCCGCGTCTTTGCCAAAGGCGGGCGCGTGGATACCGGCATGGAGGCTATCGGCTGGATCCGCCGCTGCGTTGGGCTCGGCGCCGGCGAAGTCGTCGTTAATTCCATCGACACGGACGGCGTCCGGGGCGGGTTCGATATTGAAATGCTTGCCGCCGTGCTTGACGCGGTCAACGTGCCGGTCATCGCTTCGGGCGGCGCCGGCGGGATCGGGGATTTCATCCGCCTGTTCCGGGAACTGCCCGACGTCGACGCCGGATTGGCCGCTTCGATCTTTCATTTCGGCGAAGTGGAGATCCCCGTGCTGAAGCAAAAAATGAAAGAAAACCATATCAATGTGAGGTTATGACCGATGCTGGACATGAACGAATTGAAGTTTGACGAAAATGGATTGATCCCTGCCGTCGTCGTCGACGCCGTCAGCAAAAAAGTCCTGACGGTGGCTTATATGAACAGGGAAAGCCTGGCTGTTTCCATCGAAAAGAAGCTGACCTGTTTCTACAGTCGCTCGCGCCGCGCGCTCTGGCTCAAGGGAGAGACCAGCGGAAACTATCAGCATATCGTGAGCATTACGGCTGATTGCGACGCCGACGCGCTGCTCGTCGTGGTGGAAAAGGACGGCCCGGCTTGTCATACCGGAAGCGATTCGTGTTTCACCAAGCCTGTTTTTCAGGATGACGAGCGCCGGGAATTCAGTCTGAACGGTTTATATGAATTGCTGGAACAGCGCCGCCTCGAACGGCCCGCCGGTTCCTATACGACTTATCTGTTTGAGAAGGGGCTGGATAAGATCCTCAAAAAAGTTGGAGAAGAATGCACGGAGGTTATCATCGCCGGAAAAGCCGAGGATAAGAAAGAGACCGTCTACGAGCTGGCTGATCTGGCCTATCACGCGATGGTGCTGATGGTACAGCTGGGTATTTCCGTCGAGGACGTACAGCGCGAGCTGGCTTCCCGGCATATCATAGACCACAAAGTCAAACAGGAGAAGATGACGACATGACGCCGTCCAATTTTCATACCCACACCGTTTATTGCGACGGAAAGAACACGCCCCGCGAACTGATCGAAACGGCGCTCTCGCTCGGATGCCCGTCAATCGGTTTTTCCGGCCACTCCTATACGGCTTTCGACGACAGCTTCTGTATGACGAAAGAGGGGACGGAGGCGTATTTTGGCGAACTCGCCGCGCTCAAAGCCGAGTATGCCGGGCGTATCGCCGTCTACGTCGGCCTCGAGCAGGATTATTACTCGGATCGGCCGGTTTTGCCGTGCGACTATATCATCGGTTCTGTGCATTACTTATATAAAGACGGGCGCTATCTGCCGGTGGACATGTCCGCCGCCCTGCAGGCGGAGGCCGTGGAACGGCATTACGGCGGCGACTGGTACGCGTTCGCGGAGCATTATTACGCGCTGATGGCGGATCTGTACGATAAAACGCACTGCACAGTCGTCGGACACTTCGATCTGGTGACCAAATTCAACGAGGGGGATCGTTTGTTCGACACGACGCATCCCAGATACGTGGCCGCGGCCGACGCCGCTCTCGACGCTCTGCTGGAAAAGGGCTGCGTTTTCGAGATCAACACCGGCGCTATCGTCAGAGGCTACCGTACCAAACCCTATCCTGAGGAACGGCTCCGCGCGCGCATCCGCTCCGCCGGCGGCCGTCTGCTCTGGACGTCCGATTGTCACGACCGGAGCAAACTGCTCTTCGGATTGCCCGACGGGCCTAACGAGTTGTTTTGATTTCGCGGGTTGATAAAGATCTGCCGGTATGGTATGATAAAAGAAAAACGAGAGGTGTCGTTATGAAAAAAGCTCTTAAAATCATCGGCATTGTCGTCGCCGCGCTCCTCGTCGTCGTTATTGCTTATGTCGCGTATGTCCTGATCGCCTATCATCGGCTTGGAAACGGACCGTTGACCGTCCAGGGAACGGCGGAATCGGCGCAGGCCGAGACGGATCGAGACTATACGATCGTTTCCTATAACATCGGCTTCGGTGCTTATGAGGCGGATTATGGATTTTTCATGGACGGCGGCACGCAGTCCTGGGCATGGTCCCGGGAGCGTCTGGACGCTAACCTGAAAAAGATCGGCGCCTTTCTCAAAGAACAGAACGCCGACTACTATTTTGTGCAGGAAACGGACACTGATTCGACACGCACCTATCACGTCGACGAGCGACCCTATCTGACCGACGCGCTGAGCGGGAAAAGCTATACTTTTGCGCAGAACTTCGATTCTCCGTTCCTGTTCTATCCGTTCCTTCAGCCTCACGGCGCGTCCAAATCGGGTCTGATGACGTTTGCCGCGCAGACCATTACCGCGGCCGAGCGCGTCGAGCTGCCGATCGAAACGGGACTGACCAAACTGGTTGACCTGGATCGCTGCTACTCCAAAAACCGCATTGCCGTGGCCGGCGGCGGGGAACTGGTCCTGTATAACTTCCATCTGTCGGCCTATACCTCCGACGGCACCATCGCGACCGAACAGCTCAAGAAGCTCATCGACGATATGGAAGGCGAGTATGCCAAAGGCAACTATTGCCTGGCCGGAGGGGATTTCAATAAGGACATCCTGGGCGACTCGAGCGTATATTTCGGAAAAGCCGACGTCCTTTATACCTGGGCGCAGGCGATCCCGGCCGGGACCTTCGACGGAATGCACGTTTCACTGGTCGCGCCGATCGACACGACGGCACCCGTCCCGAGCTGCCGCAATGCGGACAGCGCGTATCACCCGGGCCAGTTTGTCGTCACGATAGACGGCTTCATGGTTTCGGATAATATCGAGGTCCTGACAGCAGTCCCGATTGATACGGGCTTTGCGTATTCGGATCACAATCCCGTCCGGATGCAGTTCCGGCTTACCGGGAAATAATCAACACACAAACGCGAAAAGAAAACATGCCCGGGCATCGTATCGTCGGTCTCTTTTGCCGCGTCGCTCTGTCATAAGAAAATGGAAAGGAGACGAATCATCATGCTGCCGATTGAAAAGATGAACGAATATACCGCCGGAAAGATCCCCGGCTGCGTCGCGAACGCGCGTATTGCTCCGGAGCTGTATGTTCGCTACGGGGTGAATCTCGGTCTGCGCGACCTGAACGGAAACGGCGTGCTCACCGGATTGACCAATATCTCCAGGATCGTGGCTTTCCGGGAGGAGAACGGTCAAAAAACGTCTTGCGACGGCGAACTCTGGTATCGGGGATACCGCATCGAACGGTTGCTCGATCGCATCGGCCCGGATCATTACGGTTTTGAACGCATCGCTTATCTGCTGCTGATGGGTGAACTGCCGACCGAAGAAGAGTTCGATGAGTTTTGTCATGTTCTCGGAAACAGCCGTACGCTTCCGGGTAATTTCACCCGCGACGTCATCATGAAAGCGCCGACCGGCGACATCATGAATTCCATGACGAAAAGCATCCTTACGCTGGCGTCTTACGACGAGGCCGTCGCCGATACGGGGCTGGCTAACGTCCTGCGGCAAAGCATCGGCCTGATCGGGGTCTTTCCTATGCTGGCGGTATACGCTTATCACGCTTATAAATATTCCGAGCATCAAGAGAGCATGTATATCCATCTGCCGCGCCCCGAGCTTTCCACGGCGGAAAATCTGCTGCGGATGCTCCGGCCGGATCAGAAATATACGGCGACGGAAGCCAAGGTGCTCGATACGGCGCTGATCCTGCATATGGAACACGGCGGCGGCAACAATTCGACGTTTACGACGCGCGTCGTCACGTCTTCGGGCTCGGATACATATTCCACCGTCGCGGCCGCCATGTCGTCGCTCAAAGGGCCGAAGCACGGCGGGGCCAATATCAAAGTGATGAAGATGATGGAGGATCTCCGCCGGCAGGTCCGGGATCACGCAGACCGGGACGAGATCGAGATGTATCTGACAAAACTACTGGATAAGGAAGCCTTTGACCGGCAGGGTCTGATCTACGGGATGGGTCACGCGGTATATTCGCTTTCCGATCCGAGGGCAAAGGTGTTTCGTTCGTACGTGGAGACGCTGGCTCATGAAAAGCACCGGGAGGACGATCTGCTTTTGTATCGCTGTGTCGAAGAGGCCGCGCCGGCGCTGATCGCGCGGAAGCGGAAGATTTACAAAGGCGTCAGCCCGAATATTGATTTTTACAGCGGCTTTGTTTACGACATGCTGGGTATTCCAATGGAACTGTATACCGCGATGTTTGCCGTGGCCCGGATCGTGGGCTGGAGTGCGCACCGCATCGAGGAGCTGGTCAGCGCCAGCAAAATCATCCGTCCGTCGTATCTCAGCGTGATGCAGGAAAAAGAAAACGAATAACAAAAAACGCCCCGGAAGCGATGACTTCCGGGGCGTTTGAGCATTCGAGCTAATTATGCAGGTCGCCGCAGTTCTGATGACGCGGCTCTGCATGGCGTTGCGGTGTTCCGTCTCCTCGTGCACCTTCTGCGCCGGATTGGCCCGTTCGCCCGGCGTCCGTCCGTTGCGCCGTGTGATAACGACGGCACGGGCTTGTCGGGCAAAAACGCAAGACGGAGGATTTTCAACAGAATCATACGTTGTGTGCTGAAAATCAAAAAAACCACCGGCGGGGTGGTTATCTTGGTGGGAACAACAGGGCTCGAACCTGTGACCCTCTGCTTGTAAGGCAGATGCTCTCCCAGCTGAGCTATGCTCCCGTGTGGTGATCCCGAGGGGAATCGAACCCCTGTTACCGCCGTGAAAGGGCGATGTCTTAGACCGCTTGACCACGGGACCGTATTATATACAAAAAGCGATTCCTCGCCGATTGCCTATGGTAGCGGCGAGTGGATTCGAACCGCTGACCGTTCGGGTATGAACCGAATGCTCTGGCCAACTGAGCTACGCCGCCATAAAAAAAGGAATGGTTGCGGGGGTGGGATTTGAACCTCACGACCTCCGGATTATGAGCCCGACGAGCTACCAGCTGCTCCACCCCGCGACGACATCCTGCCGCTGGTTTCCAGCGACATAAGCCATTATATATAAAGCGCGGGAATAAGTCAACTGTTTTTTTTCGCAAAACGGCGAAGAAAAGGGAGAATAAAAAAAGTATTGCAGAAAATCCGAATCTATGATATAGTTCATATATTGAATTGAGAAACAAGCCTACAAACACATTGGGGGTAACGATAATGGATGTTCTGAAAATCATCGCTTCCGCGCTTCTGGTCATTGCCGGTGCGCTTCTGGTCGTTTGCGTCATGATGCAGGAGGGCAATGACGAGGGGATGTCGAGCATCATGGGCTCGTCCAATACCGAGAGTGAATTCGGCAAGAGCGGGAGCAGCAAATCCAAGAAACTCAACAAGTACACCAAGATTCTGGCGGCCGTTGTGATGGCGCTGGCGTTGGTGATTGCGATCCTGACCAAGGTAGCCTAACCCATCAAGCATGACCCTCGCGTCCGTATTGCGGCGCGAGGTTTTTTTTAGGAGCAATGATGAATTTCAAAGAAAAGATCCTTTCCGTGATAGCCGAAGCGCCGCGCGATTTCCTGACTCTGCTGCGCGCTTTGGAGATCGGGAACACGCGTTTTGAACGCGACGCGCTTTCTGCGGCCCTTGACGAACTGGTCCGACAGGGCGAACTGGTGATTTCGGCTAAGAAAAAATACGCGCTGCCTTCTCAGTTGGGCCTGCGCCGCGGCACGCTGAGGGGCAACGAGAGGGGCTTTGCGTTTTTCATTGACGACGAGGAAGGCGCGCCGGTTCTGTTTATTCCGCATAAATCCCTTCACGGTGCTCTGCACGGAGACGCGGTGCTGGCGCGGCGTGTGGAAACGCTCCGCTCAGATGACGAGGGAGAGATTGTCGGCGTTCTTCGCCGCGCCAATGAGACCGTCGTGGGCACATATCGGCGGCCCGGTCTGGTGGAACCGGACGAAAGACGTCTCGGCACCCGTATCCTGATCCGCGGCAGGGAAAGCTTGCCGGCCAGGGAGAGGGACAAAGTCGTGGTGCGCGTCACCCGATTTTTCAACGACGGCGAACGTTTGCCGGAGGGCGTGGTGACGCGCGTGCTCGGCTCGGAACGGGACAAAGGCGTCGATATGCTGAGTGTGGCGGCGAGCCACGGGTTTTCTCTCGAATTTGAGGATGACGTGCTGGCCGAGGCGGCCGCCGTTTCCGCCGAGGCGGAGCCGACCGACGAGCAGCGAGCGGGCCGCCTCGATTTAACGGGAGAGACGATTTTCACTATTGACGGCGCGTATTCCAAGGATTTTGACGATGCGGTCAGTATTGAATCGCTGGCGGCCGGCAGAGGCTGGCGGCTCGGCGTGCATATTGCCGACGTGAGCGAATACGTCTGCGAGGGCGGCGCTCTCGATCAGGAAGCGCGTATCCGCGGTACAAGCGTGTATCCGGTGGGGACGGTCGTGCCGATGCTGCCGGAAAGCCTGTCCAACGGGATTTGCTCGCTCAACGAGGGCGTCGTGCGTCTTACGCTCTCGGTTTTCATGACCGTATCGCCCGACGGTCGGATCGCCAACGACGGCGTATACCGGTCTTTTATCCGCTCGCGGCGGCGTCTCGTGTACGACGACGTGAGCGCGGCCCTGAACGATCCGTCCGGTCCCGAGGCGGCGGCGCTGGCAGACCTCATGCCGGATTTACTGGAGATGGACGCGGCGGCCCGCGCGTTGGCCGGCGAACGCGCCCGACGCGGGGGAATCGACATGGAGATCGCGGAAGCGAGTTTTACGCTCGATGAAAAAGGCCGTGCCGTCGACGTGCGTCCGCGCGTGCAGGGCCGTGCCGACGCCATGATCGAGCAATTCATGCTGGCGGCCAATGAAACCGTGGCGGAGATGTGCTGTTATGCCGAAATGCCGATCCTGTACCGGGTGCACGAGCAGCCGGAGGAGGGGAAACTCCGCAGCTTTACGGAGTTCTGCTCCAATCTCGGGATCCCGATCCGCGGCGCGAGAGAAGAGATCCACCCCGGACAGCTGGCCGACGTTCTGACCCGCGCAGAGGAAAAGGGGCTACGCCCGCTGGTGAGCCGCATCATGCTGCGCGCCATGTCCAAAGCGCGTTATTCGGAAAAAAACATGGGCCATTTCGGACTGTCCCTGCGGAATTATTGTCATTTCACCTCTCCGATCCGCCGCTACCCGGATCTGTACACACATCGCGTGCTCAAACTCCTGTTGGACGGGAAGGCGGAGGAGGCGGAGCGCTACGGTACTGTTGTGCACGAGTTGGGCGTCAGCTGTTCGGAATGTGAGCGCCGCGCCATGGAAGCCGAGCGGGACGCCGACGACGTCAAGAAGGCAGAGTATATTTCCCGTTATCTTGGCGAATGCTATGACGGCGTAATCTCCGGTATCACGGAAACAGGGATATTTGTCGAGATCCCGGCCAATACCGTCGAAGGCATGATCCGTATCCAGGAGCTTCCCTACCGGTGCCTTTCCGATCCGGAGCATTATCGGGCGAATTTCCCGGGCCGGGACAGGACGGTACGGCTCGGCGACGCGATGCGCGTCGTCATCGTCGGCGCGGATTGCCGTATCGGAAAAGTTGAGATGGTCCCCGACGAAGAATGGTTCAAGGAGGTTTCCCATGGCAAGCAGTAAGGAATACATGACGTATATCGCCGAACAGACGGCTTGCGACGAGCTGAGCTGGCGGCCCATGATGGGGGAGTATCTTCTCTATTACCGCGGCCGCGTCATCGGAGGGATCTATGACGATCGTCTCCTGCTCAAACCGACCGCAGCGGCAAAATCCCTTTTACCCGACGCGCCGCGTGAGATCCCGTATCCGGGCGCGAAGGAGATGCTGCTCGTCAGCGAGGTCGACGACGGAGAAGCGCTTTTGCGTTTGCTCTTGACCATCGGCTCCGCATCGCAGAAATAGAACCGATAAAAAAGACCGCGTTCGATACGGAACGCGGTCTTTTTGACAGGAGAGGTTCAATCAACGATGGAGACGGTGACGAGGAAGGCGGTACCGTCTTCGGGAGAACTGACGGCGCGGATCTCGGCGCCAAAGGATTCGGCCATCTGACGGATGATCGGAAGCCCCAGTCCGTGTCCGTCTTGTGAAGTGCGCGCTTTGTCGCCGCGGTAGAACCGCTCGAAAATATGCGGCAAATCCTCTTCTGCGATCACGCTGCCGGAGTTGCGAACGGTAAGCGTCGCCGTTTTCCTGTTCCTTTTGAGCGTGACCGTGACACGGCCGCCGACGGGCTCGTACTTGATCGCGTTTTCGATCAGACCGTTGCAGATGCGCTCGGTATATTCCCGGTTGGCCAGGATCGTGATCCCGGGGTCAATATCGGACTCAAGGATCACTCCGCGGTCGTAAGTCAGAGATTCCATCTGCAGCACGCTCTTTTCCGCCGCCTCAGACAGATCTACGGCTGTTTTTTCCGCCTTTCTTTCCGTCGATTCGAGCGCCGAAAGCGTCAGCATCTCGTTGACCAGCGTCATCATATTCTTTGCTGCCGTGTCCGTGCTCTCGAGCCATTGCTCCTGTTCGGAAACCTTCGCGTCGGGATTGAGTTTGAGGATGCTGTTGTTGGCCAGGATGACCGTGATCGGGGTTTTCAGATCATGAGAAATATCCGCGACGAACTGCCGCTCCATCCGAATGGCGTCCTCCATGGGTCGCGCCGCGCGTTTGGCGAGCAAAAGGCTGATGAGGAAAACCAACGCCAAAGACGCGACGAACAGAGCCGCGAGCGTCAGCAGGCGGTTCAGAATGCGCGTCCGTGCGTACGAAACGTCCGTCAAAGCGATTTTGCAGAAAGCGTCCTGTCCTTCCCGGCAGTAGATCAGCCCTTCGTCGTTCAGCGTGCCGAAATCATTCGCCAGCGTCGTGATCCGTTCGATGGCGGCGGCAAGCTGCGCGCCGTCGTCGTCCAGCGTCGTGTCGGACAGGACGGAGATCTCGCCGCTTGCTTTGTTATAAAACACGGTCACGATCGCTTCGTCCGTGATGCGGTCGGTTTGGCCGTGCCGCGGCGGAGTGCCGTCGGGCCGTTCAGGAGGATCCGGACGGTCGGAGGGACGGAGCGACTGAAATCCGTCGCCCGCCTCGTTCCACGGGCGGAGGACCATACTCATGGTGTTGCGCAGTTCGGTATAGACGTTCCGGTACATCGTCACGCCCAGGGCGATGAACATGACGAGCAGGGCGGCGCCGACGAGACCCGTGGTAGCGGCGATGAACCGCCGCCGGTATTGCTTCAGCATGTTTCCGCCTCCTCCAGCCGGTAGCCGATCTTCTGGATCTTGCGGATGGAGACCCGGGAGCCGAGGAACCGAAGTTTTTTACGGATAAAGGAGATGTATACCTCGACGTTGTTGTCCGTGGCGTCGGATTCGACGCCCCAAACGCGGACGATCAGCGTGTCGGTCATGACGGTCATGGTTGGATTATAAAGAAAGATCTTGAGAACTTCAAATTCTTTATGGCTGAGCTGGACGTTTTTTTCGCCGCAGGAAAGAACGGCCGAGTTGACGTTGAGCGACAGATCCGCATAGTCGAGCGTGTTGACAATCACCTCGCCGGTACGGCGCGTCAGAGCTGCGACGCGGGCCAGCAGTTCTTCGGTATCGAAAGGCTTGGTCATATAGTCGTCGGCGCCGGTATTGAGTCCCGTGACCTTGTCGCGTGTCGTCGTGCGGGCCGTCAGCATGAGGATCGGAGTGCCGACGTTGTCTTTGCGAAGCAGGCGCACGACCTCAAAACCATCCAGTTTCGGCAGCATCAAGTCGAGAATGATCAGATCGTACTCCATCCCCTTGGCGTAGTCGACGGCGGAGAGCCCGTCGTAAACGGCGTCGACGAAGTACCCCTTTTGCTCGAGAAGTCTTTTGATCGCCTTGGACAGAGAGACTTCGTCTTCCACGATTAGGATTTGCATAAAACTACCTCCCGCCGGGCGCGTGCCCTTGATTCTTATTATACACGATTCTACGGCGATCTGCTGAAAAACTTCTTAAAAAACTTTTTTCGGAATTTCAAGAAGATTTAAGAACGCCGTGTAGAATAAGAAGCGAAGGGAGGAACCCTTCGGCACATCATGATAGGTTGAAAAGGAGGGAACCATGATGAAAAAACAATTATCCGTTATCCTATGCGTCGCGATCCTGCTGCTGTTCGTCAGCGCACAAAGCTTTTCCGTTTCGGCAGAAACGGTTGAGGCGGATCTGACCGACGCGACTTCGTTTGTCTTCTCCGATCAGGCCATTGCGGTCACAGAGGGCGCGTATGCCGGTTATGAGGTCTCCGGCACGGCTCTGAAGATCACGTCCGCGGGCGTCTACGTTCTCAGCGGGAGTTGCTCCGACGGTTCCGTTACCGTCAAAAAGGGCACGAAAGGCGTTACGCTGGTGCTCGCCGGACTCAGCCTGAGCTCGTCGAATACGGCGCCGATCTGCTGCAACAAGAGCACAGCCGTTACCATTCTGGTCCTGGGCGGCACGGTCAATACCCTGACCGACAGCGAGATGAACAACGACGAGACCTATCCGGACAACGGCAGCGCCGAAAACGCGGTCATCAAGGGAAAAGACGGCTCGCAGATCGTTCTTTGCGGAACGGGAGAGCTCAACGTCGTCGCCAACGGCAAGAACGGCATCAAGGGCGGCGCGACCACCGAAGCGGAGGGCGAGGCTTCTCTGACGATACAGGAGCTGACGCTGAACGTCACGGTCAACGCCAACGACGGGATCAAATCCGATCAGGCGCTCAACATCCTCAGCGGAACGATCACGGTGAGCGCGGTCGACGACGGGATCAAATCCGATCTGTTCCTGACGATCGGCGAGGAGGGGACCGCCGGTCCGATCCTTACGATCGTGAAAAGCAACGAAGGCATCGAGGGCGCGCAGATCCACATCTATTCGGGAACGATCACGGTCCACGCGACCGATGACGGAATCAACGCCGCCAACAGCGATCTGACGGATTATGCCTTTGACTGCACGATCTCCGGCGGCACGGTCTGGGTGGACGCGCAGAACGGCGACGGTATCGACTCGAACGGCACGCTCACGATCTCGGGCGGCGTCGTCACGGTTTTCTCCTCGTCCCGCAACGACAATTCTCCTCTCGACAGTGAAAAAACACTGACGGTCTCCGGCGGTACGGTTCTCGCGGTCGGCTCGTCCGGTATGGCGCAGACGCCGAATCAGGCGGGGCAGGTCTATGTAACCTACGGTGCCTCCGGGAGGGGCGGTATGAACGGCGGACAACCCGGCAATCCCGGTGGGCGTCCCGGTTCGAGACCTACTTCCGATACGGTCGGCGAGACCGGAAGCATAGGCAGCACGACCGACGCTGCGTCCGGCGACGCGGACGCCGGTACGACCCTCGGTTTCCCGGGCGGTTTCCCGGGAGGAAATCCGGGCGGTTTCCCCGACGCGATGGAAAACGGCTCTACGCTTGCTGTTCAGACGGGAGACAAGATCGCGATCCTCGATGCGTCCGGCAACACCCTTTGCAGCGCGACGGCTCTGCGCGCCGCGACCTATATCTTCTTCAGCTCGGATGCGCTGACGGAGGGGCAGACCTACAGCCTGACGATCAACGGCACGTCCGTCGCGACGGCGAATGCTTCCAAAGACGGAGCCTCCGGCGGTTTTCCGGGCGGAAACCCGGGCGGTCCGATCGGTACGCCTTCCGGCGAACCGACCGCTGCGCCGACTGTAACGAACCAGATCGGCGACAACGGGACGACAAACGGACAGAACGGGATCGTCTGGACCGTCGTGATCACGGCGGCGGTGGTGGCGGTTGTTACTGGCCTCATTGTACTGGCCGGCATCCTCATCGTGGTTCACGCCAAAAAGTCTGTCTGACCCGCGTCCTTTCCCGGGATCATACCGAACAGAGCACGTCAGCGCCGTATCCGCCGGATACGGCGCTTTTCGGTAAACCGCTGGACGAAACCGGCTTCTCATAATATAATAGAAGCAAGTTTTCCGGATGGGAAAGGAGGATGCGCCATGGCGGAAAAACAACGGCCGCTTCGCTGGATGCGGCTTGATAACGCCGGATTGATCTTTCCGGCGGCGTTGCGTCGTCATTGGAGCAACGCGTTCCGCCTTTCCGTCAGCTTCCGCGATCCGGTGGATCCGACGCTCCTGCAGCAGGCGCTCGACGAGACGGCGCCGCGCTTTCCTTCGATGTGTGCGCGTTTGCGACGCAGTATGTTCTGGTATTATCTCGAGGAACTGGAGAGCGCGCCGACGGTGCGCGAGGACGGCTGTCAGCCGTTGATCGGCATGAAACGCGCCGACATCCGCCGGTGTGCGATCCGTGTGCTTTATTATAGGGAAAGGATGGCGGTGGAGTACTTCCACGCGGTGACCGACGGCACCGGCGCGTTGGTTTTCATCAAAACACTGGCCGCGGCCTACGTGCGCCTGCGGTACGGGACGGAGGTGCCGAATACCTGCGGCGTGCTGGACACGCACGAACCGCCGCATCCGGAGGAACTGGAGGACAGTTTTCAGCATAACGTCGGCCCCGTTTCGGCGCCGCGCGACGAGCGGAACGTCTACCGCTTCGGCGGCGTACTTGAACCGGGTCGGTTCCTGCACGTGACGTCCGGGATCCTCGACAGCGGCGAGCTGCTCCGGGCGAGCCGCGAACGCGGCGTGACCGTCACGGCGTTTCTGACCGCGGTTCTGTTGGAATCGATCCTGGAGATCCAGGCCGAGGATGTGCCGAAGGTTCAAAAAAGGCGCAAAGTCAAGGTCCAGATCCCGGTTAATCTGCGGAAGCTTTACGGCGGGCAAACGCTGCGCAATTTTGTGGCGGTGGCCAATATCGGCGTTGACCCGCGGATGGGCGAATATGATTTTGAAGAACTGATCCGGCTGGTTCACAATCAGATGCAGCTCAGCATCACGGCCAAAAACATGAGAGCGATTTTCACGCCGAATGTAACCAGCGAACAGAATCCTGTTGTAAAAGTCGTACCTCTTTTCCTGAAAAACCTTATCATGCGCGCGGTATTCGACACCGTCGGCGAACGGGTCTCTTCCATGAGCCTTTCCAATATCGGAAACGTGGAACTGCCCGCCGAGATGGCGCCTTTCATCACTCGGATCGAGTTTGTACTCGGGCCTCAGTCCATCGCGCCGTATAACGCCGGCGTCGTCAGCTGGAACGGAAGGACGTTCATCAATATCGTGCGGAACACCGTCGAAGCGCGTTTGGAAGAAAAGGTTTTTACCAAGCTCGTCCGTCTCGGCCTGCACGTCAGCGTCGAATCCAACGATTCATAGGAGGGAGCGTATGTATTGTGTCAAATGCGGAGTAGAGCTGCAGAAGGGAGCGCAGAAATGCCCTCTTTGCGGATTGCCCGTTTATCATCCGGAGATCATCGAACCGGCCGATCCGCCTCCGTATCCGCCGCGCGTTCATGAAAGCGAGACTGTCAGCCGCAGCGGGCTGATGTTTATCCTGACCGTCGTTTTCGCTGTCCCGCTTCTGGTGTGCCTGCTGATCGATTTCAGACTGAACGGAGGCATCGGCTGGAGCGGTTACGTAGCCGGCGGATTGCTGTTCGGATATGTGTCGTTCTGTCTGCCGTTCTGGTTCCGTCGGCCCAATCCCGTGATTTTTTATCCGTGCGCGCTGGCATCGCTCCTGCTGCTGACGCTCTACGTGTGCCTCAAGACGGGTGGGGACTGGTTTCTGCCGTTTGCCTTTCCGATCGGAGGCGCCGTGATATTGTTCGGGGAAACGATCATCGCCTTGCTGCGCTATACCGTGGGCGCGCGCCGACATCGCCAACTGTATATCCTCGGCGGCGCGGTTATGGGGCTGGGCGCGCTGTGCGTGCTCATCGAGTTTCTGATCAAAGTCGCTTTCAGCGTTCCCATGCGCTGGTGGAGTCTCTATCCGCTCGTGGCGGCGATCCTCGTCGGAGGCATGTTGCTCGTCATCGCGATCTGCCCGCCGCTGCGTCGTTCGCTGCACAAAAAATTCTTTATCTGAAGAAGAAAAAGAGAACCCCCGGTTTCATGTTTGAAACCGGGGGTTGCTTTTTAGTAAGAAGGGAAAAGTTGCGACTCTCAGGAGAAAGAGACGAAATACGTTTCTTCCCGGCGATGGCGCTTTTCAAACCAGATTACCCGTCCGGGTCGGACGGGACGCCCGTTGAGGGCGACGGCGTCGGAAGGCAGATAGAGTCCCAGCCGATAGAAGGACGGTTTGTCGCCGCGGATCGTGAGGCGTACGCCGTCGTTTTCCTGCACCGCTTCATAGCGGAAATGCCGCGCTCCCGCCTGATACTCGCCGGAGGCTTGCCGCCGTCTCAGATACAGGAGGACGTCGGTTTCCTGAACGCAGCAGCCGAAGACGTCGGCCGTTTCATCATCGCAGTTTTCCAATTGCGGCAGCAGAGCCGGATCGGCCGTCACGAAAAAGAGCTCCGCCGCGCCGCGGGGACTCAGCTTGATCTCCGGATGTGCCGTCAGCAGGTTTTCGCCATCCTCACCGGTAATCAGGCAGGACTGAACGGCCGCGACCAGCGTTTTTTCGTCTGTGACGGGGTCGGTGCTGACGGCCGATTTGAGGGCGGGACCGTCGAGTTCTCCGGCGCGGAAAGCACGGATCGCCGCTTCGGTCGCTGTGAACGGAGCGGCGTAGGGAACGACGGGCAGGAAAGAGGGCGAGAGTTTCACGACGTCGCCCTGGCGCTCCATCATTTTCTTATAGACGATCGAGCCGATGACGCTCAGAACGGCGGTTAAGCCGTAGACGATCCCGAAGAAAAGCCAGCTTTTCTGCTCGATGAGTTGGCCGGAGATCGTGGAACTGATGACGGCAGGGAACCGCGCGATCATCGTGATGAGCATGAAACGGCCGTAGCTCATTTTCGTCAGCGGCACGATGAAATTGAACAGATCCTTGGGCGTGCCGGGGATGAAATAAAGCAGGAATACGATATAGTCTCTTTTTTCTGAATTGAGAAGACGGAAGACCTTGCGCCGGGACCGGTCGTCGATCAGGGTGTCGACGGCGGCCTTGCCGAACCGTCGGATCAGGAAAAAGGTCAGCGTCGCGCCGATAGCGATCCCCGCATAGACCAGCACCGTTCCCCAAAAGGTGCCGAAGCTGTAACCGGCGGCCAGCTCGACGACTTCGCCGGGAAGCAGAGCAATGAAGACCTGCAGTATTTGCAGCGCCAGGAAGATCAGGACGCCCCAGGTACCGGAGAACAGCTCTTTGAGCGCTTTCGGATCGCGCAGAAAAACGGGCAACAGAAAAACGCTAGCCAGGCCCAGAAGGACCACTACCGTAAGGATGGAAAGGATCTGAACGATTTTTCGCCGCGACTCAAGATCCCGCTGTTTCATACCAAACCCAGATCGGAGAGCAGCGGAAGACGCTCACGGTCGAAATTGAGCGGCTGCGCGGGACCGTTATGAAACAGCACGTCGAAGAACCGGGCGGCGGCAGAGTTTTTCCGGTAACGCATCGGCACCCGGAACTGTCGGCGATTGCTCCACATATCCCAGCCGGGATTGGCCAGCAGCGTGTCGCGGCAGAGCTCTTCCGTGATCTCCGGCGTGATCATGCAGCTGGTGATGAAATAGTCGTCGAATTCATCGCTGAAGTATTCGCTGCCGATGGCGAAAACGGCCGAGGCGAACAGCGCCAGTCCGTCCCGGCGAAGCGGGGCGAACAGCTTGTTTTTATCAGGCCGGAAACTGTGCGCAAACAGCAGGATGTCCCATACTTCCAGCGGAGAAAGGCCGCCGCAGAGGAAAGCCTGCGCCGCCTGACGGATCAGATACTCGATCGCGGTTTCCTGCGTGGGGATGCGGGTGGGAACGTCGAAAATGCGCGTGCTGACGCAATTGTCGGCATGCAGGAGTTTGCTGTAGTTAAAGACATCGGCAAACTCGGCGTCGGGGGAGACGCCCTCGTACAAGACCGTGACGGTGATCGCGTCGTCTTTGACGAAATACTTGCGGTCTTCAAAACTGTCTTTGAGCGTATAGCCCAGCCGCGTCAGCGTATGGTCGGCCTCCTGCGGATCGGGAACATAGATCTCCAGTTCCTTGAGAAACCGAAGCTGCGTGGACGGATAGGCCATTTTCGTCAGGAAGGCGCCCACCGGTACGAAAGCAGCGCCGTCGGCATAAAGCCCGCGGATGATGTCCCGGCACTGACTTTCGATATGGAGCTGATTGAGTCCGTCCTGCTCGCTGCGCTCCTGAAGATCGGCGTAGTTCGGCGTCGTGTAAGGATTGAGAGAAGCACGCTTGATCCCTTCAAAAACGATCTGCGTCATCAGATAGGCGTCAGCCGCGTCGGCGATATCCTGCCAGTCGATATTCGATTCGAAAGGACGGTGCTCTTTCCGGTCGGTCAGTGTCAAAGCGCATAATTCATAGAAAGCGTTCATGCTGATCCCTGATTTCTGTTTTATTTTGTGATTCTATCTGCGCCGAAATACTTGCGCAGGACTTCCGGTACGGTCACGCTGCCGTCGGCGTTCTGGAATTGCTCGACGATGGCCGGCAGTACGCGGCTGGTGGCCAGACCGCTGGCGTTGAGCGTGTGGACGTAGGCGAGGCGGCCCGTTTCCTTGACACGGTAGCGGATATTGCCGCGGCGGGCCTGATAGTCGCGGGCGTTGGAGGCGCTGCTGACTTCTTTATAGATGCCCATGCTCGGCAGCCATACCTCGATATCCGTGGTGCAGGCCATGGACGCGGAGCAGTCGCCCGCGGCCAGTTTGCTGACCTGATAATGCAGACCCAGGCCCTGCACCAGACGCTCGGCCTTGGCGATGAGCTCCTGATAGGCTGCCTCGGAGTTTTCAGGAGTGGTATACTGGACCATTTCGACCTTGTTGAACTGATGTCCGCGGATCATACCGCGCTCTTCGCTGCGATAGCTGCCGGCTTCCCGGCGATAGCAGGGGGTATAGGCGCAGTATTTGAAAGGCAGATCGTCCTCGTTGAGGACCTCGTCGCGGTGCAGGTTGACCAGCGCCGTTTCGGCCGTGGGCAGGATGAAGCGCGCGCCGGGACCGCGTTCGCCGTCGAGCCAGTAGACTTCGTCGGTGAATTTCGGGAATTGCCCGGCCGTGTAGCCGCATTCGTAGTTGAGCATATGGGGTACGAGCAGGAATTCGTAGCCGTCCTTGAGGTGTTCTTCAATGAAGTAATTGAGCAGCGCCCACTCCAACCGCGCGCCCGCTCCGCGATAGATCCACATGCCGTTGCCGCCGAGTTTGGCGCCGCGTTTGTAATCGATGAGGCCCAGCGATTCGCAGATCTCGACGTGCGCTTTGGCTTCAAAGTCAAAGGTCGGCTGCGTCCCGAACGTACGGATGACCCGGTTGTTTTCCTTGCCGCCGGCTACGACGTCGTCAGCCGGCATATTGGGCAGGCAGGACAGTTTTTCTTTGAGTTCGGCTTCCACCGCGCCGAGAGAGGCGTCGCCTTCTGCGATCCGCGCGCCGAGCTGTTTCATTTCTTCGAAAATCGGCGCGCAGTCCTTGCCCTCTTTTTTCATTTGCGGGATCTGCGCCGAAACGCGGTTGCGGGTGGCTTTATCCGCGTCGATGACGGCGATGAGCTCTCTGCGCTTGGCGTCCAGCGCCAGGATGTCGGTAAAATCCACGACGTAGCCGCGCTTGGCCAGAGCCGCGCTGACGGCGTCGGGATCGGTCTTGATGAGGTTAAAGTCGATCATAGAAAAAACGGTCCTTTCGAAATAACGTTTCAGTCACAAATTTTATTATATATTTAACTGAAGAAACAATCAAGTAAAAAATCAAAATCAGTAGCCGACGCCGAAGGTGTCGCGCTCTTTTTTCTTGTCTTCGCGTAGGATCTCCGTTTCCATAGAATCGAAATCCACGCTTTCGATAAAGTCTCCCGGTTTGAAGACGACACGGCCGAACGTCGCCATCTCGTTGACGTGCTTGGGCAGGATCACAGGCGCAGGCACGTCCAGCTTGCGGCACACGTCCCGCATCGAGTCCAGGATCCCGTCGTCGGTGGACAGGAGCGCCTCTTCGCAGAAATACACGTCCTGATGCGCGATGCGATGGTTTTTATTGAGTTTGATCCACATTTTCACCATATTTTTCACCTGCTCCGATTATAGCACAGAACTCCGTTTCTTTCAAATAAAATCAGTTGATGAAAACAGCCTTTTGCTATAGAATAATAAAAAGGAAGGACGGTAAATTTATGAAGAAGAGCTTGGCTTATAAGATTTTGGAAGCGCATCTGGTCAGCGGAGACATGAGACCCGGAGGAGAGATCGCGATCCGGATCGACCGCACGCTGACGCAGGATTCGACGGGCACGATGGCTTATCTGCAGTACGAGGCTATGGGCGTGCCGCGGGTCAAAACAGAGAAGAGCGTTGCGTATATCGATCATAACACGATCCAGTCCGGCTTTGAAAATGCCGACGATCATAAGTATATCCAGACCGTGACGGCCAAACACGGGATCTATTTCAGTAAACCCGGCACCGGTATCTGCCATCAGGTACAGCTGGAGCGTTTCGGCGTTCCCGGCAAGACGCTGCTCGGTTCGGACAGTCATACGCCCACCGGCGGCGGCATCGGCATGATCGCCATCGGCGCCGGCGGTCTGGACGTGGCCGTGGCCATGGGCGGCGGGCCGTATTATCTGCCCATGCCCCGGTTCGTCAATATCGAACTGGTCGGACGTTTGCGTCCTTTTGTCAGCGCCAAGGACATTATCTTGGAGGTGCTGCGCCGTCTGACGGTGAAGGGCGGCATCGGACGCATCATCGAATACAGTGGCGAGGCGCTTTCGTCCCTGACCGTGCCGGAACGGGCGACGATCACGAATATGGGCGCCGAGCTCGGCGCGACGACCAGCATTTTTCCCAGCGACGAAATGACGCGCGCGTTCCTGCGGGCGCAGGGACGCGAGGAGGACTGGCAGGAGCTGAAGGCCGATCCCGACGCCGAGTACGACGAGCATTACACGATCGACCTGTCCGAGCTCGTCCCGCTGGTGGCTTGTCCTCACAGTCCGGACAACGTCCGCACCGTCGAGGAGGTCGGGCCGATCCGCGTCGATCAGGTCGCCATCGGTTCGTGCACCAACTCTTCCTATACCGATATGATGAAAGTCGCCCGGATCCTGAAAGGTCATACGGTGGCCGACGGCGTCAGTCTCGTCATCGCGCCCGGGTCCAAGCAGGTGCTCTCCATGCTGGCCGCCAACGGCGCGCTGGCCGATATGGTCAACGCCGGCGCGCGCATCCTCGAGTCGGCCTGCGGTCCCTGTATCGGCATGGGACAGGCGCCCCGCACCAACGCCGTTTCGGTGCGCACCTTCAATCGGAATTTCTACGGCCGCAGCGGCACGGCCAGCGCCAGCGTTTATCTCGCAAGCCCTGAGACCGCCGCCGTGACGGCGCTGACGGGTCTGCTTACCGATCCGCGGATCAGTACGGCCAACATCGACGTAGCTATGCCGGAGCGGTTTTTCGTCAACGACAATACGATTTTGCCGCCGGCGCCGGATACCGACGTCGAGGTGGTGCGCGGCCCCAACATCAAGCCGTTCCCGATCAATACCGCGCTGCCGGAAACCGTTCGCGGCACCGTGCTGCTGAAAATGGAGGACAATATCACCACGGACCATATCATGCCTTCCAACGCCAAGTTGCTGCCGTATCGCTCCAACATCCCGTATCTGTCGGATTATTGCCTGACCCCGGTGGATCCCGGTTTGCCCGCCCGCGCCAAAGAGCGGCACGGCGGATTTTTGGTCGCCGGCGAAAACTACGGTCAGGGTTCGAGCCGTGAGCACGCCGCGCTCGTTCCGCTTTATCTGGGCGTCAAGGGCGTGCTGGCCAAATCCTTTGCCCGTATCCATATGGCCAATCTGATCAATTCCGGCATCCTTCCGCTGACGTTTGCCGATCCGGCGGATTACGACCGGCTCGATCGGGACGACGAGCTCGTCATCGAGGACGCGCGCCGACAGGTGGAAGCGCGCGGACCGATCCGCGTGACCAACACGACCAAAAACGAAACGTATGAACTGAAACTGAACGTGTCCCCGCGTCTGACGGCGGTTCTGCTCGACGGCGGTTTGCTTAATCATACCGCCGCCGCGGAGCGGAAAGATTGAAAAGGAGAAAAGCATTATGGTAGAAGAGATCAAACAGATCGCTATGCGCATCCGCGATATGCGGGAGATCCTTGATCTGACGCCGGAGCAGGTCGCCGCCGGGGCGGGTATGACGTTGGAGGAGTATCAGCGCTGCGAGGAGGGAACGACGGATATTTCTTTCGGCGTTCTGTACAACATCGCCCGGGTTTTCGGCGTGGATCTGACTGAACTGATGACCGGCGACGTGCCCAAACTGTCCAACGTTACGCTGACGCGCAAGGATCAGGGCTTCCGGTTCAACCGGAACGAGGCGTACGGCTATCAGCATCTGGCCTACACCTTCCGCAATAAAAAGGCGGAGCCGTTTCTCGTGACGGTCGAGGCCAAGCCCGAAAAAGAACACGCCGAGCCGAATACGCACGTCGGACAGGAGTTCGACTATCTCGTCGAGGGTCGGCTCGTCATCAGCGTGGACGGAAGGGAATACACGCTCGAGCCCGGCGACAGCCTCTATTACGACTCGTCGCTGCCTCACGCCATGTGGGCCAAGGATTGTAAGTACGCTAAATTTTTGGCGATCGTCATGAAATAACGGGTGCGATTTATGGTTTTATACGAGAGATATTTAAAAAAATCCTCTTTCTCGGATATGGAGGATTTCGTTCAGAATTTTGAACTGGTGACGCCGGAAAACTTTAATTTTGCTTTCGATGTCATGGACGAGTTGGCCGCGTCCCAGCCGGACAAGGTCGCGTTGAGGTGGTGCAACACGCGCGGGGAAGCGCGTGATTTCACTTTCGCAAGTCTGATGCGCGAGGTCAACAAAACGGCGAATTATTTTGTTTCTCTCGGGATCAGAAAGGGCGATATGGTCATGCTGATCCTGAAGCGGCATTATCAATTCTGGTACTCGATCCTGGCGCTGCATAAGATCGGCGCCGTGGCCATCCCGGCTACGCATATGCTGATGCGTCACGACGTGGAATACCGCTGCGCCGCCGCCGGGATCCGCATGATCGTCTGTACCGCGGAGGGCACCGCCGCTGCGAGCGTCGACGAGGCCATGTCCGCGTCTCCGAGCGTGGAATTCAAGGTCATGGCCGGCGGCCGCCGCCCGGGCTGGCTGGATTTCGACGAGGGGATCGCGCGCCAGAGCGATACGTTCCCCCGTCCGACCGGAACGGCCGCCACGCACAACGAGGACACGATGCTGATCTATTTCACCTCCGGGACGACGGGCGAGCCCAAGATGGTGGCGCATGATTTTCTTTATCCGCTGGGACATATCGCCACGGGCGTATACTGGCACGGCGTGACGCCGGACAGCCTGCATTGGACCGTGGCCGATACCGGTTGGGGGAAAGCCGCCTGGGGCAAGCTTTACGGCCAGTGGATCGGCGAAGGCGCCGTTATGGTCTATGATTACGATAAATTCGTTCCCGCCGAACTGCTTTCCCTGATCGCAAAGTATCATGTGACTTCCTTCTGTGCGCCGCCGACGATCTACCGTTTCTGCATAAAAGAAGACCTGCGCCGCTACGATCTGTCGAGTCTTCGCCGTTGTACCATCGCGGGCGAGCCGCTCAATCCGGAGGTCTATAATCAGTTCTACGAGCTGACCGGCCTGAAACTGCGCGAGGGCTTCGGGCAGACCGAGACGACGATGTCGCTGGCGACTTTCCCGTGGATGGAGCCGAGGCCCGGTTCCATGGGCGTACCGGCGCCGGGCTACCGCATCGAACTGCTCAACGACGAGGGTCGACTCTGCCAGGCCGGCGAAGTAGGACAGATCGTCATCAATACCCGTTTCGGCAAACCCAACGGAATGTTCAAAGGCTACTATCGCGACGAGGCGCTGACCGAGGAAAAGTGGCATGACGGCTATTACTATACCGGCGACATGGCGTGGCGCGACGAGGACGGTTACTACTGGTTCGTGGGCCGCGCCGACGACGTCATCAAAAGTTCGGGCTACCGCATCGGTCCGTTTGAGGTGGAGAGCGCGCTGCTGGAGCATCCGGCCGTGCTGGAAACGGCCATCACAGGCGTGCCGGACGAGATCCGCGGCGCCGTCGTCAAAGCCACGGTCGTGCTTGCCAAGGGTTATGAGCCGAGCGAGGCGCTGAAAAAAGAACTGCAGGAGCATGTCAAGCATACGACCGCGCCTTACAAATATCCGCGCATTATCGAATTCGTCGACGAACTTCCGAAAACGATCAGCGGCAAGATTCGCCGCGTTCAGATCCGGGAGAGCGATCGCAAAAAAGAGGAGTGATCCGATTGAAGACCCCCTTCCGCGCAACCGTCGCCGTCGTTCTGGCGCTGATTCTCATCACCGTGGGTGTTTTTGCCTGGTCGGTGTCGGCTCGCCGTGAGCATTACGGCATGACCAGCGAAGGGCACCATCATCATCTGACGGGCAGTACCATCATTTTCGTCAACAACTGGTTGGAGAAGGGCGCGCTGCCGCTTGGTTTTACGATGATTGAGAACCCGGACTCTGTCGAGTTTACCGATATGAAGGATCGGGTCATCTACGATTCGTATCCGCCGGGCTGCATTCTGGAAATGTATCTGATCGCTCGCCTGACCTTCCGTACGAGCGTGGATTACGCGTTTGTCGAATCGGTCAATCTGCTCAATCAGTTGGCCATCGCGCTGCTGCTCGTCGGACTCGTATGGCATATCGCGCGTCGCCGGCTCGGTCTCGGGATCGCGGCGTCTTTCTGCCTGGCGCTGATCCCGGCGGGGATGCAGATCTTCCTGCCCGCCCCGTATTACTTCTTCCAGAACGTCTACTTTTCCGACGGCTCCGTGCTGCTGTGGTT
>JAHAZM010000073.1 GCA_018385275.1 Eubacteriales bacterium | reverse complement strand
AAACTGGCGCACCTGAGCGGCGTCGAGCTGCAGCGCGTTCTGCTGGCGGCGGCGACGCTCAACAGCCCGGAATTGCTCATTCTCGACGAACCGGCGGCGGGCGTCGATGCGGCCGGCATGGCGGACTTTTATGAAAAACTCAACGAACTGAAACGCGAACAAGATCTCTCGATCCTGCTGGTTTCCCATGATTTCGGCTATCTGCGGGGATGCGCGGACCGGCTCATCCTTCTGAACAAGCGCATTTTGTGCGTCGGCAGCTGCGACGAGGTTTTCGCCTCGCGCGAGTTTGCCGCCGCGTTCGGCACGGAAGGAGGGACGGAAGCGTGATCGAGGCGATCCTGCAATATGATTTCATGCTGTACGCGCTTCTGGGCGTCCTGCTCGTCACGCCGCTGTTTTCGATCCTCGGCACCGTGGTGGTCGAAACGCGCCTGGCGTTTTTTTCCGACGCGCTGGGACATTCGGCGCTGACGGGGGTGGCGCTGGGCGTCATCCTCGGATTGGAAAGCCCGCTTATCTCCATGTGCGTGTTTGCCGCGGTCTTTTCCATGCTGCTCAACCGCATCCGTCGTTCCCGTGTTTCAGGCAGCGATACGGTCATCAGCGTGTTTTCCTCCACGGCTATCGCGCTGGGTCTCGTGCTGCTGGCCGCCGACGGGTCTTTTGCCAAATACTCCGGCTATCTGATCGGGGACATCCTGACGATCGCGCCGCCGGAACTGGTCGTTATGGCGGTTCTGCTGCTGCTTGTCATGGTGTTCTGGATGGTTTTTTACAACAAACTGATGATTATGGGACTTTCCGAACCGCTCGCTTCGAGCCGCGGCATCCGCACCGGACTGATCGACAACGCTTTTATCCTGATTTTAGCCATGGCGGTCACGTTCTCGATCCGCTGGATCGGGATCCTGCTGATCAATTCGCTTCTGATCCTGCCGAGCGCCGCGGCGCGCAACGTGGCCCGTCATGCGCGCGGTTATCTGCTGCTGTCGGTGCTGTTTTCACTGGCCAGCGGACTGGGGGGTCTGGCCATATCTTATTACGCAAATATTACGACCGGACCGATGATCGTTTTGCTGTCGGCAGCGATCTTTTTCGTCACGATCCCGCTGCGTAAGTTCATAAAGAATTAGCCGTATTTTATCGGATAAAACATATCATCGGGACGCGTTACGTCCCTCATCGGAAAGCGCGCTGAAAAGGCCCGGGATCGCCTCCCGGGCCTTTTTGACGGGGAAAACCTGTGAATTTTGCTTAATAACCGGCTTTTCGGCAGGTTTTACATATTGACATAAAACGCGTAATAAGGTATTATAGATCTGTATTTATTAAAGGAAAAGTGCGCTTTGATAACGGAACAAGCGGGACGAAAAATGTCCCGGATATCATAAAATGCAGGATATAAAATGGATATGCGCTTTTTTAGGAATGGGGGCAATAGTTTGAACAAGGGAAGATTTTTCACCAGGGTGCTTTCGTGTTTCATCGTGTTGACGCTGCTGCTCACAGGGCTGCTTCCGACGATGGTGCCGACGGCGTCCGCGGCGGCGGCCGAGGTTACGGATAATCCGACGGAAACCGAGTCGGTTGCTCTGAATAAGGTTAGCTCATATTATTATTACTGGAAAAAATATGAAAAATCAAATCGTCCGGGGACAGAACTGCTCATTCCCGCCGTTGAGTATGATGCGGCGAGCAGCACAGACGACGCGCTGCGCGTGGAAACGAATTACGCCGGCGACAACGGGCAATCGCTCTATACTTCCGAAGAAGGCACGGTGACGTGGCGGTTCCGGGTAGAAACCCCCGGCGCATACAATATCCGTTTCGTTTATTATCCGGTCAAAGGAAAGAGCAGCGCCATCAACCGCAGCATGATGGTCGACGGGGAAAAACTGTTCGACGAAATGAGCACGCTGTCGTTTACCCGTGTCTGGCGCGATTCGGTCGAGGACCAGTCCGCCAAAGTGGAAGCCGGAGAGCCGTTGTCTTTCCCGGCGCGGCTGATTTTCCGTCAGTCCAACGGGAACGAGATCCGGCCTTTCCAGTATGAACAGCCGCGCTGGATCACGACCTATATCAGCGATTCCGTGGGCTTTTATCCCGAGCCCTATTTGTTCTATTTTTCCGCCGGCGAGCACAGCATCACGTTTGAGGCCATCAAAGAGCCGGTGATCATCAAGTCTTTCGCTCTTACGCAGAAAGAGAATACGATCAGCTACGCGGAGTATCTGAAAAAGTTCACGGCCGCCGACGCGCCGGCCGGTTCGTCAGTCAAGATCCAGGCCGAGCAGATGACCTATAAGTCGGACGCCTCCATTTATCCGAGCAACGACCGGACGTCTTCCGGCACGGAGCATCTGAACGCCGACGGCGAGGTCGAAATGAACCACGCTTCCAAACAGCGCCTGAATTCCATCGACGGTACCAAATGGAAGAGCTCCGGCCAGTGGATCGAATATGAGTTCGAGGCTCCCGCCGACGGTTTTTATGAGATTATCCTGAAAGCAAAGCAGAATACCACCAGCGGTTCGGCTTCCTCCCGTCGTTTGCTCATCGACGGGGAAGTGCCTTTTGAAGAAGCGGGCAATATCACCTTCAAGTATTCTACCTCCTGGCAGATGTATACGCTTTCGACGACGAACGAGTACCGGATCGATCAGCAGAATTGCCAGCCCTGCAAAGTCTACTTGACGGCCGGCAAGCACGTTCTGCGTCTGGAAAACGCGCTCGGCGCGATGGGCGACGTCATCCGCCGCGTGGAGGAGGCTATCGAAGAGCTGACGCGCGCGTATCGTCAGATCCACGTTCTGACCGGCACGAGCCCCGAGCTTTACCGCGACTATTATTTTTCGGAAAACTGCCCGGAGGCGCTGAAGATCATCCATGATCAGTCGATCAACCTGCTCAATATCGAAAACGACATCATCGCCATCGCGGGTATGCGCGGCGACGACACGGTCGTAATCAATAAAATGCGTCTGCTGCTGGAGAAGATCGACGAACAGTCCAACCGCATCAACGCCAACTTCTCGACGTTCCGCGACAATATCGGCGCGATGGGCACCTGGGCCGCCTCGGCTCGTTCGCAACCGCTTTCCGTCGACTATATCCTTGTGAAAGCCCCGGCTGACAAATTGCCCGTTGCCGAATACGGATTCTTCTCCGCGATCGCCTTTGAGTTCAAAGCTTTTGTCGCATCTTTTACCGAAGACTATGACAGCATCGGTGAAGAGACCGAGGACGCGATCGTCGTCTGGGTCGGAAACGGCATTACAGGCGGCCGCGACCAGGCCAATATCATCAAACAGCTGGTCGACAACTACTTTACGCCGGCGACCGGCGTCAACGTCAATCTCCGACTGGTCAATATGGGCGCGCTGCTGCCGGCTACGCTGGCCGGGATCGGTCCGGACGTGACGCTGCAGCTGGGTCAGGGCGAACCGGTCAACTACGCCTTCCGCGGCGCTATCGTCAATCTGGCGCAGTATCCCGATTTTGAAGAGGTCGCCGCGCGCTTTGACGAAAGCGCGCTGATCCCCTATACTTACCGCAATCAGGTCTACGCGCTGCCGGAGACGCAGAGTTATTCGATGATGTTCTACCGCAAGGACGTGCTGGAGGAAATCGGCGTTTCGATCCCCAACACATGGGACGAAGTCATCACGATGATCAAAGAACTGAACAAGAGCCAGTTGTATTTTGGCGTAACAGCGCCTACGACAGGTGTCGTCGGCGCGGGCAACGGCACGTTCGCGATGTTCCTGTATCAGAACGGCGGAGCGTTCTATGACAGGGACGGCGAGACCTGTCTGCTGAGCAACGACACGGCTATTGAGACCTTCCAGTACTGGACTTCTCTCTATACCAATTATCAACTGCCGGTCGATTTCGATTTTGCCAACCGTTTCCGTACCGGTGAAATGCCGATCGCGGTGGTTGATTACAGCGCGTACAATCTGCTGAGCGTTTCCGCACCCGAGATCGAGGGCCTGTGGGACTTCACGATGGTACCCGGCACCCCGCGCACGGACAAAGACGGCAACGTCTATCTGGACCGCACGGCGGTATCCGGTTCGACCGGTAGCGTCATCATGAGTCATGCTAAAGACGACGGACAGGATCTGGAGTGCTGGGAGTTCCTGAAATGGTGGACCTCCACGGACATTCAGAGCAAGTTCGGGACGGAGCTGGAAGCTCTGTTGGGTACCGCGGCGCGTTATCAGTCCGCTAATCTGGCGGCCATCGACAACATGCCGTGGTCTACGGCGGCGGCCAAGAAGCTGAAGCAGCAGCGCGAGTGGCTGACCACGATCCCGGAAGTCCCGGGCGGCTACTACGTGCCTCGTCAGCTTGATTTCGCGTGGCGTTCCGTTTATGCAAAAGGCACCGACCCGACGGACACGTTGATCAAATACGTTTTGGAAATCAACCGGGAGATCGAGCGTAAGAGGGTGGAGTTCAAAGCCAAACTCGACGCGATCCCGAAAGAGTACCGATATTCAGAGATAAAGGACGGTGATAACTGATGGACGAAAACGCGACGACTGCCGAGCTGGTAACGTCTGAAGCGCCGGAGCGCAGCTGGTTATGGTATAAGTGGCATGATATCAAGAATCATGGATCGCTGTACCTGTTCATGCTGCCGTTCCTGCTGATCTTTACGACCTTTACGATCCTGCCCGTCCTGATTTCCGTTTACTACAGCTTTACCAATTTCAACGTGCTGGAGCCGGCACAGTACTGCGGCTGGGAAAACTACATCCGCCTGTTCCTTTCGGACGACCTGTTCATTACCGCTGTCAAAAACACGTTCGTTTTCGCGGTCTACACGGGTCCGGCCAGCTACCTGCTGTGCCTGATCTTTGCCTGGCTGATTAACGAACTGACGCCGAAATTCAGAGCCTTCCTGACGCTGATGTTCTACGCGCCGGCGCTGGCGAACATGACGGTCATCTGGAAGATCATCTTCAGTTCCGACCAGTACGGTCTGGTCAACGGTTTCCTGATGGAAAACCAGATCATTTCCTCGCCTATCCAGTTTTTCGCCGACGTGAACTACATCGTGCCGACGGTCATCTTCGTCCTGCTGTGGAGCAGTCTGGGCACCTCGTTCCTGACCTTCATCGCCGGTCTGCAGAACGTCGACCGTTCGCTGTATGAGGCGGCCAGTATCGACGGCATCAAGAACCGCTGGCAGGAGCTGTGGTATGTCACGCTGCCTTATATGAGACCTCAGCTGCTGTTCTCCGCCGTCATCAGTATCGCCGGTGCGTTCAATATCGGCGACGCGATCACGGTGCTGTGCGGTTATCCGTCGGTCGACTACGTCGCGCATACGATCATGCACCATTTGCAGGACTACGGCGGCACCCGTCTGGAAATGGGCTATGCGTGCGCCATTGCTACGATCCTGTTCATTATCATGATCAGCCTGAACAAGATCATCCAGAAGCTGATCAGTAAGGTAGGTGAGTGAGATGGCAAAACGCGGAAAAAGGCTGAATCGCTCCACGGGCGGCACCGTCGCCGTCCTGCTGTTCCTGATCCTGGTGGCCTGCTTCATGGTCACGCCCATGATCTTCGCTATCGGAAACTCGCTTAAACCCATGGATGAGCTGTTCAAGTTCCCGCCCACGCTGTGGCCGACGAACTACACGCTGGATAATTTCCGGAATCTCTTCGTGTTGATGAGTTCTTCCTGGGTTCCGATGACGAGATATCTGTTTAATACGCTCTTCATCACGATCGCCGGCACCATCGGACATATCCTGGTCGTTTCGATGTGCGCTTACCCGCTGTCCAAATACCGTTTCCCGCTGTCCGGTTTCATCAATAAGATCATCGAGCTGTCGCTGATGTTTACCGCGGCCGTTACCGGTATTCCGTCTTATCTGATTATGTCGAAACTGGGCTGGATGGATACTTACTGGGCGCTCATCATTCCGACGATGGGCTCCGCTTTCGGTATGTATCTGATGCGGCAGTTCATGTCGCAGATCCCGGATTCTCTGCTGGAGTCGGCCCGTATCGACGGCGCCAACCAGTGGCAGATCTTCTGGAAAATCGTGATGCCGCAGGTCAAGAGCGCCTGGTTGACGCTGATGATCTTCCAGGTCCAGGGTTTGTGGAACCTCGGCTCGACGACCTATGTTTTCAAAGAGCAGCTCAAGACGCTTCCCTACGCGCTGCAGCAGATCACGGCCGGCGGTATCGCCCGTCAGGGCGTGGCTTCGGCCGTAGCGGTCGTCATGATGCTGGTCCCGATCACGATCTTTATCTTCTGCCAGAGCAATATCATTGAAACCATGGCCACGTCCGGTATGAAGGAATAGGGAGGGGAGAAATATGAAAAAGAAAATCACGCTTTTCCTGACGGCCCTGCTCCTTATCACATTGCTTTGCCCGGGTGTTTCCGCTTCTCCTTATTATAATTATTCCTTTACTTATTTCGGGAATGAAGCGGCGGAGCCTCAGGCCTACAACGTCAGCCAGACCATTACGGGCATCTCCGCCGGCACGACGCATTTCAAAACGCCGTCCGATATCCATGTGACCAAGGTCAACGGCGTCAACCGCGTCTACATCAGCGATACGGGCAATAACCGTATCGTCGTACTGGATGAGAATTTCAAATTCGTTACCGAAGTGACCGGTTATCATACGATCCATACCAAGCAGGAGATCTACGACAACTGGCCCGAGATGTACAGGGAAATGTTCCCCGAGGAGTTCTCCTCCGAGCCGACGGAAACGCCGGAGCCGACGCCGACTCCCGAGCCGACGCCCACGCCGGAACCGGAGCTGGGTGAGGAGGACCCGGATGCGACCGAAGCGCCCGAACCCACGCCCGAACCCACGCCGGCGTACATCGTTCCCAATCCGGATGAGGAATACAGTTCTTTTTATACGCTGAAACAGCCCGAGGGCGTATTCGTAGAAGAGAACGGCAACATGTATGTCTGCGATACGCAGAACGGCGCCATCGTTTATTTCGAATATAAAGTAGATGCGGACGGGAACGAGAGTTACGAAAACTTCCGCGACGGCATTTACGACGATCCGCGGGTCAGCATGGTCGATAAGGACTACGTATACCGACCCAGTAAAGTCATCAAGGATAATTCCGGCCGTCTCTATGTCCTGGCCAACAACAACACGAACGGTATCCTCCAGATGACGGATAAGGGCGAGTTCGTGACCTATATCGGCGCGAACAAAACGACGGCGACCGCCATTCAGATCCTGACGAGAACGCTTTTCCCGTGGTTGACCAGTCAGACGACCGCTGTTATCCCGACCGAGTACAATAATATCACCATTGACGCCGAAGGCTTTATCTACGCCACCATCGGCACCGTCAGCCGTTCCGACCTGTATTCGCACATGACCAGCAAGGGCGCCGAAAAGGGCGCTCCGATCCGTCGGCTTAACGCCATGGGTACGGATATCCTGAGACGACTGGGCGCCAAGGCCCCTGTCGGCGATATTCTGGCGCTGACGAGTTATTCTTATCTGATGCCGGATACCTCTAAATTTATGGATATCGCGGTGGACAGCAACAACAGTTACGCCGTCATCGATACCAACCGCGGCCGCGCTTTCACATACGATTATGACGGAAACCTGCTGTACGTTTTCGGCGGCATCGGCAAAGTCGAGGGAACGTTTGCTGAGCAGGGCGCCGTTTCCATCGCGATCGTTGACGACGAGGATTACCTGATCCTGGATTCCAAGCAGAATCTGATCAATTACTATAAACCCACTTCTCAGGGCCGCGTTATCCGTGAGGCGGTCACAGCCAAGAACGCGCGGGATTACGATCTGGCCACGGAGAAATGGGAAGAGTACCTGATGTTCTCGAGCAATTCCGAGGTCGCTTACAACAACATCGGAAAGCTTTATCTGAAGAAAGGCCGCGAGCTTTATCTGAAGAAGGAGACCCGCGACGAGGGCGCCCGGTATTTCGATAAAGCGATGAAAGCCTTTAAGCTCGCGCAGGAGCGGTCGAATTACAGCGAAGCCTACGTTGAGTACAGGCGGTACAACACAGAGAAAAGCCTGCCGTACGTGCTGACCGGCGCCATCATTCTGATCGTTGCCGGGATCGTTGTGACGAATATCCGGAAATACAAACGAGCAAAAGCGGCAAGGCTTGCGGAACTGGCAGGAAGGAGGCATAAGAAATGAGCGATAGTTTGAAAACGTATTTTAAATCGTTTACCTATGCGTTCCACATTATGACCCATCCTTTTGACGGTTATTGGGACATGAAGCATGAGAAGCGCGGTACGCTGGCTGCGGCGCTGACCTATATCCTCCTGACCGTTATCACGATGATCGTTCAGCGTCAGTTGACCGGCTTCATCTTCAATACCAACGACATCGACGAGCTCAATATCATCAAGGAAGCCGCCGGTATTCTCGGTCCGCTGGCCATGTGGTGCATCTCCAACTGGTGCCTGACCACGCTTTTCGACGGCGAAGGCAGCTTCAAAGACATTGTGATGGCTTCCGGCTACGCGTTAGCTCCGATCGTGTATTTCGTTCTGCCGGCGGTCGCGCTTTCCAACTGGCTGTCCATGGACGAGCAATCGTTCTACACGATCCTGACCACGATCGCGGTGGTATGGATGGTCGTACTGATGTTCTCCGGAACGATGACGATCCATCAGTACACGCCGGGGAAAACGATTATTATTATCTTAGCCATCATTCTCGGGATGGCCATCATTCTGTTCCTTGTCCTGCTTTTCTTCACGCTGCTCCAGGGCGTTGCGGCGTTCTTTACGGACGTGGTCGAGGAACTGCTCGAACGGTTGTAAGGAGGACGCCATGAAAAAGAGAGTTTTGATTCTGATTTCACTTCTGTCGGCGTTGATCCTGCTTGCTTCTGGCTGCGTGGTACGATTCCCTGATGAAGATCTGCCCGATCTGGATGTGACGGAGATCGATCCGACCAAATACGAGCAGTTGGACGACACGCCTTTCCGCAAAGTGCTCGAGGACAATAAAGCGATCCTCTATATCAGCACAAAGACGACGGAATTCGCGCTTTATCATAAGGCGACGGGCAAAATGATTTACTCCAATCCTCAGGATCGGGGAGACTCGGCCATGCCCCGTCTCAACAGCGTGATCCGTTTGAGTTATTACGACGACGACGACGCGGCCAAAGAGTATCTTTCCTACACCGACTGCAACATGGCTACTTCACCCACGGTCGCGTGGACCAAAAACGACGCCGGCGACCTGCGGCTGATCTATACGTTCGGTAAGGTGGAAGAAAAGATCCTTTGCCCGCAAATCTTCTCCAAAGAGACCTTCGACCAGATCAAACAACAGATCGCGGAACTGGACGAAACGGATTCCACCAAAAACAGATACAACCGAATCCTGGACAACGCCTATAAGATCTATGAATGGAACAAAAACGGAGACAATGATTTCTCCGTGATCCAGATGGCGGAAGAGTATCCGGCCATCAAGGAATTCCCCGTTTATATCTGCGGCGCCAAGGCGCTGGCGGTGCGCAACGTTCAGACCGTTCTGCTGGCTATCGGCTATACCTTTGAGATGATGGAAGCCGAGTATGAAAAATGCCTGTATAAGCCGGAAAACGATATCATCAACATCCGGCTGGCACTGGATTATCGTTTGGAAAACGGCGAACTGGTGATCACGGTTCCGAGAGATCAGCTGTGGCTCAACCGCTCTACGACCAAACTGGCGCAGGTGCATTTGTTTGAATACCTCGCCGCCGGTACGACTGAGCAGGAGGGCAGCATCTTTATTCCCGACGGCAGCGGCGCGCTGATTTACTGGAACAACGGGAAAACCAATATCAGCAGCTTGTCGATCCCGGTTTACGGCCGCGACAAGGGCGTCATTTTCGATATGTACACGGAAAACACCGAGGGCGTTTTTCTGCCGATCTATGCACAGACGGAAAACAAGGACGGCAAACCGGATCATACGACCATGGTGATCCTGGAAAAAGGCGCGGAAATGACTAACCTGAACATCGTGCTGGCTGATAACCGTTCCTCTCTGTACAACACGGTCTATCCGTCTTTCATGTACACCAACGTCACCGAGGTCCAGTATATCCGTTATACGACCCATTACTTCCAGAAACAGCTTCCGGCCAACGACGTGTCGATGAGAATCGTCTCGCTGACCGGCGACGACGCCGATTATGTGGGCATGGCCAAGTATTATCGGGAGTATCTGATCAAGAAAGGCGACCTCGTCGATAAAGATCTCAGGGACGACGCTTATCCGATGAACGTGGAGCTGGTCGGTTCGGCCGACGTGCTGCGTTCCACAGCCGGTATCCCGGTGACGACGAGACTTCGTCTGACGGGCTACAAGGATGCACAGGAGATCCTGAACGGTCTGAAAGAAAAGGGCCTGAAAAATCTGACGGCGCTTTATACCGCGTGGGCCAACGGCGGATATCGTCACAGCATCATGGATCACGTTTCGACTATCGGTTCGCTCGGCAGCGAGAGGGATCTGAAGAATCTCTTCGCTTTCTGCGCCGAGAGCGGTATCGTGATTTATCCGGAATTCGATATTCAGAGCGTCAGCCAGGACAATGACGGTTTGTTCGACAGCTTCATTTCCTTCCTGCACAGCAGCCGCACGCTGAACAACAAGGTCGCCAAGGATTATGAATACAGCGTTTCGATCCGCGAGCCTAAAAAGATCGGCAATTTCTACCTGCTGCAGCTGAAGCGGTATGACGATGTGTACAAAGGCTTTATGAACGGTTACCGGAAATTCGGCAACAGCACCGTGTATTACTCGAAGCTGGGCAGGGATCTGTACAGCGATTTCAACCAGATGTATGGAACGACGCGGAACGATTCTTTTGAAAAGAACAAGGAGATCCTGGCGCGGACCGTGACGGACGGCTATCAGGTGGCGGTTTCCGGCGCCAACACTTACGCCTTCCCCTATGCCGCCGCGATCTACAACGCGCCGGTTATGTCGAGCCAGTATTATCTGGCGGACGAATCCGTGCCTTTCTACAATATCGTGCTGCACGGCTATACGCAGTATTATACCATTCCGCTCAACACAGCGGACGACTACATGGTGCTGTTCCTGCGGGCCGTGGAAACCGGCAGCGGCTTATCCTTTAAACTGATCCGGGCTTCCAACGAGGAGATCAAGGACGTTTCGTACGGAAACTTCTATTCGATGAACTTTGATCTGTGGGAAAACACGATCGTAGAGCTGTATGAAAGAGCCAATAATGAACTGGCCGGTCTGCAGAATCTGACGATTGAGGATCACGAGAATCTGGCGAGTTACGTCGCCAAGACGGTATACTCCGACGGAACGGTCGTTTATACGAACTACTCGGATGAGGACTTTGCTCTCGGCGAAGGCTTAACGGTAGCTTCCATGGATTTTGTCGTAGTGAAAGGAGGTGTCCGTTAACATGGATGAAGCCGCAAAGAAATTCAGTTCGGCGCTTGTCGTCCCCGGCGAGGAGAAATTCGTTTCCGGACTGAAGCGGACAAGAGAGAAAAAACCGCGCACGATCGCACAGAAACGCGCGATCGCCGGCTGGATCTTTATTTCACCCTTCCTTATCGGATTCATATTCTTGCTGTTCCCGCCTATTTATACGAGCCTGATGTTCGCTTTCAGCGACGTATTCACGGCTTCCGAGGGTTACGCGGGCTTCACGCTGGTTCCGGCGGGCTTCAAATACGCCGAAACGTTGATCAACGATCTGACCTATCTGCAGTTTGCCGGCTCCTCGCTGGCGACGCTGGGCCTGCAGGTGCTGACGATTATTATTTTCTCCTTCGTCATCGCCAACATCCTCAACCAGAAATTCAAAGGCAGGACCGTCGCGCGCGCGATCTTCTTCCTGCCGGTCATTACCAGCAGCGCGGCCATCGTCCTGCTCAACGCCTTCGATCCGTTATATTCGACGGCTAACAACACGGCTACCAGCAGCGCGGACGAACTGCAGTTGATGGGACAGATCCTGGGGCTGGTCGAGGCGTTCAAGCTGCCAACCGACGCGACCAAGACCATCACGGGCCTGGTCGGCAACGTTTCGACCATGATCAAGAACTCGGGCGTACAGATCCTGATCTTCCTGTCGGGTCTGCAATCGATCTCGCCGTCTCTGTTTGAGTCGAGTAAGATCGAGGGCGCGACGCCGTGGGAAAACTTCTGGAAGATCACGTTCCCGATGATCAGCCCGCTGATTCTGGTCAACACGGTCTACACGGTTATCGACTCCCTGAGCGGCCTGGACAACCAGCTCATGAATTACTTGTATACGAAGAAGATCTCGCAGTACAAGTACAGCGCCGGCGCAATGGAAAGCTGGGCTTACTTCCTCGTGGTCTTCGCCATTACCGGTATCGTGGCGCTGATCATCTCCAAGCTGGTCTACTACGAGAATGAGTAAGGGGGTGGATGATTTGGATATCAAAGCTTTTTTCAATAAGCTGTTCAAAAAAGAGACCCCTGCGACGGCCGCGCCGTCTTCCTCTGACGAAAACCGCTTTGCCGGGTATTCCAACGAAGAAGTAGGCAAGATCATCCTGGAGGAAAAGAAGAAAAAGGCACGCGGGAAGTTCCTCAACAACAAAAACGTCCGTAAATGGGCGTGGGCGCTAATCCGCTTCCTGTTGATTCTGGGCTTGAGCTATATCATCCTGTATCCGCTGATCCTGCGCGTTTCCGTTTCGTTCAAGACCGTCAACGACGTTTTCGACTCGTCTGTGGTCTTCATTCCGAAGGAAGGTACGTTCAACAACTACAAGAATTTCATTCACACCATCGGATACCCGAGCGTGCTGCTGTATTCCTGCGGCCGCGCCGCGGTAGCGGGTCTCCTGCAGGCCATTTCCACGCTGCTGGTCGGCTACGGATTCGCTCGTTTCAAGTTCAAGGGCAGGGGCCTGGTCTTTATGCTGGTCATGTTTACCATGATTATCCCGACGCAGGTCTACATCCTCGGTATGTATCTGAAATTCCGCTTCTATAACCCGCTGACCTTGTATAATCTGGATGCGTTCAATACCAGCGGGGTGACCTCCATGCTCTTCGGGTTGTTCGATATGAATTATTCGTCGGTCAACCTGCTGGGTCTGAGCGCGGCATGGAAGAGCGCTTTCGGAAGCGCGCCGGGGCCGATTATCGGCTTCTTCCTGGACAATGCGTCGCTGTTCCTGCTGAGCATGTTCGCCGTAGGCTTCAAAAACGGTTTGTTCGTCTATATGTTCCGCCAGTATTTCCGCGGCGTGCCCAAGGAACTGGAGGAAGCGGCCTATATCGACGGCGCGGGATTTGCCAAGACCTTCTTCAAAGTCATGCTGCCCGGCGCGGTGCCGATGTTTGTGACGGTGTTCCTGTTCGGTTTTGTATGGACATATAACGACATCATTTTCACCCAGCAGTTCAACGGCTCCTCCGAGCAGATCATGGCGATCGTGATCCAGTCCAGCAATATCGTCAACAAATTCGCGTCTCTTGCCGGAGGCTGGGATACGCCGGAAGTCCAGTTGTATCAGAACGTGGGCGTTTGCCTGCACCTGCTTCCGGTCATCGTCCTCTATATCTTCTGCCAGCGCTCTTTCGTTCAGAGTATCGAACGCAGCGGTTTGGTCGGATAAAAGCAACGGTTTTCAAAAAAGCCGGACTCTTTTCAGAGCCCGGCTTTTTCATGCCGGCATGGGGTTTTCCATTGAACAAAAAAAGACTCCGGCGAAGCGATGATCGCCGGAGTCGGATCGTTTGGCGAGCGGATCAGAAAGCCCATCCGCCGTTCCGGAAGATCGGCGTGACGTTGCCGTCGCGGTCGATCGCGTCGATGGACAGATCCGCCGTACCGATCATGAAATCGACGTGAACGCGCGAATCGTTGACGCCGAGCGCGCGGCATTGCTCCAGCGTCATGGTTTCATAGCCCCGGATGCAGTTCGGGAACCCGAAGCCCAAAGCCAGATGGCAGCAGGCGTTTTCGTCATAAAGCGTATTGAGAAACATCACGCCGGAGTTGCGGATCGGAGAATCGTACGGCACCAGCGCGCATTCTCCCAGATAACAGGAGCTTTCGTCCGAGCTGATGATGGTCCGGAGGAGGGACTCGCCCTTTTCGGCCTTGCAGTCGACGGCTTTTCCTTCGTGAAAAGTGACGGAGAAGTTCTCGATCAGTTCGCCGTTATAAGAAAGCGGTCTGGAGGACTTCACGATGCCCTCCGCCTGCCCTTTCATGGGCGAGGTGAAGACTTCTTCAGACGGAATGTTCGGATTGAAATTGACGCCGCCGAGCGTGATTTCTTCGCCGCCGAGGAATTGTCCCTCCGGGATCAGGCCCACGGTCAGATCGGTGCCGTTGGCGGATGTGTAGTGCAGCGAAACGGGATGCAGGTCGTTGATACGGCGGCAGCGCGCGGACAGATCGGCGTTATGCGCGTTCCAGTTCTCCACCGGATCGCCTTCCAGCGCCCGGGATGTGTACAGGATCATTTCCCAAAGTTTCTCGACAGCCGAACCGAGTTTCAGATCGGGGAAAACGCGCTTGGCCCATTTTTTCCCCGCGACGCCGGCGATGCACCACTGGTATTTATTCTCCATTTTGTCGCGATAAGGTTTGATGATCGGATATTTGGCGGCGCGCACGCGCGAAACCTTGGCCTGATCGATTCCGAGCAATCCGTTCGGGTCTTCGCTTTCCAGATAGATCATGGCCGGCAGCGTTTCGGCACGGTGCGCCAGCTTGGCGACCTGCCAGTCTTCCATTTTGGAAAGGACGCGGGTGGAACATTTGCGGTATTCGAGTTTGGTCAACGGCTGATGCGTCCATTCCACGCGGACGTGCCGAGCCCCTGCTTTGTAGCATTCATCGGTTACGAGACAGACAAAATCCGGCTGATCCAGCTCGGCCAGGATCATGACGTCCTGTCCTTTTTGGACGTTGACGCCCTTCCGTACGATCAGGCGCGCGTAAGCGCGCAGGAGAGATTTTTTCATAGGTATCCCCTTTCGGTTTACAAAGTTTTTCTTTTTTGCCGGCTATCAGTATAACACAGTCGGTTATAAAAAACAACCCAAAAAGCGCCTTTTTGGGCAAAAACAGAGAAAAAGATCCCTCCGGATTCGTTCCGGAGGGATCTTTGGGGAATCCTGGGATTATTTCCTGGCTTTCGGGCCGGCGTCTACGATCGCTTGATCCATGCCTTCGTATTTAGAGAAATTCTTCTCGAAATTAGCGGCCAGTTGATTGGCGACCTTGTCGTAAGCGGCTTTGTCCGCCCAGGTGTCGCGGGGATTGAGGACTTCGTCGGGCACGCCGGGGCAGGATTGCGGGACCATCAGGTTGAACAGCTCGTCATGCTGATAAGGGACGTTATCCAGATCTCCGTTGAGTGCGGCGGTCACCATGGCGCGGGTGTATTTCAGATTCATTCTTTTGCCGACGCCGTAAGAGCCGCCGGACCAGCCGGTGTTGACCAGAAAAACGTTGGTCTTATGCTCGGTGATCTTTTTGCCGAGCAGACGCGCGTAGACGTTCGGATGCAGCGGGAAGAAGGGCGCGCCGAAGCAGGTGGAGAAAGTGGCCTGCGGTTCGGTGATGCCGCGCTCCGTACCGGCCAGTTTGCTCGTATAGCCGGATACGAAGTGATACATCGCCGCGTTGAGATCCAGTTTGGAGATCGGCGGCAGCACGCCGAAAGCGTCGGCCGTCAGGAAGATCACGGTCTTCGGGTGTCCGCCCACGCCGGAAAGCTCCGCATTGGGGATATACTCGACCGGATAGCCGACGCGGGTGTTTTCCGTAATGGACTTGTCATTGTAATCCGGTACGCCGTTTTCGTCGATGATGACGTTTTCGACCAGGGCGCCGAAGCGAATGGCGTCCCAGATCTGAGGCTCGTGCTCCCGGGAGAGGTTGATGCACTTGGCAAAGCATCCGCCTTCGATATTGAATACGCCGCTGTCCGACCAGCCGTGCTCGTCGTCCCCGATCAGTTTACGCTGCGGATCGGCCGAAAGCGTGGTTTTACCGGTGCCGGAAAGACCGAAGAACAGCGCCGTATCGCCGGCGGCGCCCATGTTGGCCGAGCAGTGCATGCTGAAAATACCGTTTTTCGGAAGCAGGTAGTTCATGACGGAGAAGATCGATTTCTTGATCTCGCCGTTGTACTGAGAGCCGGCGATCAGAACGACGCGTCGCTCAAAGCTGATGATGATGGCCGCTTCGCTGTGCGTGCCGTCGACAGCGGGGATACATTTGAATCCGGGCGCGGCAATGACCGTGAACTCCGGTTCAAAAGAAGCAAGCTCGGCGTCGGTCGGCCGGATCAGCAGCTGATGAATAAACAGGTTCTGGCAGGCCAGCTCGTTGACGACGCGTACGCTGAGACGATAATCCTTGTCCGCGCCGGCGAAGCCGTCGAACAGAAAGATTTCCCGATCCTGCAGATAAGCCGTTATTTTATTGTAAATAAGATCGAATTTCTCCTGAGAAATAGCGACGTTGATCTTGCCCCAGTTGATTTCGTCGTGGATGCTCGGCTCGTCGACGATAAAGCGGTCGTCGGGGGAACGGCCCGTGTATTTGCCGGTTTTGACCACCAGCGCGCCGGTATTCATCAGCGTGCCTTCGCCGCGTGCCAGCGCTTTTTCGACCAGCGTCTTGGGAGCGGCGTTCCGATAAACGGCTTTTGCGTTGATGATGCCGAGACGTTCGATTCCGTAAGTGTCCATGTTTCTTCTCCTTCCGTATTCCATAATCATAAGGGAAATTTCTTCGGATACTATCTTACAACGACTTTTCGAAATCGTCTACTAAAAAAACCGTGCTCCCGGTTGAAAGCACGGTTTCAGGTTGCTTTTTATAGAGAAATCCGGACGGCCAGCGCGTCGGCGACGACGCCGTATTCGGCCAGACTCAGCGTCTCTCCGCGCCGCGCCGGATCGACGCGGCAGGCGGTAAGAAGCGCGTCGCCTTCTTGCCTTGACAGAGGGAAGGCCGCGCAGAGGTTGTTGAGCAGCGTTTTGCGTCTCATGGCGAAACCGGCGCGGATCAGCCGGAAAAGCAGCGTCTCGTTTTTGACGGAGATCGCGGGAACGGGCCGGCGTGTCAGACGTACGACGACGGAGTCTACGTCCGGCTGCGGAGTAAAGGCGCTGCGCGGGACGGACAGGACCGTGGCGGCCGCGGCGTAATAGCCGGCCGTCAGGGTCAGCACGCCGTAGTCCTTGGTGCCGGGCGCGGCGCATAACCGCTGCGCCACTTCCTTCTGAACCATGACCGTGAGACTGCGCCAGTCGGTGCCGGATTCGAAGACGGCGAACAGGATCGGCGTCGTGATATAGTAGGGCAGATTGGCCGCCACGCTGTAACCGGCGGGGAAGAAACGCCTTTCCAGTTCCTTCAGATCCAGTTCCAGAAAATCGGCGTTGAGGACCGTGACGTTTTCGATCCCGGCCAGCGTCCGCGCCAGAAGAGGCAGCAGGCGCGCATCCTTTTCGACAGCGACGACCCTGCCGGCGCGCGCGGCCAGCGCTCCGGTCAGCGTACCGGCGCCCGGACCGATCTCCAGAACGCCTTCGTCCGGCGACAGAGCGGCCGCGTCGGCAATGGAGGCCAGGACGCGGTCGTCAAAAATAAAGTTTTGACCCAGAGTACGGGTGTAGGAGAACCCCTCCGCCCGGAGCAGGTCCCGGATCTCGCGGCCGTTCATTTGCTGATTTTGGCCCAGGTGTCCTTCAGACCGACGATACGGTTGAAGACGGGCAATTCTTCGGTCGAGTCCTTATCGACGCAAAAATACCCGTTTCTGATAAATTGCAGGCGGGTTCCGACAGGAAGCGCCCCGCCGGCACGCTCAATAAAGCCGTTTTTGACGGTCAGCGAGTCGGGATTGACGCGCTCGGTGATGTCGAGCGTGTCGTCGTCGTCGGCTTTGAGCAGAAAATCATAGAGCCGGATGCGGCAGGGAACGGCGTCGGCGGCGCTGACCCAATGGAGCGTGCCTTTGACTTTGCGCGCCGCGCCCTCCATACCGCTCAGACTGGTCGGATCATACTCGGCGTAGACCTCGTCGACCCGGCCGTCTTCGCCGACATGCCAGCCGGTGCATTTGACGATATAGGCTCCCTTGAGGCGGACTTCCCCGCCCGGTTTGAGACGGAAATACTTGCTCGGCGCGTCGATCATGAAATCCTCGCGTTCGATATAGAGCTCACGGGAGAAGGTGACGTCCCGTACGCCGGCGGTTTCGTCGTCGCCGTTGTTTTCCAGTTTCACGGTTTCCCGCTTGTCCGCCGGGTAGTTCGTCAGGACCAGCCGGATCGGGTCCGCGACGCACATCAGGCGGGTCGCGCGGGGCTTGAGCCATTCGCGCACGCAGAACTCCAGCATGGCATAGTCGACGGTGGAAACGCTTTTGGCCACGCCCACACGTGTCATGAATTCCCGGATCGCTTCCGGCGGATAGCCGCGGCGGCGCATGGCCGTCAGCGTGGGCATACGCGGATCGTCCCATCCGTCCACGACGCCCTTTTCCACCAGCGCGCGCAGATAGCGCTTGCTCATCAGCGTGCGCGTCAGGTTGAAACGCGCAAATTCCGTCTGCTGGGGCGCCGGATCAAAGGGCCCGCAGTGCGCGATGACCCAGTCGTAGAGGGGACGGTGGTCCTCAAATTCGAGCGAACAGAGAGAATGCGTCACGCCTTCGAAAGCATCCTCCAGCGGATGCGCAAAATCATACATCGGATAGATGCACCACTTGTCGCCGGTCCGGTGATGACGCGCGTGCAGGATGCGGTAAATGACCGGGTCGCGCATGTTCATATTGGGGCTGTCCATGTCGATCTTAGCGCGGAGAACGTATGCGCCGTCGGCAAATTCGCCGGCTTTCATGCGCCGGAACAGCGCCAGGTTTTCTTCCGGAGAAGTATCGCGCCGCGGGCTGGGCGTTCCTTTTTCGGTCAGGGTGCCGCGATAGAGCCGCATTTCCTCCGGGGTGAGAGAGCAGACGTAGGCGTCGCCGTTGAGGATCAACTTTTCGGCGCAGGCGTACATCTGATCGAAAAAATCCGACGCGTAGGTCAGGCGCGCCCAATGGAATCCCAGCCAGCGGATGTCTTCCTGAATGGCGTTGACGTACTCGGTATCTTCTTTGGACGGGTTGGTATCGTCAAAGCGCAGATTGCATACGCCGCCGTATTTTTCGGCAATGCCGAAATCGATGCAGAAAGCTTTGGCGTGTCCGACATGCAGGTATCCGTTGGGCTCGGGAGGAAACCGCGTCACAACGGAGCGGACACGGCCGCTGGCCAGATCACTTTCTACTTTTTCTTCGATAAAATTCAGTATGCGTTCTTCAGCCATCTTGTTTTTTCCTCCTGAAAGAATAATTTATTATAAAACATCCACCCGAGGTTGTCAACGCGATAAAAATTCCTTGCTTATTTTCTTTATATAATATATAATAATAGTATATATAGACAATAAGGAGAAAAAGGATATGCCTGAAGAGATCATCCATGACATCAATACGGAGGACGAGGCGATCGAAGAAGAGATCAAGGAGATCATCCAGGTCGACAGCGATACGTCTTACGGCGCCGAGGACATTCAGATCCTTGAAGGGCTTGAAGCCGTGCGTCGCCGCCCCGGTATGTATATCGGCTCGACGGACGAGCGCGGTCTGCATCATTTGGTTACGGAGATCGTCGATAATTCCATCGACGAGGCGCTGGCCGGTTACTGCAAGGTCGTGGACGTGACTCTGCACGCCGACAAGAGCGTCACGGTCGTCGACGACGGCAGAGGCATCCCCGTGGCGATCCATCCCAAAGTCAATTTGCCCACGGTACAGGTGGTCCTGACAATCCTGCACGCCGGCGGAAAATTCGGCGGCGGCGGATACAAGGTTTCCGGCGGTCTTCACGGCGTCGGCAGCACCGTCGTCAACGCGCTCTCCGAATGGCTCACCGTCACGGTCGATACCGACGGTAAACGTTATTTTCAACGCTATACCCGCGGCGTACCGGATACGGAACTGCAGTGCCTCGGCCCCATCGACCGCCGCGGCACGGCCATCACGTTCAAAGCCGACCCGGAAATTTTCGAAACGCTTGATTACAATTACGACATCCTGCGCTCGCGTCTGAGGGAAATGGCGTTCCTCAACAAGGGTATCACGATCAATTTGACCGATGAGCGCGGCGCAGAGCCCAGGACCGACCGTTTCCTCTTCGAGGGCGGCATCCGCTCGTTCGTCAAGTATCTCAACCGCAACAAGGTCGCCGTTTTTCCTGAGCCGCTGTATTTCGAAGGCGTACGCGACGGAAACATGGTCGAGATCGCTATGCAGTACAACGACGATTACAGCGAATCGATCTACAGCTACGCCAACAACATCAACACGCATGAGGGCGGCACGCATCTGGACGGTTTCAAGACCGCGCTTACGCGCGTGGTCAACGATTACGCCCGTAAATACAACCTGCTCAAACCGAGCGACGACAATCTTTCGGGCGAGGACGTGCGCGAGGGTCTGACCGCCGTCATCAGCGTCAAGCTCACCGAGCCGCAGTTTGAAGGACAGACCAAGACGAAACTGGGCAACAGCGAGATGCGCGCCAGCGTCAGCGCGGTGCTGGCGCAGGGCTTCGGGGATTTTCTGGAGGAGAATCCGCAGGTCAGTCGCGTACTGATCGAAAAATGCACCACCGCCGCCCGCGCCAGGGAAGCGGCGCGGAAAGCCAGAGAGCTCACGCGGCGTAAGAACGTCTTTGAATCGGGCGGCCTGCCGGGCAAGCTGGCGGACTGCTCCAGCAACGACGCGTCCAAATGTGAAATCTTCATCGTTGAGGGCGACAGCGCCGGCGGCAGCGCCAAGCAGGGCAGGAATCGCGAGTATCAGGCGATTCTTCCGCTGCGCGGCAAGATCCTCAACGTGGAAAAGACCCGCGCCGACCGCGCGCTGGCCAATAACGAGATCCGCGCGATGATCACAGCCTTCGGCTGCGGATTCGGACAGGATTTCAACGCTGAAAAACTGCGTTATCACAAGATCATCTGCATGACCGACGCCGACGTCGACGGCAGTCATATCCGCACGCTGCTGCTGACGTTCTTTTACCGCTATATGAAACCTTTGATCGAGCAGGGATACGTGTATATCGCACAGCCGCCGCTTTATAAAGTGACGAAAAACAAAAAAATCCATTATTGCTACAACGACGACGAGCTCAACGTTTACCTGGCCGAAATCGGCAATCAGGGCGTGGAGATCCAGCGTTATAAAGGCTTGGGAGAAATGAGCGAGGAACAGCTCTATGAAACGACCATGGATCCCGAGCGCAGGACGCTGCTGCGCGTTTCCATGCAGGACGCCGTAGAAGCCGACGAAATCTTTACGATCCTCATGGGCGACGAGGTGGAGCCGCGCCGTGAATTCATTGAAAACAACGCGAAACTGGTCGCTGACGAAGACCTTGACGTGTAAGGAAGGAGCGATATAAAAGATGGAATCTCTCAATGAAAAGATCCTCTCGGTAGACCTGTCCGACGAGGTCAAGAAATCGTTTATTTCCTACGCTATGGCGGTCAATATCAGCCGAGCTCTGCCGGACGTATGCGACGGACTCAAACCCGTACACAGACGGATCCTGTACGCGATGAACGAGCTGGGCAACACCTACGACAAGCCTCACAAGAAATGCGCCCGTATCGTCGGTGAAGTGCTGGGCAAATACCATCCCCACGGCGACAGCTCCGTTTACGACGCGCTGGTGCGTCTGGCGCAGGATTTTTCGATCCGCATGACGTTGGTCGACGGGCAGGGCAACTTTGGCAGCGTCGACGGCGACGGCGCCGCGGCCATGCGTTACACCGAGGCGCGCCTTTCCAAAATCGCCAATGAACTGCTGCGTGACATCGACAAGGACACCGTGGATTTTTATCCGAATTTCGACGGCACGCTGATGCAGCCGAAAATGCTCCCGAGCCGCTTTCCCAATCTGTTGGTCAACGGTTCGGACGGCATTGCCGTCGGCATGGCGACCAATATCCCGCCGCATAATCTGCGCGAGGTCATTGCCGGCGCGGTGGCCATGCTGGACAATCCCGATATCACCGTACAGGAGCTGATGGAGTATATCCCGGGTCCGGATTTCCCGACCGGCGCGTATATCCTCGGCAAATCCGGCATTTACGACGCCTACACCACCGGACGGGGCCGTATCGTGGAGCGGGCCCGCACCGAGATCGAGACCCTGGCCAACGGCAAGAGCCGTATCATTGTCACGGCCATACCCTATCAGGTCAATAAATCCGTCATGATCAAGCGGATCGCGGACCTGGTCAAAGACAAGCGCGTCGAGGGGATCACGGATATCCGCGACGAAACCAACCGCGAGGGCATGCGCGTCGTTATCGAGATCAAAAAGGACGTCAACCCCCAGATCGTGCTCAACACGCTGTACAAGCATACGCAGATGCAGGAAAATTTCGGCGTCATCATGCTGGCGCTGGTGGACGGTCAGCCGCGCGTCCTGAGCCTGCGCGATATGCTCTATTACTATTTGGAGTATCAGAAAACCATCATCGTGCGCCGTACGCGCTACGATCTGGACAAAGCGCAGGCCCGTCTGCATATCATCGACGGCCTGTTGGCCGCGCTCGATCAGATCGACGCGGTCATCAGCGTGATCCGCGCCAGCGCAGACGTCAATATCGCCAAAGCGGCCCTGATGGAGAATTTCGGGCTTTCCGATAAGCAGGCGGCGGCGATCCTGGATATGCGTCTGCAGCGCTTGACGGGGCTGGAGCGCAGCAAACTCGAGGCGGAGGACGCGGAGCTCAAAAAGCGCGTCGAGTACTACAACGCCGTGCTCGGCAGCGACGAAATGGTCCGCGGCATCATCAAAACGGAGCTCAATGAGATCGCGGACAAATACGGCGACAGCCGCCGCACGGAGATCGTTCCGGTCAGCGACGAGATCAACATGGCGGACCTCATTGAGGAGCACGAGGTCGTCGTGACGATGACGCACGCCGGCTATATCAAACGGCTGCCCAGCGACACGTATCGCTCTCAGCGCCGCGGCGGCCGCGGTATCGCGGGTTTGACGACGCGCGACGAGGATTACGTCGAGCATATTTTCACGACCAGTTCGCACAGCGACCTGCTGTTCTTTACGAATTTCGGCAAGGCGTTCTCGCTCAAAGCCTATATGATCCCGGAGGCGAGCCGCACCGCCAAGGGAACGGCCATCGTGAACCTGCTTCAGCTCAGCGGCGGCGAACGCATCAGCACCGGTCTCGTGCTGCCGGAGGAGCCGACGGGCTATCTGATGCTCGGGACCAAGTTCGGCACCGTTAAAAAGATGGATGTTCAGGACTTTACCAATATCCGCCGCAACGGTCTGATCGCCGTGAGCCTGGTGGAAAACGACGAGCTCATCGGCGCGGAATTGACCGACGGGCATGACGAGATCTTCCTCGGTACCCGGAACGGCATGTGCATCCGGTTTGACGAAAACGACGTGCGTTCCGTAGGCCGTACGGCGCAGGGCGTGCGCGGTATCCTGCTGGGCGAGGACGACGAGGTCGTTTCCATGAGCCGTATCCGTGAGGATATGCAGGTGCTCAGCGTGACGGAGAACGGCTTCGGCAAGCGTTCCGATATGGAGGACTATCGCGTGCAGTACCGCGGCGGCAAGGGCGTGATCGGACACGATGTCAGCGCCAAGACCGGCCGGGTGGCGGCGTTCTGCATGGTGGATGACAGCATGGATGTCATGATGATTACCGATACCGGCACGATCATCCGCACCCCGATCGAGGACGTCCGGATTTCCGGCCGGAACACGCAGGGCGTGCATATGATGCGACTGGCCGACGAGATCCGTATCGTCGCCATTACCACCGCCCCCAAAGCGGAGGAGAGCGAGGAAGAGGACGAACTGCTTCCCGATGAAACGGGATCGGCCACGGCGACGGAGCCGCTTTCAGAGGAGCCCGCTTCGGCGGAGGACGATTCTCTGGCCCGTTTGCTGGAAAGAGCGGAAACGCCCGAGAATGAATAAGCGATGAAAAAGACGATCTTTACCATCCTGATCTATTTTCTGATCGTCGTGCTGGCGGTCAATCTCGGCGCCGCTTCGGTCAATACGCCCGCGCTTTTCGTTTCCATGCGCCTTGCCGGCGCCGATCTGGTGACGGCGCGCGTCGTCACCGGCGCGGTCATGTTGGCTGTGATGGCATTCGTGACGGTCTGGGCGCTGAAAAAGCGGTTTTATCCGGTGCGCGTCGTTACCTTCGCGATCTGTTACGGCGTCGCTCTTTTGGCCATGTTGATTACCAGACTGGCTTTGATCTGAGGGGGGAACGGCATGAAACTGACGGGCTTCAAGCATCTGGAACCGCGTCCGAAACGCACGGCACGGGAGCGTCTGGCTTATATTCCCGTGATCCTGTTCGCGTTTTTGGTCGGTTCGGCCGGCTTCGGCATGCCGCTGACCTGGGCGATTTTCGGAAATGAGTATTCGGGCATGTTGATTGCTGAACTGCTGATCGGTTTGACGATCGGCATCTGGGCCAGCGTGAAGCTGGAGAAATACCGTTCTTTCTGCGTCGCGGCGACGATCGCTTTCGTCGTCGGCGCGGGACTGACCTACGCGTTTATGAGCATTGCTTATCCGGGCGAGCTGATTACGGGTTACTGAAAAAGAAAAAGAGACGCGCCCGCGGCGCGTCCTTTTTATATGACAGGGCCGGCGGACAAAGATTTCTCAAAAAAGTCTTGACAGGACTAAAAAGATTGTGTACAATTAAATTGTAAACAATCGAACGGGAGGAGAAAAAAGATGAGTTTTTATGATCTGACGGTAGAAGCGGCCGACGGCAGCAAGGTTTCGATGGCGGATTTTCGCGGAAAGGTCGTCCTGGTGGTCAATACGGCGACGGGCTGTGGCTTCACGCCCCATTACGAGCCGTTGGAGAGCATGTATGAGAAGTATCACGGGAAAGGCCTTGAGATCGTGGACATACCGTGCAATCAGTTCAAAGGCCAGGCGCCGGGAACGGACGAGGAGATCCATGCGTTCTGTACGCTGAAGTATCATACGCAGTTCCCGCAGATGAAGAAGTCGGACGTCAACGGCGAGAACGCTATTGAGCTTTTCACCTGGCTCAAAGGACAGAAGGGATTCGAGGGTTTCGGCAAGGGGGTCGCGGCGATGGCGATGTCGGCCATGCTGCGTTCCCTTGACAAGAATTATAAAAACAATCCCGATATCAAGTGGAATTTCACTAAATTCATCGTGGATCGCGAGGGCAACGTCGTAGCGCGTTTCGAGCCGACGGCGGATATGAAAAAAGTCGAGGAGTGCGTCGCATCCCTGCTGTAATAAGCGGATGCGCCGTTCCGGCCAGGGAAGGAGATTCTGATGAGGCCCGAACAATATGACAGTCTGAAGCTGGAAAATCAACTGTGCTTCCCGCTGTACGCCTGCGCCAAGGAGGTCGTCCGGCAATACCAGCCGTTTCTCGCGGCGCTTGATCTGACCTATACGCAGTATCTGGTCATGCTGGTGCTGTGGGAGGAAAAAAGTCTGTTGGTCAGAGACCTGGGCAGGAAGCTGTTTCTCGATTCGGGCACGCTGACGCCGGTGCTCAAAACGCTGGAGAAAAAAGGTCTGATCGACAGATGCCGTTTGGAAACGGATGAGCGCAATTTGGTCGCCGCACTGACGGAGAAGGGCGAGGACCTGCGCGCTCAGGCGCTGGCTGTGCCGCCGCAGGTGGCCGCCTGCATCCCGCTCGACGCGGGGGACGCGGGAGAACTGTACCGTATCCTGCACAAAATGATGGACGCTTTCGCCGCCGAATAACAGAAAAAGAAAGGCACCGTCCGCCTTTGACGCGGACGGTGCTTTTTGATATTCACTTGATCAGTCCGGAAGCACGGATCGCTTCGTAAACCGTAGAAACGCCGATGAGCTCGATATCCGGGAACTGGGGAAGCCGCGAAAGATTGCGCTTCGGAAGGATGACGCGCCGGATCCCCATTTTGGCGCATTCCGCCACGCGCATATCCATGCGGCTGACCGAACGGATCTCGCCGGTCAGGCTGATCTCGCCCATGGCGACGACGGCGTTGAGCGGTTCATTGCGGTACGCGCTGGCAACGGCGAGCGCCAGCGCCAGATCGGCGCAGGGCTCGTCGAGACGGATGCCGCCTGCCACCGAGACGTAAACGTCCTGATTGGCCAGTGGAATGCCGACCTTTTTTTCCAGAACGGCGAGCAGCAGCGCCATGCGGTTATAATCGTAGCCGGAGGCGGTGCGGCGCGGATTGCCGAAAGACGTGGGCGCCACCAGCGCCTGCAGCTCGATCAGCATGGGCCGCGTCCCTTCGACGGAACAAGTGACCGCGCTGCCGCTGGCCAGACTGTCCCGCTCTTCGAGCAGGACCTCGTTGGGATTGACGACTTCCTCCATGCCGGTTCCGGTCATCGTGAAGACCCCGATCTCGTTCGTCGAGCCGAAGCGGTTTTTCACGCTGCGCAGCACGCGGTAGATATGCTGATTGTCGCCTTCGAAATACAGCACGGTGTCGACCAGGTGCTCCAGCACCTTGGGACCGGCCAGCGCGCCCTCTTTGGTTACGTGACCGACGATGAAAACCGTGATGCCGTTGCTTTTGGCATAGCGCATGAGGCGCGAGGTGCATTCGCGCACCTGTCCGACCGAACCGACCGAGCCGCTTTGCTCGGGCGCGTAGACCGTCTGGATCGAATCGATGACCATCAGCGCGGGACGGAGTTTTTCGGCCGAAGCGAGCAGGGCGTTGAGATCGGTGTCGTTGACGAGAAAAAGCTCCGGCGCGCTTACGCCGAGCCGGTCGGCCCTTGTTTTGATCTGAGAAGCGGACTCTTCCGCCGAGGCATAAAGCACGCGTCGGCTTTCGGCGACGTGCGCGGCCAGCTGCAGCAGCAGCGTGGATTTTCCGATGCCCGGGTCTCCGCCGATCAGCACCAGAGAACCGGGCACGATGCCGCCGCCGAGGGCGCGATCCAGTTCGCTCATACCGCTGGAAAAGCGGTATTCTTTCGTTACGACGACTTCGTCGAGCGGGCGGCTCTCCGCCGCGGGGGTATCCGGCGCAAGCGGCGCGTGTTTGTCCGTTTTTTCCGGCTCGGGCTCGCGGAATTCCTCGAGCGTGTTCCATTCTCCGCAGGAGGGGCAGCGGCCCATCCATTTGGAGGATTCGTTGCCGCAAACGGCACAGACGTAGTGGATCTTGGCTTTGCCCATATCAGGATCCCTCCTTCGTGATGAGGACGACGACCTGCGCTGCGACCGCTTCTCCGCGACCTACGGCGTCGAGGCCCTCGTTGGTTTTGGCTTTGACGCTGACGAGAGAAACGTCCAGCCCCAGCCGCCGTGCCAAAGAAGCGCGGACGGCCGGTATATGGGGCGCAAGACGCACGTTTTGACACAGGACCGTGGCGTCGACGTTGCCGATACGCCAGCCCTCTTTGCCGAGCAGCGCGTTCACACGCTCCAGCAGTTCCATGCTGTCGGCGTTTTCATAGGCCGGATCGGTATCGGGGAAATGCTGTCCGATATCGCCGAGCGCCGCGGCGCCGAGCAGCGCGTCGATGACAGCATGCGTCAGCACGTCCGCGTCCGAATGCCCCAGCAGTCCTTTGGAAGCGGGCAGGGTCACGCCGCCGAGGATGAAACGCCGTCCTTCCGTCAGACGGTGCAGATCGTAACCGGTGCCGACGCGGATCATGCTTCTTCCTCCTCTGTTCCGGAGATCAGCCGGTACATCCCGGCGGCCCCGGCTTTGGGCATATGTTCGCTGACGGCGAGCACCTCGTACTCGGTTTCGCTGCTGCCGAAACGCACGGTGATGCGGTCGCCGACTTTGACGTCGGAGGCGGGCTTGGCAGGTCTGCCGTTCAGGCTGACGTGACCGGTGGAAGCGGCCTCGGCCGCCACTGTGCGCCGCTTGATGAGGCGGCTGACCTTGAGATACTTATCTAATCTCATGTTTCAGTTCCTTCTTTCTGAAAACAAAGAGTTTTTCTCCGGCAAAGCCGAAGAAGAACAGGAGGAGGTCCACCAGCGGTTTCATCAGCGCGGAGGGGAGCCCCCAGACGTCGACCAGCAGGGAAAGCAGCAGATAATTGAGCGTGACGCTGGCGGCCACGACGGCGAAATGCCGCAGGATCCCCAGCAGGGTATAACCGTAGAAAACGTACCGTCGGTTGATGAAGTAATTGCAGGTGGCCGACACGACGCGCGCACCGTACACGCGTATCCAGAGCGGGATGGGAAACAGGCCCAGCAGGAGGAATACCGCATAGTCGATCAAAAAGGACAGAAAGCTCACGATCGAGTATTTCAGCGGCATCAGGAAGCGCTCGATCGCCGCACCGGGCGTACCGGGTTTCGGAACGCGGAATGAGATAACGTGCTTCCGACGCGCGCGCTGAAAGACCTCCGCAGCCGAGCCGGCTCCGTCGAGCAGGGACAGAAAGGGGAGCGGCACATAGACCGCGTCGGCCTCTTCGTCAGCCACGACGAAATGCAGCGCGTTGCGGATATGCCGCCGCATCGCTTCTTCGTCCGCGTCGGCGCCGAAAAGCACCAGCGCGCTTTCGTTCGGGTCGTATTCGGTTGAGTTGTGATAGACCTTCATAATTGATCGGTATCGATATGGTCAAAAGCTGCCGCCCGCAGCAGGCGGTTCATGACGCCGAGGCCTTCATCGCTCGCGTCGTAGCCTTCGGCGAAGATTTGCTCGCAGCCAAGTTCGTCACAGCGCCGCAGCGCGGAAAACAACTCGTGCGCGGCGCTGGCTGCGTCGCCGTTGCCGCACAGCTCGATTTTTCCGCGGAGGCGTGCCGCTGTGGCCGCCGAGACCAGCAGTACAGCGTTTGCCGTCTGATCGTAAAGAGACTGGAGCGTTTCGACGCGGCGGCGCCCGCTGACGACGGTAACGCGGGCGCGCGGCGCGTAATGCTTGTATTTCATGCCGGGAGAAGCGGCTTTTTCACCGGCGGCCAACTGAGCCAGCGCCGCCGGGTGGATACGGACTTCGCCGGTTACGGCGCGGAGCTGCTCGGCTGTCACGATACCCGGCCGCAGAATGACGGGGATCTCTCCGGTCAGATCCAGTACCGTCGATTCGATGCCGACGGCACAGGGGCCCCCGTCCAGGATCAGAGGGACCCGGCCGTTCATGTCTTCATAAACGTGCGCGGCGGTCGTAGGGGAGGGTCGGCCGCTGAGATTGGCGCTCGGCGCCGCGATGGGACGCCCCGACCGCTCGATCAGCGCGCGAGCGCCGGCGGCGGAAGGTGACCGAAAAGCGATGGTAGCCAGCCCGCAGCGTACCGACGGCGCAATCAGCGCGTTGGCCGCAGGCAGGATCATGGTCAGCGGACCGGGCCAGAATCGGAGGGCTAATTCACGGTAAAACGGCCGTTCTGTCGCATAAATGAACGTTTGCTCATATCTACATATATGAACGATCAGGGGGTTATCGGCCGCGCGGTTTTTGGCGGCGAAGATGGATTTGACGGCTTCGTCGTTGAGCGCGTCGGCGCCCAGACCGTAAACGGTTTCTGTGGGAAAAGCGACGAGCGAGCCGCCGCGGATGAGGCGGGCGGCCTCGTCAAGCGCGTCGTCGTCGAGCGGCCGGATGCGTGTGATCATGGTTTTTCAGCGCTCCCGTCTCCGTATTTGGCCAGCAGGAGCGCCTCGATCAGCTCGTCCATGTCGCCGCCGAGGAACCGGTCCAGTTTATACAGCGTCAGGCCGATGCGGTGATCGGTCACGCGGTTCTGCGGAAAATTATAGGTCCGGATGCGTTCGCTGCGTTCGCCTGTGCCTACCTGCGAACGCCGGTCGGCGGCCATTTTATTCTCCGCCTCCGTGCGATACAGGTCGTAAAGCTTGGATTTGAGCATCCGCATGGCCGTTTCGCGGTTCTGGATCTGCGAGCGTTCGTTCTGGCAGGAAACCACGATGCCGGTTGGCAGATGCGTGATACGGATCGCGGACTCGGTTTTATTGACGTGCTGACCACCGGCGCCGCTGCTGCGGTAGGTGTCGACGCGTAGGTCGCCCGGGTCGATGGTCACGTCGATGTCTCCCGCTTCGGGGAGCACGGCCACGGTCACGGTGCTGGTATGGATTCGTCCGCCGGCCTCGGTTTCAGGCACACGCTGTACGCGGTGCACGCCGCTTTCAAATTGCAGACGGCGGAAAGCATCCCGTCCCGAGAGCACGAAAACCGCTTCCTTGACGCCGCCCAGATCGGTCTGGCTGACGTCGACCTCTTCGTAGGTAAGCTCGTGATCGGCCGCGTAATGCAGATACATTTTCATCAGATCGGCGGCAAACAGTGCCGCTTCATCCCCGCCGGCGCCGCCGCGGATCTCCATGACGACGTTGCGGTCGTCGTCCTTGCCTCGCGGCAAAAGCAGCAATTTGCCGCTTTCTTCCGCCGCGGCGAGTTCGGCTTCGACGCGTTTGCCTTCCTCGTGCAGCCATTGTTTTTCGGTTTCGTCGGTCGTCTCGCGCGCGAGAGCGGCGAGCGTATCCCGTTCTTCGAGCAAAGCCCGCATCCGGCGGTAAAGATCCGTCAGCGGTTCGAGCTGCGCCTGCTCACGCAGTGCGGCGGTATAGCGTTCTTTATCGTTCATGACGTCCGGCTCGGCGATGAGATGCATCAGCTCGTCATAGCGCAGAGCCGCGTTTTCCAGTTTCTCGATCATATTTCTCCTTGTGTAATGACGGCGACGCGTTCGTGTCCGCCGTTGTCGCGCAGCGTGGTCGTGTTTTCTTCCCCGAACAGCCGTCGGACGGCTTCGCCTTGATCGTAGCCGTGTTCGACGAGCAGTTTCCCGCCCGGCGTCAGATGGGCGAAAGCCTCCTGTTTCAGTTTTCGATAGAATGCCAGCCCGTCGTTTCCGCCGTCGAGCGCCAGTTTCGGCTCGAAATCCCGCACCGAGCGATCCAGTTTTTCGATGTCGCCGGAGGCGATATAGGGCGGATTGCACAGGATCAGATTAAACCGTTCTCCGTTGAGCGCGGAGAACAGATCGCTCTTCACCGTCCGCACGGTCAGCCCGTTCAGAGCGGCGTTTTCGCGCGTAAGAGCCAGCGCTTCTTCCGAAATATCGGCGCAGACGACGGCCGCGCCGGCGGCGGCGAGCGCGAGACCCACACAGCCGGTCCCGCAGCAAAGGTCCAGGACCCGTCCGTTTTCCGGCAGGTGCCGGATCCCGGTCTCGGCCAGCAGCTCGGTGTCTCCACGTGGGATCAGCACGCCGGGGCGGCAGGCGATGCGCAGAAAGCAGAAGTCGGTCTGACCGAGGATATAAGCCAGCGGTTCGCCGGCTTTCAATCGCGGCAGGATCGTCGTCAGGCGCTCGGCCTGCTCGCGCGTCAGACAGCGCTCCGGGAAAAGTGTCAGCGCCGAGGCGGGCAGCCCGAGCAGCGCCCGGCAGAGGATATTCAGTTCTGAACGCATTTCGCTCTCGTCACCACGGGCGCGGAGGATGCCGCGCAAAGTCGTGTTGACAAGAGCAAAATCATAATCGGATATGCAATTCATCTAAAGTTCTGCCTTGGAGATGTCTTCGGTTTCGGGAGCGGGCACGGTTTCGTCGCTCGCTGCGGTTTCGGCAGGGGTTTCGTCGGCTTTCGGGGCGTCTTCCTCGGTATAAACGGCGGGAGGACAGTCGGAGCAGGGCGGTTCGCCGTCGAGCGCGCGCACCCCCTCAAAAGCGGCGATGGCCACCTCGAGCATATCGTCGGTCGGCTCGACCGTCGTCAGATGCTGCAGCGCCAGCCCCGGCGCGCGCAGAACACGAGTAACGGGGTTTTCGTGCAGGGCGAGCAGGCGGAGCACCTCGTAGCTGACGCCGGCCACGATCGGCAGACTGGCCAGTTTGACGAGCGTACGCAGCCACCAGATCCCCGCGATCGACGGCAGCAGCGCCGTGATGACGGAAAAGATCAGAATGCTGATGATCATGACGATGAGCAGGAACGACGTGCCGCACCGCGGGTGCAGAGTCGTGTAAGCCCGCGCGTTTTCGACGGTGAGCGGCTGCTCGTGCTCAAAACAGTGGATGGTCTTATGCTCCGCGCCGTGGTACATGAAGGTACGTTTGATCTCCTTCATGCGCGACACGAGAAACATATAAAGCAGGAAAATGACGATGCGTACGACGCCCTCAATGGTATTGAGAAGCAGCGCGGAATTGCTGCCGAACAGGCTCATCAGCCCTTCTCCGATCAGGATCGGGAGCAGGATGAACAGGCCGACCGACAGGGCGATGGAAAGCAGGACGGCAAAAGCCAGAATAATCTTTTCGACGGATTTGCCCGTTACCCGGGAAAGCCATTTTTCAAACTTGTTCGGCTCGTCGTCCGCGTCCTCCAGGCCGATCATTTCGGCCGAACGGGTCAGACAGGTGACGCCCAGGGACAGCATCTGGATGAAATTGATCACGCCGCGCAGGATCGGGATCTTGGCCGCGCCGGACACAGGCGGCAGTTTCCGCCCTTCGGTGCGGATCCCTTTGTCGGTGCGGACGGCAATGCACATGGAGGTGGCGCTTTTCATCATCACGCCTTCCATGACCGCTTGCCCGCCGATGGTTGCTCTTTTCATGATTGACTCCTTATAAAGAAAAAGCAGACGCACGCCGAAAAAAGGCGCGTGCCTGCTTAAGTCCCGCAATACAGACGGTCCGGATCACATACCGTAACGCTTCTTGAACTTATCGACACGGCCGGCGGAGTCAACGAGTTTCTGCTTGCCCGTGTAGAAGGGATGGCATTTGGAGCAAAGCTCGACCTTGAGCTCGCTCTTGACGGAACCGGATTCAAATTCTTCGCCGCAGGCGCAGCGTACGATGCATTTGCCGTACTTGGGATGTATGTTCTCTTTCATGTTGTTCACCTCAAAAGTGGATTTTTGTCTTGATACCTTTTGGGCGCAAACGTCCCTTGAAAGGCAAGTGTTATTATTATAGCACAACGGCGCGTCTTGTCAAGGCATATTTTTATTTTTTATAAGAGGCGGAACTTCATCTATTTGAAACAATTTTGTATTGCGGATTCCCTGTACGGAGATTATAATAAGAGTATCAATTTTGAAAAGGAAAAAGCCATGACTACCGAGATTTTGATCGAACAACTGCTGTCCTATGCTGTTCACGTCGGCCTGACCGACGAACGAGATCGGGACTTTGCCCGCAATCTGCTGCTGGATCTGTTCGGGCTGGACGCGCCCGCGCCTGACGGCACGGTGATCCCCGCTTATGAAAAGGAAATGCCCGTCGAGCTGCTGAACGCTCTGTGCGACAAAGCGGCGGAGGCCGGCCTGATCCCGGAAAACACCGTCATGCAGCGGGAATTGTTCGACACCCGCATCATGAACGCGCTGATGCCGCGTCCGTCTCAGACGGCAGACCGTTTCCGGCAGATCTATCGCGAGCAGGGCGCGGAAGCGGCGGGCGACTGGTTCTATGATCTGTGCCGCCGCAGCAATTATATCCGCACCGCCGCCGTGGCGAAGAATATTTATTTCAAGGCGCCGTCGCGGTACGGAGAACTGGAGATCACGATCAATCTGTCCAAGCCCGAGTTCACCCCCGCGGAGATCACGGCAATGAAAAACGCGCCTGCCACCTCGTACCCCAAGTGCGCGCTTTGCCATGAAAACGAGGGCTTCCGCGGCCGCCCGGGCAAAGCGGCGCGGCAGACTCTGCGCTGTATCCCGGTGACGCTCAACGGAGAAGCGTGGTATTTTCAGTATTCCCCTTACGTTTACTATGACGAACACTGCATCGTTTACGCCGGCGAGCACAGCCCCATGTGCATCAGCGGCGCGACGGCGCGGCGTCTGTTCGATTTCGTCGATAAAATGCCTCATTATTTCCTCGGCTCGAATTCGGATATGACGATCGTCGGCGGTTCGATCCTGTCGCATAATCATTTTCAGGGCGGACGGCACCGCTTCGCTATGCAGAACGCGCCGGTCCGCCGGGATCTGGGCGTGACGGCGCACGGAACGCAAGTCGAACTCATCGACTGGCCTCTTTCGACGATCCGGCTTTCCTCCTCCGATCGGGAGGCCGTCTGTCTCGACGCTGAAAAGCTGATTACCGCTTGGCGCGGCTACTCGGCGCCGGAGATCGGTATTCTGTCTCAAACGACGGAAAAGCACAATACCGTCACGCTGATTTCGGATAAACGCCCCGACGGCGTGTATGAGCTGTACGTGGTGCTGCGCAACAACCGTACGACGGACGAGCACCCGCTGGGCTTGTTTCATCCGCACGCGGGATTGCATCATATCAAGATCGAGGGCATCGGCCTGATCGAGGTCATGGGCCTGTTCGTGTTGCCGGCGCGGCTCGCGCGCGAACTGCCGCAGGTGGAGCGTGCTTTGACGGGCGAAACCGTGCCGACCGACGGCGAGATGGCCAAGCACGCCGCGTGGATGCGGGAGCTGACGGAACGGTTCGGGTCGTCCAATTCCCCCGAACGCGCGCACGAGATCGTGAAGCAGGCGTTGACGGAGAAGTGCACGGCCGTTCTCGAGGATTGCGGCGTGTTCAAACCCGCCACCGAAAATGGGCGTTTCGCCGCTTTCGTTACTTCAACGCTTTTCTGAAACCGACATTTTTCAGACGGAAAGGAGTTCGTGTATGAAAACGATCGACATCGCGCATGGACCGCAGAACGCTTCTTCGCTCATCCTCGGCTGTATGAGGATGCCGGCGCTCGCGGTTTTGCAGGCGGCCGACCTTCTGCGCGTCGCCGTCGAAAACGGGATCAATTTTTTCGATCACGCCACTTGCTACGGCAACGGAGAAGCCGAGACCCGCTTCGGAGACGCGTTTGCCTTGACGGGATTGCGCCGCGAAGACGTCTTTTTGCAGAGCAAATGCGGCCTGCATTTTGAACGGAAAGAATTCGACTGGACCTGCGACGACATCATTTCCAGCGCGGAAGACAGCCTGCGGCGGCTGAAAACGGATTATCTGGACACGCTTCTCCTGCACCGCCCGGATCTGCTGTTCGATCCGGAGGAAGTAGCGGAGGCCTTCGATAAATTACACGGAGAAGGAAAAGTCCGCTTCTTCGGCGTCAGCAACGTGACGCCCGGTCAGCTGGAACTGCTCCGGAAATACGTCAAACAGCCGCTGGTGATCAATCAGCTGCAATTCTCGCTCGATCAGACGCAGTTGATCGATACGGGACTCTATCTCAACAATCTGACGACGGAACGCTCCGTCGACCGCGACAACGGTCTGCTGGATTATTGCCGACTGCATGATATTACGATCCAGGCATGGTCGCCTCTTCAGTTCGGGATGTTCGGCGGCTGCTTTATCGATCATCCCGATTTTCCCGAGCTTAATCGTGTGCTGGGAGAAATGGGCGAAAAGTACGGCGTGACGAAGGCGGCGATCGCCGTCGCGTGGATCCTACGGCATCCGGCGCGGATGCAGGCCATCGTGGGGACGATGAATCCGCGGCGTCTGCGGGACGTTTGTGCGGCTGCGTCCGTCTGTCTGACGCATCATGAATGGTACGAGCTGTATCTGGCTTCCGGTAAATTTTTACCGTGAGAAAGGAGAAGAAATGCTTTCTCAGAAGGATACGTATAAATTGTCAAACGGCGTCGGGATTCCCTGCGTCGGGTTCGGCACCTGGCAGACGCCGAACGGCGAAACGGCCGTATAGGCCGTTCGATGCGCCCTTGACGCGGGATACGCGCATATCGATACCGCGCAGGGCTACGGCAACGAGGAGAGCGTCGGCAAAGCCATCCGGCTCAGCGGTGTTCCGCGCGCGGAACTGTTTATCACGACTAAGCTGAAAAACGCCAACCACACCTATGAACTCGTGATGCGTTCCTTTGAAGAGTCCATGGATAAGCTGGGACTGGATTATCTCGATTTGTTTTTGATCCATTGGCCCAATCCGGTCGCTTTCCGCGACCGCTGGGCTTCCGCCAACGCCGAAAGCTGGCGCGCCATGGAAGAGCTTGTTGAGGCGGGGCGGATCCGTGCCATCGGCGTAAGTAATTTCCGGCCGCATCATTTGGCGGAACTGCTGAAAACGGCCAAGATCGCGCCGCAGGTCAATCAGATCCGGCTTTGCCCGGGCGATACAAAGGAGGAAACGGCGGCGGTCTGCCGCAAACGTCAGATGCTCCTCGAGGCAGCCCGCTTGGCACGGGGCGTATCTTCGAAGTTCCCGAAATACGGGAGCTGGCCGAAAAGTACGGCCGCAGCGTCGCGCAGATCTGCATCCGCTGGAGTTTGCAGCGCGGCTATCTGCCTCTGCCGAAATCCGTGACGCCCGCCCGCATCCGCGAGAATCTCGGTGTGTTCGATTTTTCTCTGGCGGAAGAAGATATGCGGCGCATCAACGCGCTGGAAGGCTGCGTGGGATACTCGGACGATCCGGATACCGCGACTTGGTAAACGTACAGAAGACGCCGAAAGGGACTGTCGCTCGGACAGTCCCTTTTTTAAAAGCGCTTGTTATTCCCACTCCACCGTCGCCGGAGGCTTGGATGTGATATCGTAAACCACGCGCGTGACGCCTTTGATTTCGTTGGTGATACGGCTGCCGGCCCGCTCGAGGACCTCGTAAGGCAGTCGCGTCCATTCCGCGGTCATAAAGTCGTCGGTGGTGACGGCGCGCAGCACGACCGTGCAGCCGTAATTCCGTGCGTCGCCCATGACGCCGACGGAGTGCAGGTCCGTCAGCACCGCAAAATACTGATCCGGCGCGTCGGACAGGCCTGTTTTTTCCACTTCTTCGCGGAAAATTGCGTCGGCCCGGCGCAGGAGCGCCAGCTTTTCGCGGGTGATTTCGCCGATGATGCGGACGGCCAGTCCCGGTCCGGGAAAAGGCTGCCGCCATACCAGTTCGGGCGGCAGACCGAGATGCAGCCCTACGGCGCGAACTTCGTCTTTGAACAGGTCGCGCAGCGGCTCGCAGATTTCGTCGAAATCGATAACGTCCGGCAGCGCGCCGACATTGTGATGGCTCTTGATGACGGCGGAGTCTCCTTTGCCGCTTTCGATCACGTCGGGATAGATCGTTCCTTGCGCCAGTACGTGGACGTGGCCGATTTTTCGGGCTTCCTGTTCAAAAACGCGGATAAAGCTCTCGCCGATGATATGCCTTTTCCGCTCCGGCTCGGTCACGCCGGCCAGCGCGCCGAGAAAGCGGTCCTCGGCGTTGACGCGGATCAGATTCATGCCGAAACGATGGCGGAACGTGTTTTCTACCAGATCGCCTTCGTTTTCACGCAAAAGGCCGTGATCGACGAATACGCAGGTGAGATTGGGTCCGACCGCTTTGTGCAGCAGCGCCGCCGCCACCGAGGAATCCACGCCGCCCGAGAGCGCCAGCAGGACTTTTTTGCCGGCGAGCTCGCGGCGGTATTTTTCGACGGTCGTCGAGGCGAAATCCTCCATCTTCCAGTCGCCGCGGCACTGGCAGACGTCGAACAGGAAATTGCGCAGGATCTGCTGACCGAAGGCGGTATGCGTGACCTCCGGGTGGAACTGCACGCCGTAGAGACGGCGCGTTTCGTCGCACATGGCCGCGCAGGGGCAGTGCTCCGTGCGGGCGATGGCGCGGAAGCCGTCAGGCAGTACAGCGACCGCGTCGGTATGGCTCATCCAGCAAACGCTTTGCCGCGGCACGTCGCGGAACAGGACGTTTTCCGTCACGAACAGATCGGTGCGGCCGTATTCGCTGCCCTGCTGTGCCGGCCGGATCTCTCCGCCGGCCAGAAACGCCATCAGTTGATGCCCGTAGCAGATCCCCAGCACCGGGATGCCGAGGTTCAGCACGGCCGGATCGCAATGAGGTGAGGCGGGATCGTATACGCTGTTGGGCCCGCCCGTAAAAACGACGCCCCGATACCCGGCCTGCCGGATCTGTTCGGGCGATATTTTATTATACGGCAGGATCTCGGCATATACGTGTTCGGAACGGATCCGCCGCGCGATGAGCTGATTGTACTGCCCGCCGAAATCCAGAACGAGGATCTTGTCCATTCGTTTTTCCTTCCAGAGTATCAGATGTGCTGCGTCAGACGTTTCATGATCTCGGCGTAAGCGTCCTCGACGCCGCCCATATCGCGGCGGAATCTGTCTTTATCGAGTTTTTCGCCGGTTTTGCTGTCCCAGAAACGGCAGGTGTCGGGGCTGATCTCGTCAGCTAATACGATCGTGCCGTCGGAGAGACGACCGAACTCCAGTTTGAAATCCACCAGCGTGACGCCGCATTCGGCCCAGAAAGCCTTCAGGCGGTCGTTGACGGTGAAAGCATATTTCTTGATGGTCTCGATCTCTTCCTTGGTAGCCAGTTTGAGGGCCAGCGCGTGATACTCGTTGAGCAGCGGGTCGCCCAAATCGTCGTTTTTATAGGAAAACTCGATCGTGGGCGTGTCGAACACGACGCCCTCGGCCACGCCGTAACGCTTGGAGAACGAACCGGCGGCGATATTGCGGACGATGACCTCCAGCGGCACGATGGAAACGCGCTTGACCAACGTTTCACGGTCGTTGAGCTCTTCCACGTAATGAGTAGGGACGCCGGCTTTTTCCAGATAGCGCATCAGCAGATTGCTCATACGGTTGTTGATGACGCCTTTTCCGTGGATGGTCCCTTTCTTCAGACCGTTGAACGCGGTCGCATCGTCCTTATAGGAAACGATGAGCAGCTCCGGGTTTTCCGTAGCAAATACTTTCTTGGCTTTTCCTTCGTAAAGCTGTTCTTTTTTGGTCATACGATGTACCTCCGATTTAATTAATAAAGGCAAAGACACCTTTGTGCGTGAGCATCAAAGACGACTTTGCCCGTATTGTTTTGATTCCCCGCAAAAAAGGGAAAAAGGCAGAAAGACTGAGAAAGCACTCCCAAGACGCCCTACCTTTTCTCTGCTATAGAATATCCTTTTTTTCTTATTTTGTCAACCGGACGATGAGGGGGAAGCTTTCATCGACGGCCGGTTTTTCGGGAAAACCAACGCCCGGTTCAGAGGATCTGTACGCCGGAGCAGGACGCTTCCGGGCAGTCCTCCAGCACCACGGCGCGCCGCCCGTCCGGTTCGCTCAGACGGATGCGCAGCCCGTCGACGGTGAGACGTTTGACGTGGCGCGCGTAAAGCCCGTACGTTGGGATGGCGCCGTTGAAAACGTAGGCCTCGGGGCGGTTCGTTCCCAGTTCGGGAACAGGCCCGGCCGGAGTCTCCGCGCCGCCGTTGACGCGCATTTCAATGCCGCGCAGCGTGACGTCTTCGATGACGAGGTCCGGGTCTCCCGTGAGGACGAGTCCTGAATCGGGGAGCGGACCGCGTTCCGGCGAGTAGAGGCAGGTCATGCCGGAAAAGCACAGATCGCGGATCGCGGCCGTGAACGGCAGCGGATCAGCGGCGGTCTTACTGAAACGGTGACGGTTGACCGTGACGAAGATCGGCCGGATCGCGTCGCGCATCAGGATATTTTCGAAACGAAGATGCTCGATGACGCCGCCCTCGCCGGCCTGGATCTTGAAACCGCTGCACTGGAGATTTTCCGCGATGCAGTCGGCGAACAGACAATCGCGGATGTGCCCGACACTGGTCGTGCCGATGCGGGCCAGGGCCCATTTGGAGTGGAACACGCAGCCGCGCACCACGACGCGTTCGCATACGCCGCCGGGCACGGAAGCCTGCAGGCAGATCGCGTCGTCGCCGGTGTCGAAGAAACAGTCGGAGACGATGACGTCACGGCAGCAGTTGAAATCGGCACCGTCGCCGTTCCAGCTTTGCGCGCTGAGAAAACGCACTCTGGACAGGGAGATCCGCTCGCAGCAGAGGTACATGCTGACCCATGCGGCGCTGTCGGCCAGGGTCGTATCATGGATGGTGATATCCTGACAGCCGACGAAACGCATCAGCATCGGACGGTCGTCCATGACGTCCTTGTATTTTTCGCGCTGACCGCTGATGCAGCCGCCTTCGATGACGATATTCCGGGCGTCGCGGGCGAAGAGGAAGCATTTGTTCATGTGATCCTCGTTCAGATAGGGGATCTCGTCCGTATCGTCCGGGTACAGACTCATATCCGCCGATCCGATCAGTTTTGCGCCGTCGTCGAGGATCAGGTGACTGCCGCTGCGCAGATACAGCGTCCCGCATTCGTACGTTCCGGCGTCGAAAAACAGCGCCGTTCCGGCCGCGGCGGCCATATCGATGGCGGTCTGGACGTCGGCGGTCGTCGTGGTGATGCCAAGAAAATCTTTGACGTGGAGCATAACGTTCGCCTCCTTGTTTGGTACCCTCAGTATATCGGGGAAAAAAGAGGTTGTCAAGACCGAAAGCCCTTGTTTTTACGGTAAAAACGGGGGAAGTTCTCATTTGGCTAATCCTGTCCATTTTTTATAGCAGAAGATTAATTTTGTCCATTTCTATTTGGAAGCCCCATGCTCTACAATAGGGATGAAGAAAGCTTGCAGATAGCTTTTTGAAGGAGGGGTTACATGAGAGAAAAAGCGAGGCAGGAACTGGCCGGGATGCGGTTCGGCCTGTTCTATCATTATCTGGACGGGATCGGGGCCGGCGAGACGCGCGAGCAGACGGCCGCGCGCTGGAACGCGCGGGTCGACAGCTTCGACGTTTCGGCACTGGCACGTCAGCTTCACGAGCTGAAAGTCCCGTATTTCTTCCTGACCATCGGACAGTGCACGGGATTGTACTGTGCGCCGAACGAAACGTTCGACCGCATCATGGGACAGGAGGTTTCCTTCTGCGCCAAGCGCGATCTGATTTCCGATCTGTCCGACGCGCTGGCCGTTTACGGCATCAAACTGGGCGTGTATCTGCCGCATTGTCCGGCGACGGATCCGACGACGGCCGCGGCCTTCGGTTTTACCGAAGAACAGCTCAAGAACGGTCCCACTTTCGTGCGGAATGAGCCGCTTCAGCGCAAATGGGAGGCGTGTATCGCCGACTGGAGCCGTCGTTTCGGCCGTAAAGTATTTGCCTGGTGGATCGACGGCGTCGGCGTCAATACCGCGAGTATGTTCAGCATAACGGAGCCGAATTACGACTCCTTCACCCGCGCGATCCGCACCGGCAACCCCGACGCGCTCGTGGCGCTCAACGGCGGCATTTATCGCTCGGAGGAACTGCGCGACGTGTCGCCCAAGGCACAGCTCAACGCCGACGAGGATTTCACCGCCGGCGAGGTCGATATCATGATGTTTGCCGACGGCATCAACTGGGAAGGCAAGCGTATGATGAACCGGAAAGCGCTCAACGGCGAAGTTCTGCATATGTTGTCTTATCTGGGGCAGTGGTGGGGTGCGCCGCATACGCAGGGCCCGCGTCTGAACGATCGTCTGGCGGCCGGCATTACGGAGTATGTCAACGATATGGGCGGCGTCGTGACATGGGACCTGCCCTTTATGCCCGACGGCACCATCGGCGAGGAATTCGTCGAGCAGGTGCGGTTTATTTCCGAACGGGTAAGGAGGAATGAGCAATGAGCGATAAGAAAGAGAGGACTCAGTGGCTGGCCGACCGGAAATGGGGTGTGTTCGCGCATTATCTGGCGGCGGCGGCCTCCAGCACCGACGACGGCACCATGTCGCCCAAGGAGTGGAACGAAAAAGTCAACTCCTTTGACGTGGAGGCTTACGCCGATACGCTGGCTTACGTCGGAGCCGGTTATATGATGATTACCCTCGGCCAGAATACCGGTCACTGGTGCTGCCCCAATCCCGTTTGGGACAAATACGTGGGCCGCACGCCCAGCCGGTGTTCCGAGCGCGACCTGCCGATGGAACTGGCCGACGCGCTGCATAAACGCGGCATCGCTTTCGGCGTTTATATGCCCGGCCATACGCCGATGCACGACGAACTGGCTTACGAGCGCATCCCGTACAAACACCCGGTCCTGGGCGGCGCGACTTTTGACGCCGCTTATGTCGAGGGCGTGCGCCGTTACTGCGAATTCGTTTCGTGGTGGGGCGAGCATTACGGCAAAAAGGTCGAGATGATGTGGGTCGACGGCGTTCTGCGCACGCAGCCGTCCGCGACGAAGCCGGAATTGACCAAGCAGCTCATGGACGCTTACCGGGCCGGCAACCCCGAGCGGTTGGTGGCGATGAACCTGGCTATTCTGGTTCAGCCCCTGCCGTTCCCGGCGACGGGCGAGGATATGACCGCGGGCGAAACGGATTTCATCTTCGATCTGCCCGGTCACGACTGGAAGGGCGACTATTCCTATTGGCCCGTCAAAGGCGGCGACGGTCTGATCGGCGGCGAACGCCTCCATCAGCTGGCGATAGCCGGCGATTGGTGGGGACAGGGCAAAGCGCCGCGCTTCAACGACGACTTCTTCATCGGCTACACGCAGGCCATCAACGACTGCGGCGGTATCATCAGCTGGGATATCCCGCACGGCTTCGACGGCCGGATCCCCGAGCCCTTTGTCCGTCAGCTGCGGGCGCTGGGCGAAGCGACTAATCTTCTTCGCTGAATACTCTTTCGCTTTATAAAGACCGACGGCAGGACCGCCGGTCTTTTTTTTTTCGCCTTTCGCCGGATTATGGCAGGGAACGGCAGGAAAACTTTGTTAGAATAGGCTTGTCATTTGGAAAAGAAAGGAGTACAATACCATTGGAACCAGATTTTGATGATTTTTTGAACGGGCTTTGGAGCGGCGAAAGCGCAGGCGCAGAGTCCTGGATCGAGTGGGTGCACCGAAGTTTAAGCGAGAATCACTGCAGCATTTGTCTGAGCCTGGACAAGCGATGGTTCAGCGCGGACAAGCACCCACTCTCTCCACAGCATCCGCATTGTCATTGCATCCTGAGAGAGATCCCTTACGGCCGAGTGCGCGCGGAGGCAGAAGCATGCGCGCCTTCCGGAAAATTCGACCGCTATCTGTTCAATCCGGCCAATAAAAAGGGCTTTGCCAAAGGACGCATGTTCATTTCGTGGGGATTCAGCATCGGGGACACGCGCTATTTGCAGGAGGAAATCGAAAGGCAGGGCCTGGAGAAGTACAAAAAAGGAGAGTATAAATTGGGGAAATTAGACGAGCATGGACAGCGGATCAGTATCCGCGTCGAACTTGACAGAAAAGACGGCGCCGGCAAGGCTGCTTTTATAACAGGTTGGCTAGTGTATCCGAAGGGATTCATACAACTTGCTACACCATACGGAGGAAAATAGAAATGCAGGAAATGGATTGGGTCCAAGTGATTGTGGAAAAAGAGAAGTATGCCCGGCAGGGCATCCACAAGGGTATGTACGGATGGATATGCGATGATAAAAAGAGCGCTGGCGGGACGTGGCTGGTGGATTTCCCGCAGGGCGGCGCGAAAAACGATATTACGGACGCCGGAATTTTGGAAAGCGACATGATAGAAGCGCCCGACGCAGATGTGAGCATCACCGAGCTGATCAAGAGGCAATGGGACATCCGGGAGAACAAAGTTCCGGCCGTGGAAGGGATCGGGTATCTGGATTGTGTGGAAGTGACGGCGGAGAGAGAAGCGTACGCCAAAGAGGGGATCCACAAGGGCATGCGCGGGATCGTGTGGGACGATTCCGTCACGGAGTGGCTCGGGGGCTGGTACGTGCTTTTCCCGCTGTATGAGAATGATTACGTGAAGAACCCTGAAGTCGTGATCGCGGAAGGCGATATGCGGAAGATCCCGGAGGAAGCCGAGCGCGTCAAGGCATGGATCATGGCGCAGAAAGCGACCTGACGCTTTCTACGGAAGGAAATGATTATGAAATACTTGGATTGGGTCAAAGTGACCGTAGAAAAAGAAAAGTACGCCAAATATGGTATTCACAAGGGCATGTACGGATGGATATGCGATGAAGAAAAATATCAAGACGGAGCGTGGCTGGTGGATTTTCCGCAGGGCGGCGCGAAAGATGATATTATGTTTACCGGAATTTTGGAAAGCGACATGGTGGAAGCTCCCGACGCGAGGATCAGCGTCACGGAGCTGATCAAGAGGCAATGGGACATCAGAGAAAACAAAGTCCAGACCGGGCCGGAGATCGGATATCTCGACTGCGTGGAGGTGACCGCGGAGAGAGATTCTTACGCACAAAAGGGGATCCACAAGGGCATGAGAGGGATCGTGTGGAGCGAAAAATGTTCGAAACTGGTTGAAGGCTGGTACGTGCTTTTCCCGCTGTATGAAAATGATTACGTGAAGAATCCTGAAGTCGTGATTGCGGAAGGCGATATGCGGAAGATCCCGGAGGAAGCGGACCGCGTCAAGCAATGGATTCTGGCCCAGAAAGCGACCTGACGCTTTCTGCGGAAGGAAATGATTATGAAATACTTGGATTGGGTCAAAGTGACCGTAGAAAAAGAAAAGTACGCCAAATATGGTATTCACAAGGGCATGTACGGATGGATATGCGATGAAGAAAAGAGCGCTGGCGGGACGTGGCTGGTGGATTTCCCGCAGGGCGGCGCGAAAGACGATATTGCAGACATCGCGATTCCGGAAAGCGACATGATAGAAGCGCCCGACGCAAGAATCAGCGTCACGGAGCTGATCAAGCGGCAATGGGACATCCGGGAGAACAAAGTCCCGGCCGGGCCGGAGCTCGGTTACCTCGACTGCGTGGAGGTGATCGCGGAGAGAGCGTCTTACGCGCAAAAGGGGATCCACAAGGGCATGCGCGGGATCGTGTGGGACGATTCCGTCACGGAGTGGCTCGGGGGCTGGTACGTGCTTTTCCCGTTATATGAGAACGATTACGTGAAGAACCCGGAAGTCGTGATCGCGGAAGGCGATATGCGGAAGATCCCGGAGGAAGCCGAGCGCGTCAAAGCCTGGATCATGGCTCAGAAAGCCGTCTGAGCATGATGGACGGCAAACAAAAAGACCGGTTTTACCGGTCTTTTTTGCTATAATGGTTCATTCGATCGGAAGGATAAGCGTATCCAGCGGCATGGGCAGCAGCGTGAATGCCTGCGCCGCGATCGTTCCCTCGTCAAAAAGGACGGTGATCGTCACGGAGCTGACGTCCGGCGTATCGCAGCGAACACGGACGCCTTCCCCGAGCTCATAGAAAACCCCGAGCGGATGCGCCGCTGCGTAGGAGCCGGCGACGCTGACGTCGGTAAGGGTGATCTTCACGCCGTCAGCCCCGTCCAAAGCCTCGACCGAGTAGCCGCGGCAGTCCGCATATTCGATCAGAAGAGCGCCGTTCTCAACGGCGATGCGCCGGACGCCTTTTTCCAGCGTCCCGTCCGCCTGACCGCGATACCAGGCCGCCAGTTTGCCGGCTACCGTACGGACGTCTTGGTCTTCAAAGGGCAGTTCCCGGGTGAGCCGGCGAACGAGCGCGGCGTATTCCCCGTCGCGGCCGTCCGTGCTTTTTTCGATGCGGCTGAAAACCTTCGCCGCGTCGCGCAGCAGGCCCTTGTACGCGCCGTCGTCGTTTCCGTCTGAGGCGTCGAGACGTAGGATCAAAGCGTCAGTTTCGGCCGCGATCTTGTCGTAACTGTCCGCGCCGACGGCAAACGCAACGACGGCCGCGGCGGCAAGCAGCGTCACAGAAACAGCGGTAATCAGGATGATCTTGATAACGTCTTTTTTTCTCATTTGTTAAAACACCTCCAATTATAATGATTCTGAGGATAAGAAGATGTTAGATAATGAAGATAAGCGGATATAGTCGAGAACACGCAGAGAAAAGCTCATTGTTTTTACAAATAGAATAGTCTACTTTTAAAACACGCGTATTTAGCATAAGCATTCACCACTCTTAAAAAGATATTTTAAAACCATACATATCCATATGTCTGACGGAAAAAGAATGCGGCGTTTCTCGTTCCTTACACGGACGGAAAAGAATATCAAAAGGCGGTTCTCTTGCGGGAACCGCCTCGCTAATCCCCGCGAGACCTATATATAAGAAAAAGGTGCAGAATCCCTCGGGAGAAAGCGCTGTAAAAAACCGCGGCAGATGCGATTTTTGCTGACAGGATTCATTATAACACACAGTGTTTACATGTGCAACTCTTTTCTGTTATTTTTTAGAATTATTGATACTTGAGGTTAAAAAAGGGTTTTTCTGCAATTCCCTGTCGAGGGAGGATCAAGAGATTTCCTTCCGGCAGGGCTTCGCTCCTTCGGACGGTTCCCAAGCAGGGATCGTCGTCTCGGGGTTCTCGTTTTTGCCGGCAAACGCGGCTTTTTCTGTTTACACTTCCATTATATCACAGAAAACACCCGTTGGCAATACCTATTTTGTAAATATATAGATGAAAATACAACGACGAGGAAAACCCGTGCGCCACAGCGCTTTTCCTTTTTTCGATCGGTTCTGCGCGCGAAAAAAACGATTGACAGGGGGAGGGGTCCGTGCTACAATCACATCATCACATCAGCGTAATAAAGTGATAAAGTGAGGAACAGAAATGAGCACGTGGAAAAACGAAAGTACGGATCTGCTGTGCAAAGCGCTTCTGACGCTCCGGACGGAAGAGGAGTGCTACGCTTTTCTCGAGGATATCTGCACGATCAAGGAAACGGCGGATATTGCGCAGCGACTGGCGGTGGCCGCTAAATTGGACAAAGGCGATACCTATTCGGCCGTCAGCGCCGGTACGGGCGCCAGTTCGGCCACGATCAGCCGCGTGAGCCGGTGCCTTGAATACGGCGCGGGCGGGTACCGACTTGTTTTGGATCGTTTGGGAACGGAGAAGTGACATGAGATTTCTGGAGTATCAGGAAAAGATCATTCTGAAGCTGAGAAGCTTGTACCGACAGTACGGCTATCTGCCGTATCGGATGAGCAAATTCGAAGAATACGAGCTCTACAGCCGCTACAAAGAATTTATGGTCAGCGACCGCGTCGTCGCCTTCAGCGATACCAACGGCAAACTGATGGCGCTCAAGCCGGACGTAACGCTTTCGATTATCAAAAGCGGTTCCGACGTCCCCGGCGTCAAGCAGAAGGTCTGCTATAATGAAAACGTCTATCGCGTTTCCCCGAGCACGCATCGTTTCAAGGAGATCATGCAGGCCGGTCTCGAGTGCATCGGAGACGTGGATCTGTACGACGTGTATGAGGTCGTTTGTCTGGCGGCGCAAAGTCTGGCTGCCGTGTCGGAGCGCTTTGTGCTTTGCCTGTCTCATCTGGGCGTGCTGAACTCGGCTGTCGGTCGCCTCGGTCTGACGGAAGAGCAGGAAAGAGAGGCGCTGGCTCTGCTTTCGGCCAAGAACACGCATGACCTGCGGCGTTTGTGTGAAGGCTCCGGCACGGACCGGGCGGCCTGCGACACGCTTTGCGCGCTGGCGGGCGCTTACGGCCGCCGCGCGGACGTGCTCGCCGCGCTGCGGGGGCTTCCGGGTTTGGCGGGCATGGAAGAACTGGAAAAGCTGTCGGCGCTGCTGGACGGACAGCCGTTCGACGACAGGATCCTGTTTGACTTTTCGCTGTCCGGCGATATTCATTATTATAACGGATTTGTTTTTAAAGGCTATCTCGAGGGCGTGACGGGCGACGTGCTCTCCGGCGGTCAGTATGATAATCTGATGCGGAAAATGGGCCGCCGCTCCGGCGCGATCGGATTTGCGGTTTATCTGGATATGCTGGAGCAGCTTGCGCCGCGGCCGCGCTCCGGCGACGTGGAATATCTCGTCTTATATGACGAAACGGTGCCGACCGAAGCGGTCGCTGCACAGATGGCTCGTTTGACCGCCGAAGGCCATACGGTCAGCGCGCAGAAAAGCGTGCCCGGGAAACTGCGCTATCGAAAGGTGTTAGATCTGAGAAAGGGGGGCTCTTCGTGCTGAGTATCGCGCTGCCCAAAGGCAGGTTAGGCGAAAAGGTTTACGATCTGTTTGAGCGCGCCGGCTACGCCTGTCCGGCGATCCGCGAGAAAAACCGGCGCCTGATTTTTGAGAGCCGCGCCGCGGGCGTCCGGTATTTTTGGGTCAAACCCTCGGACGTGGCGATTTATGTGGAAAGAGGCGCGGCAGATCTGGGTGTCGCGGGCAAGGATATCCTGCTCGAATACCGTCCGGATGTGTACGAATTGCTTGACCTTGGGATCGGACGGTGCCGGATGGCTGTGGCAGGGAAAAAGGAGTGCGACCCCGACATGGTTCATAATTTGCGGGTGGCGACGAAATTCCCCAATATCGCGTCCGATTATTACGCCCGGCTCGGCCGGGATATCGACGTTATCCGTCTCAACGGATCGATCGAACTTGCGCCGATCCTGGGACTGTCCGACGTGATCGTGGATATTGTCGAGACCGGCGCGACGCTGCGGGAAAACAATCTCGAGGTCAAGTCTGAGATCCTTCCCATCAGCGCCCGTCTGATCGCCAACAAAACGGCGTATCGTTTCCGTACCGCACAGATGGAGCAGATCGCGCAGAGAATGAAAGAACAGGTGGAAAAACAATGATCAGGATTTATCGTTACGGAGAAGTGCCGACCGAAGAGATATTGGCGCGCCGTGATCCCGTGTCCGACGTGGCCGGGACGGTGGCCGATATTCTGACGCGGGTTCGTCGCGAGGGCGACGCGGCGCTGTTGGCTTATACGGAAAAATTCGACGGCGCGGTCCTGACGGCGCTGGAAGTCACGCCGGAAGAAAAGCAACAGGCCTGGGAGACGGTGGATCCCGCGTTCCGAGACATTCTGACGGCCGCGGCGAAAAACATCCGTGCGTTTCACAGCAAACAGGTGCGCAGCGGATTCCGGTTCACCGGCGCGGACGGCGTCGTACTCGGACAGAAAGTCACGCCGATCGAGAAGGTCGGACTCTATGTGCCCGGCGGCACGGCGGCTTATCCGTCCACCGTGCTGATGGACAGCATCCCGGCTAAACTGGCCGGTTGCGCCCAACTGGTGATGACGACGCCTCCGGGCCGCGACGGCCGGATCGCGCCGGAGATCCTGGCGGCCGCGGCGGTCGCGGGCGTAGATCGCGTTTTCAAAGTCGGCGGCGCGCAAGCCATCGCGGCGCTGGCCTACGGAACGGAGAGCGTTCCGCGCGTCGACAAGATCGTCGGCCCGGGCAACGCCTATGTGGCAGAGGCCAAGAAGCAGGTCTTCGGTTCGGTGTCGATCGATATGATCGCAGGACCGAGCGAGATCCTGGTGGTGGCCGACGGCACGTGCGAGCCGGTTTACGTGGCGGCGGATTTGCTTTCGCAGGCGGAGCACGACCGGAACGCCAGCGCGGTCCTGGTGACGGACGACGAAGGACTGGCCCGGCGGGTACAGGCCGAACTGGAGCGACAACTGCCCGAGTTGCCGCGGGCGGCGTAAGCCCCCCCCGCGCAGGGCGGCCACGGGCAGGTGAATGTGGCGGCTTAATTTGTTGATGGGCGTTGCATAGCCGCCCCCCAA
>JAHAZM010000069.1 GCA_018385275.1 Eubacteriales bacterium | reverse complement strand
CACTACGACCTTTCTCCGCGCGACGTTCAGCAGGACGTCGCCCGACGGCAGCTTCTCCTGGCCGAACGGCTCGATTTACCGGTCATCATTCACCTGCGCGAAGCGACGGAGGATCTGCTGAAGCTCCTTCGGGAGACGCGCAGGAATTATCGCGGCATCATTCATTGCTACACCGGAAGCGTGGAAACGGCGCGCATCCTGCTGGATCTGGGCTTTCACATTGCTTTCGGCGGCGCCGTCACGTTCAAGAACGCCAACAAGATCCTCGACGCGGCCCGCTACGTGCCGGACGACAGACTCCTCATTGAAACCGACAGTCCGTACATGACGCCGGTGCCTTTCCGCGGCAAACGAAACGAACCGAAATACGTGGCACTGGTAGCTGACAAGCTGGCGGAGTTGCGGGGATGTTCTTCTGAACAGATCGCGGAATTGACCATGCGCAATGCTTTCACGCTTTTCGGATTATAAAAATCAAAAAAAGACCTGCCGGCGAGGCAGGTCTTTTTGCTGAAAGGATTATTTCTCGTCCTTGAAGTGATCTCCGAGTTTGACAAATAACGGGATGCGAACCTCTCCTTTGAGGAGACTGATCAGGCCGATCACCAGGAAAACAATCGCGCCGAAGCGGACGAGTTCCAGACTGTAGATCAAGATATACTTGAGAATACTGCCCAGAACCGGCACATAAGTGACGATCGCCGTATCCAGCAACAGAGCGACCAACTCTTTGCACAGCACCACGACAACGCCAACGGCAAACGGCTGAATGGAATTCCGCAAGCACCATTTGTCCTTGACCAGGATCATCTCCAGCACGAAAACCAGCGCGATCGCGATCCAGTTTCCAAGAAACGCGGAAACGAACATAGCGATGACCAGCCAGAAATAGACTTTATTCTCCGGCAAAACTCTCTCTTTTTTCGGCGCCGCCGGGGCAACGGCTAACTGCGCTCCGCATTTCTGGCAGGACGTGCTGCCGTCGGGGTTTTCCGCTCCGCAATGACTGCAAAACATAACGAGATACCTCCTGAAACAGTATTCTGAATCCTTTTGTTGAAATCTATTCTAACACATCTTGTCGGCAGACGCAACCGGCAAAAGAAAATCAGCCGTTATTTTTTCTTTTTGCCCAGCAGTACCGCGACCACGATCGCCGCTACGATGACCACGCCGATGAGGATGTACAGCCAAGTCAGATTCCCATTCTGCGCGGTCGGAGCTTCGGTCGGAGCGTCGGTTGCCGGGACAGGGGTGGCCGTCGGAGCTTCAGTCGCCGGAACCGGAGTGACCGTCGGGGCTTCAGTCGCCGGAACCGGAGTAGCCGTCGGAGCTTCAGTCGCCGGAACCGGAGTAGCCGTCGGCTCAGCCGTGGGTTCGGCCGTGGGAACAACGGGAGTATCACTACCCTTCACACAGGCAAAATCGTCCAGGATCCAATTGTCTCCCTCTTCGCCGTCAAACGTAAAGAATACAATATTGCGCAGACCGTCAATCGAGTCGTATTCAAACTCGCCGCCGCCTTCTTTAATATAGCCGACGTCGAATTTTACCTGCAGGTAGCCCTCGAAGCCGGTCGGAATCATAACAGCGCCGTTCCAGCTTTCACCTTCTCCGCTGTCATAGATCGGGTCCCCGCCGTCGATCGGATACAGGATATATGTTTCCTCTTCGATGACGTTCAGGAACGCGTTGCCGGCCGTTTTATTGCCGTTCAGATAATAGTCAAAGCGGAAATAGAAATAAAGGTCGTTTTCTCCAAGGTTCTTGATGTAGCAGGCAAAACCGTCGACCCCCTCGCTGAAGAAATGCTCGTTCGCCAGCGTGACCTGGAAATAATCGCCCGCCACGGTGCCGTCAAGCAGCGACACGTGGATCGCTCCGTCGGTCATTTCATATTCAATGAGGTTTTTCGTTCCGCTGCCGGGAACCTCCTCCATGGCGTCAAAGCTCTCCACGACTTTGCCGCCGGGAACGGTCGCTTCCAGTCCGGCCGCCGTTTCAGGGGTGGCAAACGCCGTCACCGTCGACAGCAACATCAGTACGATCATGATCGCAATCAGTTTTTTCATTTCCTTCTTCCTTCCTTTCAATATCTTCTTTTCTAATTATATAGCATTCTTTCTGTACAATCAAGACTCTGCAGAAAATTTTTTTCTTGTTCCGCCTTTCCGACGCGAACATGTCGAGCCGTGGGCATAACGCTAACGCGCCGTGCTGAAATCGCCTTAAACCATTTTATATCGTCACTATTTCCCGATCTATTTCATTGATATGCTTATATGAGCATATATAAATGTTTCAGGAAGGCAAAAAGAGAGCGTCATTCCGGTCTCTTTTGAGCCGCCGCGGACAAACGGGATTGCCGGCGCAGGACCGACGAAGCGGCGGATTTTCCGCCGCAATCGGCCGTTCCGAACGGCGGGCGACGTTTTTTCACCGGCTTAACGATCCGTCTTAATACGAGCGAGAATATGACCGGGCCTCCTCCCGGTAAACAAAAAAGAGACCGAAAACTCGGTCTCTTTTTGAAGTTTGACGATTACTCGATAACCTTGGCTACGACGCCGGCGCCGACCGTACGGCCGCCTTCACGAATAGCGAAGCGAAGTCCTTCTTCGATCGCGATCGGCGTGATCAGCTGGATCTCCATGCGGATGTTGTCGCCCGGCATAACCATCTCTACGCCTTCCGGAAGCGTGATAACGCCCGTCACGTCCGTCGTGCGGAAATAAAACTGCGGTCTGTAGCCCGGGAAGAACGGCGTATGACGACCGCCCTCTTCCTTCTTCAGCACGTATACCTCGCTGTTGAAGTGCGTATGCGGATGAATGCTGCCCGGTTTGGCCAGTACCATGCCGCGCTCGATATCCTTACGATCAATTCCGCGAAGCAGTACGCCGATATTGTCGCCCGCGATCGCGCTGTCCATCGATTTACGGAACATCTCTACGCCCGTGCATACCGTCTTCTTCGGCTCGTCCATCAGTCCCACGATCTCAAGCGGATCGTTGACCGTGATCTGTCCGCGCTCTACTCTGCCCGTGCCTACCGTCCCGCGTCCCGTGATCGTGAACACGTCTTCGATCGGCATCAGGAACGGCTTATCCACGTCTCTCTGAGGCGTCGGAATATAGCTGTCGATCGTATCCATCAGCTCGAAAATGCACGCGCAATCCGGATTCCCTTCCACGTTGCCCGCCTGCGCCGCTTCCAGCGCCTTCAGCGCCGAACCGCGGATGATCGGCGTGTCGTCGCCCGGGAACTCGTACTTGTTCAGCTCTTCCCGTACTTCCATCTCCACCAGCTCGATCAGCTCCGGATCGTCTACCTGGTCGATCTTGTTCAAAAATACGATGATGTAGGGCACGCCTACCTGTCTCGCCAGCAGAATATGCTCTCTCGTCTGCGGCATCGGTCCGTCCGCCGCCGATACGACCAGAATCGCGCCGTCCATCTGTGCCGCGCCCGTGATCATGTTCTTTACGTAGTCCGCGTGTCCGGGGCAGTCCACGTGCGCATAGTGACGCGTATCCGTCTCATACTCTACGTGCGCCGTGTTGATCGTGATTCCTCTGGCTTTCTCTTCCGGCGCTTTGTCGATCTCGTCGTAACGCGCCGCATGCGCTTTCCCCTGCGTCGCCAGTACCATCGTGATCGCCGCCGTCAGCGTCGTCTTGCCGTGATCTACGTGTCCGATCGTTCCGATGTTTACGTGCGGTTTCGTTCTCACGAATTTCTCTTTTGCCATTTTCTATTCTTCCTCCTTCAT
>JAHAZM010000068.1 GCA_018385275.1 Eubacteriales bacterium | reverse complement strand
CACTATCTCTGTAAAAATCAATAGAAAAAAGGGAAAAAGCATAAAAAAACTTTTTCCCTTTTTATGAGACTTTCTTGCATTTTGTGTTATTTAATTGCTGTTTTTTGTAGATTTATATAATAATTGTATGCTAATGAATAGAAGAAAACCATAAAACCCATATTTTAGTATTTTGGGGTCGAAAAGAAAGGACAGGATCGCGCCGGCCAGAGCGCCGCAGGCGCCCGGCAGCAAAAAACGCGCGGCTACCGTCCTGTCGAGGAGGCCGCTGCGGAGATTGACCGCGCAGCTGACCGCCGCCGCGGGCAAAAAAGAAAGCAAGTTGACGCCGGAGGCTACGGGCAGTGGCGTCCGGCACAGGAGCGTGAGCGCCGGGATCAGGATAGTGCCTCCTCCCATTCCCATCCCGAGAATCACACCGGAAATGAGAGCAATGACGAGAGCGAGCATCGGCTTTCCTCCCATTCAGCTCAAGAGTCCGCGCAGCGCCGCCGCAAGCGTTAGAAGCGCAAAAACCGTCGAAAGCAGCCGCGGACGGACTTTTTTCAGCAGCGCCGCGCCGATCAGCGAACCGGCGCAAAGGCCGAGCGCGCATTTCCACAGCAGCGACCAGTCCGTTTCTCCTCTCAGCAAATAAACCGCCGCCGACACCGCGCTGAGCGGCAGCATCACCGCCGGCGCCGTGGCATGCGCGCGGCGTACGCCGTCGGTCTTTCGGAGCAGAATCGGCATCAGCAGCATACCGCCGCCGCCGCCGAACAGACCGTTCACGACGCCGCAAAGAAAAATGCCGATCTTCTCCGTTATCGGACTCCGCAGGATTTTTCGTATCTTTCCCATGACCTTATTATGGGCCGGGCGACAGCGTTCCATCCGTCCTATGTTTTCAACGATTCCGAACAAAGAAAAAAGAACGGAAGCGATCTGCTTCCGTCCCGTTTCACACATGTATCAATACTTGCGTTTTCTGGCTGCCTCAGCCTTTTTCTTGCGCTTTACACTGGGCTTCTCATAATGCTCTCTTTTTCTTACTTCGGCGAGTACGCCCGCGCGAGCACATTTTCTCTTGAATCTCTTCAGAGCGCTCTCCAAGGATTCGTTTTCTCCTACACGGATCTCAGACATGTTTTTCCCTCCCCTCGCCATAGAGAAATGCGGCGCCGCGGATACCGCGGCTCACGTATGCAAGTATTATATCTCAATCATCCTGATTGTGTCAATAAAAAATATTTTTCACCAAGGCATCTTTTCTCCGCCGAGAATATGGAAATGAATGTGAAAAACCGTCTGACCGCCGTCGTGGCCGGTATTGATCAACGTGCTGTATCCCGATTCCGCGATCCCCTCCTGCTCCGCGACGCGGCGAATAGCCGAGAAAACCTCGCCCAGCAGAGGCGTATCCTCCGCCGTCAGCTGATTGATCGAGCGGATATGCTTTTTCGGGATCACCAGAATATGGACCCGCGCCTTCGGATTGATGTCGCGAATAGCGATGACGTGCTCGTTCTCGAACACTTTGGTCGCCGGGATCTCGCCGCGAACGATTTTACAAAACACACAGTTCTCTTCCATATGAATCATCCTTCCTTTCCTTTACTATACTCCGATCCGGCGGAAAAATCAAAGGATTTTTGCCGTGACGCCGGCGTCGGTCAGCCCTGTGATCTCCACGTCGACAAGGGAGCCCGGAGCGACGGGAGAATCGAGATCGGCATAGAGATACGACCGGGTATGGCCGCCGGCGCTCGTTTCGGCCAGCACCTGCTCGCGCCTTCCGACGTAAGACCCCCGGACGCGCAGAGCGATCCGCTCGGTCAGGGCGATAAGCCGTTCGGCGCGTTCGCGCCGCGTCTTCACGGGGAGCTGCTCGCGGCCCGCGGCCGCCGTCCCGCGACGGGTCGAATAGGGAAACACGTGGACTTTGCCAAAGTCCATCCGCTCCACGAAACGGCAGGTCTGCTCGAACTCTTCCTCGGTCTCTCCGGGAAAACCGGTGATGACGTCGGTCGTAATGAAGGGCTGATCGAACGCGCGGCGGATGCGCGCAACGGCTTCGGCGTATTCCTCGCTCGTGTAGCGGCGGTTCATGCGCCGGAGAACGGAATCCGATCCGCTTTGCAGAGAAATATGAAAATGCGGACAAAAAGCCGGCAGCGCAGCCAGCCGGGCGAGGAACGGATCCGTGAGTTTGGGTACGTCGATCGAGCCGAAGCGGATCCTTTCGATCCCGGGAACGGAAGCGCAGACTTCCGCCGCCGCGGCCAGATCCGTGCCGAACTCCCGGCCGTAAGCCGTCAGATTGATGCCCGTGAGGACCAGCTCGCAGAATCCCTCGCCGGCGATACGCTCCGCTTCGGCGCGCAGTTCGGCCGGAGGCAGCGACCGCTCGGGGCCGCGGACATAGGGGATGGCGCAATAGCTGCAGTAATTATCGCAGCCTTCCTGGATCTTCAGATACGCGCGGGTATGGCCGTCATAACTGCAGGCCGAGAGGCGTTCATACGCCTCGTCGCGTAAAAACGGCCGTGCGGCGCAGAATCTTTTCCCGGTCAAAGCTTGCTCCAACAACTCGGCGATCCGCGTGCGCTCGCTGTTGCCGACGACGAGATCGACGCCCCGCTCCAGCAGTTTTTCCCGCTCCGCCTGCGCGTAGCAGCCCATTGCGGCGACGACGGCGTCCGGATTGCGGCGGCGGGCGCGGGACAGCATCTGTCGGGATTTTTTATCCGCCGTTTCCGTCACCGTGCAGGTCGCTACGATATAGGCGTCGGCTTTCCGATCGAAAGGTACGATGCGCCATCCGGCGTCGCGCAGGAGCGCTTCGGCGGCGGCGGCGTCATACTGATTGACCTTACAGCCCAGCGCAAGGATCGCCGCGCTCTTTTCGGCGGAGGAAGCGCAAACGAGCAGGCTGTCGCCTGCTTGTTCGCTTCTGTTTTCTTTTGTCTGTCCGCTCACGGCGCGACCGCGGCCGCGCCGGCCGCGAGGGCTTTCTCGTTGACAGGCATCAAATGCTCCTTGGCCGGGCCGAAGGTATGGCGAAGGGCCGTGAGCACCTCTTCCGGCGTGACGATCCCCGTCAGCGCGACGAAAGCGCCCAGCATGACGATATTGGCCGTCCGGGGATTGCCGACCTGTGCGGCGATGTCGTTGACCGGCACATAATAAACGCGGATATCGTCCCGGGTCGCTTTGACGTCGATAAGGGAACTGTTGACCAGCAGCAGTCCGCCGGGCACGACGTTTTTCTCAAACGTATCCAGAGACGGACGGTTCATGACGATCACGGCGCTGGCTTCCTGTACGATGGGCGCCGCGACCGGTTCATCGGAAACGATGACGCTGCAGTTGGCCGTGCCGCCGCGCATTTCGGGGCCGTAGGACGGAAGCCAGGAAACCTCCTTGCCCTCGTTCATGCCCGCGTAAGCCAGCAGTTTTCCCATCAGCAGCACGCCCTGTCCGCCGAAACCGGCGATGATAAGCTCCTGTTTCATTTGCTTGCCGCCTCCTTATCCCGATCCTTATAATTCCCCAACGGATAATAGGGGATCATGTTGGCTTCCAGCCATTTGAGCGCGTCGAGCGGATTCATGCCCCAGTTGGTCGGGCAGGTGGAAAGCACCTCGACGAGCGAGAAGCCTTTGCCGTCGATCTGGCGGCGAAACGCCTCCTTGATGGCCCGTTTGGCGTTGACGACGTTCTTGACGTCGTGAACGGATACGCGCTCGATAAAGGACGGCGCTTTCAGCGTCGAAAGCAGCTCGCTGATCCCGATGGGATAGCCGCAGTGCGACGTGTCTCTGCCGTACGGGGAAGTCGTGGTGACCTGCCCGGGCAGAGTCGTGGGCGCCATCTGACCGCCCGTCATGCCGTAGATGCCGTTATTGACGAAGATGACGGTAATGTTTTCGCCGCGGGCGGCCGCATGAACGATCTCGGCCGTACCGATGCTGGCCAGATCGCCGTCGCCCTGATAGGTGAAAACGACGCAGTCCCGATTGACGCGTTTGATGCCGGTAGCCACCGCCGGCGCTCTGCCGTGGGCGGCCTCCTGCATATCGCAGTTGAAATAATTGTACGCAAAAACCGCGCAGCCCACCGGCGCGACGCCGATGGCTTTATCGGCTGCGCCGAGTTCTTCGATGGACTCGGCTACGAGCCGGTGAATGATGCCGTGCGTGCATCCCGGGCAATAATGCAGGGGCACGTCCGTCAGCATGCTTGTTTTTTTGAATACGACTGCCATGTGTTCCCCCTCCTTACCGCATGACGCTCAGCGCGTAGTGATAGACGTCCCGCGGCATGGGGATCATGCCGCCGGTACGGCCGTAGAAGGCGACTTCTTTTCTGCCGCCGACGGACAGCTTCACGTCCTCGATCATCTGTCCGCAGCTCATTTCCACCGTCAGGAATTTTTTTACGCCGTCGCGGGCCGCCGCCGCGGCAAAGGGCGCGTCGGGGAACGGCCACAGGGTGATCGGACGGATCAGGCCGGCTTTGACGCCGTCGGCGCGCAGCATATTGATGGCCGACTGGCAGATACGGGCCGTCGTGCCGTAAGCCGCGAAGATCAGCTCGGCGTCCTCGGTCAGGTATTCGTCGTACATCGTTTCTTTTTCCTTGATGAGAGCGTACTTTTTCTGCAGCCGGAGATTGACCCGTTCGAGCTCGTCGGGCTGAATATACAAAGAATTGATGACCCGACGGCCGCCGCCGGTGGTCGCCCAGCTTTTATCGGTGACGATGGGCTGATAATCCTCCGGGATCTCGGCCGGTTCCATCATCTGCCCGATCATGCCGTCGCCCAGGATCATCACGGGCATCCGATAAAGATCGGCCGTATCGAAGGCTTTCATTGTCAGATCCACGGCTTCCTGGATGCCGCCCGGAGCGTAAACGACCAGATGATAATCGCCGTGGCCGCCGCCTTTGGTCGCCTGAAAATAATCGCTTTGCGCCGGCTGGATGCTGCCCAGTCCCGGGCCGCCGCGGACCATGTTCACGATCACGCAGGGCACTTCGGCGCCGGCGATATAACTGATGCCCTCCTGTTTAAGCGAGACGCCGGGCGAAGACGACGAGGTCATGACGCGCGCGCCGCTGCCGCCCGCTCCGTAGACCATATTGATGGCGGCGACTTCGCTCTCGGCCTGCAGGAACGTCCCGCCGACCTTCGGCATCCGTCTGGCCATATATTCGGGAATCTCATTCTGCGGGGTGATGGGGTATCCGAAGAAATACCGGCAGCCGGCCTGGATCGCCGCCTCCGCCACCGCCTCGTTTCCTTTGTACAGTTTCTTTGCCATTCTGCTGTCTCCTCCCTACCTTTCCACGGTAATGACGCAATCCGGACACATCCGGGCGCACGCCGCGCAAGCGACGCATGCCGCCTGATCGGTGATGTGGACCGGGTTATATCCTTTTTTGTTGATCCTGCTCTTATCCAGCTCAAGCAGTTTCTTGGGGCACGCGTTCACACAAAGGCCGCAGCCCTTGCAGATCTCGCTTGCAAACGTCAGTTTTGCCATAAACCTTTACACCTGCCATCCTGTTTACTCCGCTTTCCGCGGTTTATACTGCTTATTATATAACCGTCCGGTTTTTTCGTCAAATATGAAACCCGTAATCTTGGCGGCGCGGCAAAGAAAAACGGGTCGACGGCAACGGCGGTTTTCCCGGGCCGGGGATCCGACGGCACGGCAGAAAAAACGCCCGCGGGCCATACGCCGCGGGCAGGGATCAGATGTCGCAAAGATATTTTTCTACGGTGTGGAGGCTCATCTCCGCCGCGTCCAGCGGATCAAGTTCTCCGCTGTCGTCCTGTTCGACAACGACGTGAGGGATATGGCAGCGCAACGCGGCGCCCATGACGGCGTCGGCATCCTGCTCGCCGTGACCGAAGGGACGGAAGGCAAATTCTTTCCGGCGGCGCGTTCCGTCCGCCGTTCCGACCAGATCGAGAAGACGTTCCTTGTTTTCGGGAGCGCCCTCGAAATCCTTGAGATGCAGGATCGGACAGCGGCCGCGGTATTTTTCGATATACGAGACGACGTCACAACCGGCGATATTGATCCAGCAGGTATCCAGTTCGGCGTTCAGCCAGCGGGCGTCTACGGCGTCGAGCAAAAAATCCAGTCCCGGCTGTCCGGAAACCGGCGTAAACTCAAAATCATGATTGTGATACAGCAGACCGATCCCGTTATCGGCCAGTTTTTCGCCCAATTCACGTAGCGCTCGGATCGTGCGGGAAAAATATCGGCCGCCGGGACGTCTGTCTTCGTCGAGCCAGGGGACGGCGACGTAGGACGCGCCGATTTTTTTATGGAAAGCGATCCGGCCGTCGGGATCAGCCAGCAGATCGTCCAGCGAGGTGTGCGTACAAACGGCCCGCAGTCCCAGTTCGTCCAGCAAATCCCGCGTCTCCTCGGCCGTTTTGCCGAAGAATCCGGCGAATTCGACTTCTTCATAGCCTATTTCACGGACGCGGCGCAGCGTGCCGGCAAAATCCTTCTTCATCGCGGCCCGCGCCGAATACAGCTGATATCCTTTTTTCATATGAGACCCCCTCCTCAATCGGCCCGCTCGGGCGAATCGGTCAGGATCGTTTCCGGAACGGTCCGGAAGACCACGCCGCCGCCCCGCATATACTCGACCGTCAGCGTTTCTCCATCCGTCAGACGGACGGAAACGGGTTCGTCCACGTCGCAGGTGCCGGTCAAAACGGCCGCCACCGCCGCCGCGCAGGCGCCGGACAAAGAAGCGGGGATCTCGCCCCTGCCTTTCTCCCACGTACGGAGACGCAGATCGTTGCGGTCGACGATCTCCACCGCATCCGTGCAGATTCCTTCGGGAAGAGCGTCATGCTTGCCCAGCAGACGCGCGATGCGTTCCAGCGCAAAATCCGAGACCGCGTCGCAAAACAGCACCGCGTGGGGCTTGCTGGCCAGTTTCACGCAGGTAACGCTGTACGTCACGCCGTCGAGCTCAAAGGGACCGGCAACACAGCGGCCGGTTTTCCCCGCGACCGGGATATGCTCGCAATCCAGAACAGGCGCTTCCATGTCCACGGAAGTGTCGACAACCGCTCCGTTTCGGACCGTCAGGCGGACCTTCCGGAGTCCTCCCGCGGTTTCCAGGCTGAGGATGCCGGTGCGAACCTGACCGCTGTCAAACAGGTATTTTCCGACACAGCAGGCCGCTCCGCCGCAGAACCGCGCCTCCGTCCCGTCCGCATAGATCAGGCGGAGTTTCGCGTCGGCTTTATTGGACGGGAGGATCAGGACCAGGGCGTCCCCGTCCACCTCGCCGCAGGACGCGGCCAGGCGATCGGACGCGCGCTCCGGATCCGCGCAGCGCTGGCAATCGGCGCAAACGTAGTCAACGCCGGCGGCGCGCATTTTTACAAATCTCATAGTGGTTTCCTCTGTTGCATTTTCAGCGTCAGTTTAGCATGCCGGTCGACAAAAGTCAAAGCTTTTCACATTTTCGCATGTTTTTCAAGGTTTTACTTGTCAAAAAGGTGTGTTTGGGGTAGAATAAACTATGACATTAAAACAAAGGAGAGAATCTATCATGATCAAAATCGGTATCAATGGTTTCGGTCGTATCGGCCGTATGGTCTTCCGTGCTTCTCTGGCGCATCCGGAAGTCGAGATCGTCGGCATCAACGATCTGTGCCCGGCGGATTATCTGGCTTATATGCTCAAGTATGACACCATGCACGGCAAATTCGAAGGCGAGCTTTCTTCCACCGAATCCGCCATCATCGTCAACGGCAAGTCGATCCCCGTGTTCGCGCAGCGCGACCCGGCGGACATCCCGTGGGGCCAGCTCGGCGCTGATTACATCGTCGAGTCCACCGGTCTGTTCCTGACGAAAGAAAAGGCTGCCGCGCATCTCAAAGGCGGCGCCAAAAAGGTCATCATGTCCGCTCCGTCCAAGGACGACACCCCGATGTTCGTCATGGGCGTCAACCATAACAAATACACGTCCGATATGGACTTCGTTTCCAACGCGAGCTGCACGACGAACTGCCTGGCTCCCATCGCCAAGGTCCTGAACGACAACTTCGGCATCACGGAAGGTCTGATGACCACCGTTCACTCCACCACCGCGACCCAGAAGACCGTCGACGGCGTTTCCGTGAAGGATTGGCGCGGCGGCCGTGCCGCTTCCGGCAACATGATCCCCTCTTCCACCGGCGCCGCCAAAGCGGTCGGCAAAGTCATCCCCGAGCTGCTCGGCAAACTGACCGGTATGTCCATGCGCGTGCCCACGCTGGACGTTTCCGTCGTGGACCTGACGGTCAATCTGGCCAAACCCGCGACCTATGAAGAGATCTGCGCCGCGATGAAGAAGGCTTCCGAAGGCGAACTGAAGGGTATCCTCGGCTACACCGAAGAGGATGTCGTTTCTTCCGACTTCCTGGGCGATCCGAGAACCTCCATCTTCGATAAGAAGGCCGGTATCGCGCTGACCGATAAGTTTGTCAAGATCGTTTCCTGGTACGACAACGAATGGGGTTACTCCAACAAGGTCATCGAGCTCATCGTCCACATGGCCAAGGTCGACGGCAGAGCCTGATCGCTGTTCATCCCGTAAAAAAGCAGTCCTCGCGGGCTGCTTTTTTGTTTGACATATCGCCTGTTCTATGATAGATTTGTTTTGATCGGACGGTATAAGGCAACCTTATACCCAGCTAGGCTGCCGCTCGCGGTCGCCGGACCCGGGGCCGTCAGCCAGATAGGATCATTCTTATCCGGCTTTTGTTTTTTCGGAGGAACGACTGTTATGAAAATTTATGACGAACTCAAAGCCAGAGGGCTCATCGCGCAGGTCACGGACGAAGAAAAGATCAGCGAGCTGGTCAACGAGGGAAAAGCGCGCTTCTATATCGGGTTCGACTGCACGGCGGACAGCCTGACGGCCGGGCATTTCATGGCGCTGACGCTGATGAAACGGCTTCAGATGGCGGGCAATCAGCCCATCGCCCTGATCGGCGGAGGCACGACCATGATCGGCGATCCGTCGGGGCGCACCGATATGAGAAAAATGCTGACGCGCGAGGATATCGAGCACAACGCGGCTTGTTTCAAGCGGCAGATGGAGCGTTTCATCGAATTCGGCGAAGGAAAAGCGCTGATGCTGAACAACGCCGACTGGCTGCTGTCGCTCAACTACGTCGAGCTGCTGCGCGAGGTGGGCGCCTGTTTCAGCGTCAACAACATGCTGCGCGCGGAATGCTATAAACAGCGAATGGAACGGGGACTGTCGTTTCTCGAGTTCAACTATATGATTATGCAGTCGTATGATTTCTATTATCTGTATCAGCATTACGGCTGCAATCTGGAGTTCGGCGGAGACGATCAGTGGTCAAACATGCTCGGCGGGACGGAATTGATCCGCCGCAAGCTCGGCAAAGACGCGCACGCCATGACCATCACCCTGCTGACCGATTCCAACGGCAAAAAAATGGGCAAGACGGCCGGCAACGCGGTCTGGCTCGATCCGAACAAGACCACGCCGTTCGAGTTTTACCAGTATTGGCGCAATATCGACGACTCCGACGTCATGAAATGCATCCGCATGCTGACGTTCATCCCGCTCGAGACCATCGAGGAGATGGAGAAATGGGACGCGTCGCGCATCAATGAGAAAAAAGAAGTCCTCGCGCATCACCTCACGGAACTGGTTCACGGCAAAGCCAAAGCCGACAACGCCGCCGCCACCGCGCGTGCGCTGTTTGCCGGCGGCGCCGACGACGAGAACATGCCCCGCGTCGAAGTCAAAGCCGAATGGCTGACCGACGGCGCGATCTCCGTCGTGGATCTGATGAGCCTGACCGGCATCACGGCCAGCAAGAGCGAGGCGCGCCGCCTGATCGAAGGCGGCGGCGTGACCGTGGACGGGCAGAAGGTCACCGCTCTGAGTCAGACCGTTTCGGCCGAAGCGCTTCGCGGCGGCGTGATCGTCAAAAAAGGAAAGAAGGTTTTCCGCCGCGCCGTTCTGATCTGATCATTCAAACGAAAAACCCGGTCATACGATTCCGTATGACCGGGCTTTTTTAATATAAAGAGAAAGCGAAACAGGACGCCGGATCCGCACAGGGCGGCGTTCGGGCCACCGGAAAAAGCAGATGGGCAGCGCGCTTAACGCGTCAGAGCCAGAATGCGGTCGATGCGCGCCGTCAGATCCTCCAGTTTCCCGACGCGGATCATTTCCTGATAGGAATAGTCGCGTCTGCGGATCGAGCCAAGCGCGTTGTTGCGCTGTTTTTCCTCCTCAAAAGCCCGGCAGAGCGCGATTTCGTCCGCCGGCTCGTGACCCGCCGCGTCAAGGAGCAGCATCACGTCGCACAAATCGAAGGTCGAAAGGCCGAGCAAAAAAGCAACGATCGGATTGCCGGTCAACTCTTCGGGCATATCCTCGATGATCCAGTCGGGCTCCGCCGCTTTGCGCGCCGCTACGGGAAGCAGGCTTTCAATCCACGGGCGCACGCGGCGGATGGTTTGACCGGCGGCGTCAAGACGCACGGCGCGGTCGACTTCGTCCAGAATATCCGCGGCGTAGTCCTTGATCCGATACCCGTTCGCCGGATCGAATTCGCAATCCAGACAGATCGCGCCGCCCTGTTTCAGAACCGTCCCGACATAGCGGGCCCATATTTTTTTATCGTAAATCGCTTTGCGCGGTCCGCCGTTGCTCGACCAGCCCAGACCGAGCGCGGTCAGAACAAACCATTGTTTCTCCGTTTGGAGCGGCCACTTACGCGGCGTGAGCCATTCGTCCGGCTCTCCCAGCTCCACGCGGTTGCTTTCATCGCGCCGGAATTCCTCCGGAACGTCACGCAGGTTGGTATTGACCATGCCCATGTAGCAGGTGCGCCAGCCCCGTTCCGAGAAGGGAAAATCGACTTCACCGGCGGTATAATCGTCGTTTTCAAAATTGGGATTGGGATACAGGGCGATACCGTTGCTGATGGCGACGGCCGTATCGGGGTTGCCGCTGCGCATCGCGTTGGACAGGTACAGCAGACCCTCTCTGTCCTGGAAGAAGAACAGGTAACCGCCGTCGATCCACCAGCCCTTGATCTTTTTCCCGTAACGAAGAGACCACTCGCGGATGACGAGGGACCAAAGCATCACACTCTCGGGACGGAAGGGACGAACGTCGTCCTTGTTCATTTCATACCCGAAATCCTTCAGATCGGCTACGGGCGCAAACGCGGTGGCGTAAGCAATCAGGTCGATATCGCGCGCAGCCAGTTCATCGCAGAAACGGCCGAAAATATCCTCGCGGGGGTTGCGTTTATCCGGGTCCTGCTCCACGATCGAAGCAAAAATCTCCGACGGCGCCAGATAAGCGCCGCTCCCCTGCCCCGTGGTCAGCAGCAGATAACGCGCGCCGCCGGCGCGGAGCTGATCGGAGATGCCGGTCACGTCGATGCGCTCATGCGCCGTTTCGATCTCGTTCTGTCCGACGAGCAGATGCATCATCACGCCATAGCCTTTTTTCAGGACGTCGGTGTTCCCGTGGGGAAGATCCTCGCGGTAGGCCGCGACAATATCCCAGCGGAGGGCTTTCCCCTCCGCGCCGCGCGACAGAGCCAACTCCCCGTCGGCAAGGCAGAGCGCAAGGCCGTTCCCGGCCGTCAGGCGCACCCAGTCGGCTTTGTCCGCCTCACAGCGCCAAAGCTGGCCCGCTTCATCGGAGCGCTCGGCTACGTCAAGCGTATCGCAACCGGCGGTGAGCGCTTTGCCCTCCAGCGTCAGGATGCGCAGTTTCTCTCCGTCGCGTTCGATGAGCCACCGCTGATCGTTGCGGAAACGGTAGGCCTCCGCGACGACGCGGCCGTCGGCCAGTCTCGTCAGCGCTTTGCCGTTGGAAGCGATCAGCATGACGGCTTCCGGCGGCGCCTGCTCGGGCCTGTGCGGCTCAAGGCCGGTGCCTTCCGCGTAAACGGCGAACTCCGAAAGACCCAGCGGCGCCATATCGAAAACGGAGCAGATTTTATCCATTCCCCAGAGTCTTTCCAATCTTACGTAACGGAACTCGCCGCCGACGTGTACGTCGGCAATCCAGCCGCCGTGTTTCGGGAACGGAACGGCGTCCTGGCGCGCGATTTCGACGCCGTCGCTCATATCCGGCTGATTGCCGGCGAGCACGCGCATATCCACGCGCTCAGCGTCGGTATAGATCGAATCCACGCCCGTGCGGGACCAGACTTCGACGCGCCCGATAGACCGGGGTTCTCCCAGATCCACCTGCAGCCAACTGTCGTCGTCGCGAAGGCAGACCCAGTTTGTCGACAGATCGCCGTCTACCGCCGCGGATGCGTCGTCTCCGCCGGCGGAAACGGCACGGGCGCCGCGGGCGAGGTTTTCTCCGCCGAAGCGGGACGGTCCCACCGGAGGCTCATAGCGAAAGATCGTTGTGTCCCCGCGCTTTTCAACGGCGTAAACGGCCGGGCGGGGTTCGTCATACGTAACAAACATTCTTTTCTCCTCTTACTTCCCGGATGGCTTTATTAAAGATCAGATAGCGTTCCGTCGTGATATAGGACGGGATTGAGTTCCCTGTGCCCACGGCCGCGCCGCCGTGACCGTCGATGACGTCGAAGACGTCCTCCACGGCTTTACGCACGTCCGCTTCGCTGCCGCGGCACACGATATCCGTGTCGATCCCGCCGAAATTCCCGATACGGTCGCCGTAGGTCTCGACCCAGAAACGGTACGGCGCGATCTGATCCTCGTTGCTGTGTTTGGCGTCGATGCCGACCGTGCCGATCATGTCCTCCATGACCGACATGATCGCGCCGCAGCTGTGATAGAGGAATTTCTTGCCGGCGGCGTGCACCATATCGACGATGCGTTTATACTGCGGTACGACGTGGCGGCGGATATCTTCCGCCGAGATCATCGTATTGCACTTGTAACCCAGATCGTCCCCGAAGCGCATCACGCAGAAAACGTCGCTGAAATTCTCGATGAATCCTTTCCACACGTTATAATTGGTGTTGCCGACGGCCCGGAACAGATCGGCGTACAGCTCGGGGTCGTCGTACTTGATATAGCAAAGATTCTCATAGCCGGCGATCTCCTGAATACACTCGAAGATCCCGTTGCCGGGGCCTCCGATGGCTTTCATCCCCTCCGGCATGACCTCGCGCAGGATCTCGTAGTCGGTGTAGAAGCGCTTTTTGTACTCTTTTTCCGCCGCCGTCCAATCGTAGCGCTCGAAATCCGCGCGGTTCCTGATCTCCGGCTCTTTGTGCTTATAGAGGGAACCCATCCCGGGCATCACGTCGCCGATGCAGTCTTCGAAACTGACCGCGTCGTAGCCGGCCCGGCGCTGGAACTCGCAATAATTCTTGAAATAGAACCGCTTGTCTTCCAGTGACCCGTTCTTGGCCTCTCGGAAGCGTACGCCCAGTACGTCTTCCATGATCCGCAGATCAATCAAATGCTCGTAGGTGGGAACGCGCTTGGCCGGAATATTCGACGCAGCGTCAACGATATGATGATAATCCGGAACAAAACCCATCTTTTTTCCTCCATTATAGCATAGCAAAACGGAGAATCGCTCTCCGTTTGTTGCGTTTCGATTAAAATGCTGTTAAAAACATGACCAATACGTCGACGACGTATTGGTCATGAAAAAGCTCATTCGTTCAGAAGTTCCAGCGCACGTTTGGCGGCGGAAGCGGCGTCCGAGGTATAGGCGTCGGCGCCGATCTCATCGGCAAATTTCTGAGACAGCGGCGCACCGCCGACCATGATCTTGACCTTGTCCCGATAGCCGTCGGCTTTGAACGCCTCGATGACTTCTTTCATATAAGACATAGTGGTCGTCAGCAAAGCCGACATGCAGACGATCTTGGCGTTATGTTCCTTGGCCAGCGACAGGAACTGCTCGGCGCTGACGTTGACGCCCGCGTCGATCACCTCAAAGCCCGTGCCCTCCAGCATCATGGCGACGAGGTTTTTGCCGATGTCATGCAGGTCGTCCTTGACCGTTCCGATCACGGCTACGCCGACCGGCTTGATATCGCGCAGCGCCAACTGCGGCTTGAGGATCTCCAGACCCGTTTTCATCGCTCTGACGGAGATGAGCACCTCCGGCACGTAGATCTCATTATTGGAAAAAAGCTCGCCGACCTCGTCCATGCCTTTAATCAGTCCTTCGGACAGGATCTTCTCAGGCAGTTCGCCCTTCTCAAGCGCAGACGTTACGATGGCGGAAACCTGTTTGGCGCTTCCGTCCAGAATCGCCTCTCTCAGTTCTGTAAAATCCATTTGTTTCTCCTCCGGAATACTCTTGATATTCATTTCTTAAATACTATTATAACACCGAAGCAGCGGAAGACAATGATACAGTTTTGCTTTTTTCTTATCTTTTATTGCTTCTTTTTGCTGTTTTTCCGGTATTGTTCAGGCGTCACGCCTTTTTTCTTCTTAAACAGTCTTGAAAAGTATCCGGGGTTTTCATAACCGACCGATGCGGAAATATTGCTCACGCTCACCGAGGTGTTGCGCAGCATCCAGCAGGCCTCGCGGAGGCGCTTTTCCACGAGATAATCGATGAAATTGACGCCGGTCTTCTCTTTGAAAACGTGGCTCAAATAATACGGGCTGACGTAAAGCTGTTCAGCCACGGCCGAAAGCGTCAGAGGTTCGCGGAAGCGGGTATCGATGATCTTTTCGCACCGGGAAACACAGTCTCCGCGGCGACGGTTTCCCGAATCATGCACGCACATGATGAAAGCGTCCATCGCTTCGACCACGTTGCGGCAGAGTTTTTCGTAAGAGCTGGTGGTCTCGGCGGTGCGGATGAATTTGCCGGTCATCATCAGCAGCGAATCCGCGTCTACGCCCTCCTCCGCCGCGGCCCGCGACAGAATGATAATCAGTTCGGTCAGGCGGATCTTGATCATGTTCAGGTCGCCGTCCAGATTGAAAAAGATCTCGCCCATCATCGTATTGAGGATCTCCCGCGCGCCGGAATAGTCTCCCGCACAGACCTTCTCGATCAGGTCGCGCTCGGTATCCCGCGGAGACGCGTCTTCCGTTTCCGGCCCTTCCTTATGCCTCCTGACCAGTTCGGCCAGAATAGCCTGCTGACGGTTCAGCTCTCTGGCGTAGCGGATCTGCTGCTCGCTGTTGACCGCCGCCTGAGCCGCCACGGCAAACAAAAGATCCGACGCGCCCTTGACGGTTTTGCTGTCATAGCGCTTGAGCTTGGCCGCCTCGGCCAGCGCGGCTTTTTTCTCAACGGGCAGAGACGCGATATAATCTCCCGTTTCTTTTTCGGCTACCTCGTCCCACTCCCACATACTCATGGGGCCGCAGACCAGACTGCCGATCGGTTTTTCATCACAAAAAATGGCCATGGTCAGGCAGACCATCCCCGCGTGACAGCGCGATATATAAGTCTCGCCCAACTGCGCGGCGGTGGCGGAGGCGCGTTTTTTCCACGTGCGGCAGGCTTCCGCTCCGGCCGGAGACGCACCGATCAGACTGCAAAAGCGGCAGCCGGACGCGCTGTTTTCCGTTTCGATCAGCGGATTTCCGTCGTTGTCGACAAAAGCCGCGTCGATACCGGTGGCGGCGCGGAACGACTCCAGCATCCGCGCGATATATTTCATGTCCAGTTGTATATCCGACAAAACCATCACCGCCCTGATTGTACAATAAAAAGCGGTTTTTTGCAAGCCGGGAGAAACAAAAAACGAGCTTCCGCCGATCGGATCATGCGACGGAAGCCCAGAGCAGTCCTTCAGATAAGCCGGGACTACGATTCACGCGCGGCGCGAGCCATGGCCTGAAGGTTTTCAAGCGGGATATTCGGGGCCAGATCACACCCGGGCGCGAGGATGAATCTGCCGAAGGGTTTCATTTGCGCGCAGAGATCCCTGCTGATCGCGTAAACCTCGTCGGCGCTCCTGGCGGCCAGCACCTGCGCCGGGCTGAGATTGCCGAACAAGGCGCAGCGGCGCGCGGCGTCGGTCTGCGCTTTGACCATATCGATGGAATCGACAGAGAAAACGCTGAAGCCGGCTTCGGCCACGAGGGAGACGAGTTTGTCGGTCTTGCCGCAGATGTGGACCAGCGTATGGGGGCATTTGTCGGCCAGACGGTTTTTGACCTTCAGATCGGCCGGCAGAACGAATTTTTCGTAAAACCCCGGACTTGGAATCAGACAGAATCCTTGCACGCCTTGAGCAGCATTTTTACGTTTTCAAGCGGAGTATCGGCGCCCATATCGCAGCCGGGCGCCAGAATGAAAGGACGACCCGCGGCAGTCCGGATGCGATCGGTCGCCTCTGCGTAAACCTCGTCCGGCTTCCCGGCGAGCAGAACGCCAGCGGGGTTCATGTTGCCGAAAATCGCCATTTTGCCTTCCGCGTTGTTCAGCGCGGTATCCAGATCGACCGCCCAATCGCAGGAGAAGGCATGAATGCCGATATCACGCAGGGAAGCGACGCGCTCACCGGAACCGCCGCAGATATGCGCGAAGAAATACTGATATTCAGGGAGCATTTTTTTCAGATTTTCAAGAGCAGGCAGCGCCCACTTCTTGTACATCCTCTGGCTGATGAGGTTTCCGCTGGCGACCGGATCGGCCGGGAACGCGATGTCGCAGCCGTTCTCATGAAGCAGATGAAACACCTCCGCGCTGACACAGGTCGTAAAATCAATCAGCTGCGCCGCTAATTCCGGTTCGTCGATCATCAGCATGATGAAATCCTGCGTCCCTGCCATCACCGCCGCCATGGTAAACGGCGCGGCAATATCGCCGATCAGGTATTTGCGGTCTCCGACAAGCTTTTTTATGCCGCGGCACTGTTTGAGCATATTCTGCACGAATTCGTTTGCCAGAAGGGTCTGACGGATCGTGCTCTTATCCAGCTTCGGGATTTCCTCTTTCAGATTGTGTAAAGCGGTTCCGGCGTTGACCGGCTGTCCGATTTCATCGATATGAATGGGGCAGCCGAACGCGTTCAGCGGCGCGGTGAACACCCCTGAAACCGCGCTGACAACATCCGTTTCAAGTTCATCCGTCCACTTCACGATCGTCTGTGCGCCGCCGTCCTCCATTCCGTAGAGCATCCGGTAAGTGATCCCCTCCGTCTTGGCGATCCACGCGCCGCCGTCCACCAGACAAAACGGCGTCCGATCCACAGGTCGACCGGCCAGCACTGCGTCAATCCGTTCTTTCGAAGTCATGCACTTCATAATCATTTCTCCTTTTTTCAAATCTGAATGACGAACCTTATTCTTCACCGAATCGCAAGCTGAGAATTCGGGATCAAGGAAGGCTCCTTTTCTCTTACTTAAGTTCAAAAACACCCTTTATACTTTTCCTTGATAATGCAATCATAACACGGAAACCGCAAAAAACAATATGATTCTTTTGCTGTTTTCTGTTCTTTTATTGCTTGATCTTCTCCTCCTTTTGAAAGGATCGGAGAGAGAAACGTTTCCGTTCTGCAAAGAGGCAGACACTTTTCCCGCCCGAACAAAAACCCGGTCTTTCACAGATCGGGGAAACAAAAAATCCCGAGGAAAATCCCTCGGGAAAACTTTTGTGACGAATCACTCTTCGTCAGGCGCTCCTACCGGGCAAACGCTCTTGCAGTTGCCGCAGCTGATGCACTCGTCCGCGTTGATGACATATTTGTCCTCACCCTCGGAAATGCAGCCCACCGGACACTCGGCCGCGCACGCGCCGCAGCTGATGCACTCGTCACTGATCTTAAATGCCATAACAATACGCCTCCTCTTTCCAGCGGAACTGTACGCCCCGCATTTTCAGATAGTATAGCACAAACCCGTCGGTTTGTCACTCGGTTTTATTCTCCTGCCGGTCCGGCGTCTTCTCGCCGCCGTTTCCGTTCCCGCGGCGACCGCGTCCTCCGCGTCTTCTGCGGCTGCGGCGGCGCTTTTCGCCGTTCGGCTCTCCTTCCGGCTTTTCTTCTTTTTCAGCCGGTTTGTCTTCTTTGAGCTGAGACGTCTTCTTCGCCGGAGCGCCGTTCCCGTTTCCGTTCAGATGCTGCTTAGCCGGACGGGGCGCCGGCTGTTCCTCTTCGGCCTTCGGCTGACGCGGCGGCGTCTGAGAGGGCGCGTCGCCCTTCGGCGACGGCGGCAGGATTTCCAGCTCCGCCAACGGATATGTGCGCAGCTCCAACGTACCGTCGGAGAGTTCCACCTTGACGCGGAGTTTCTCCGGCAGGGGCATGATCTCGGCGACGACGCCGTGACCGTCGGGCGTCATGACTTCCGTATTGACCTTGGGCAGGCGTTTTTTAGCGTCCTCATAGCAATTCTGTTCATATTTGAGACAACACATCAAACGGCCGCAAAGACCGCTGATATTGACGGGGTTAAGGGACAGACCCTGATCCTTGGCCATTTTGATGCTGACAGGCTGGAATTCCGACATGTGCGCGTGGCAGCAGCAGACTCTGCCGCAGGGGCCCAGACCGCCCATCATTTTCGTCTCGTCGCGCACGCCGATCTGACACAGTTCGATCCGCGTATGGAACACGCCGGCCAGATCCTTGACCAGTTCGCGGAAATCCACGCGGCCGTCCGCCGTGAAGAAGAAAACGATCTTCGACGAATCGAACGTATACTCCACGCTGACGGGGAGCATTTCCAGGCCGTGTTTGGCGATCTTCTGCTCGAAGATCGTCATCGCTTCTTTTTCCTTATTCTCCAGAGACTCCAGCGTCTTTTTGTCCTCCGGCGTCGCGATCCGGATAATAGGTTTGAGCGGATGAACGATCTTGTCGTCTTCCTCTTTGCGCACGCCCGTCGCACAGACGCCGTATTCGACGCCGCGGACCGTTTCCACAATCACGCCGTCATCCTTCTGCACGTCCATGCCGTTAGGAGAGAAATAATACTGCTTGGTCCCCTTGCGGAACCGTACTCCGATGATTTTTTCCATGTGTAACCATCCAAAAAACTAAGAATAAATGGTAATCAACAGTTTGTCGATCGTCAGGTTGAAATTGGCGTAACGCGTCAGATCGTCTGCCGCGCTGAGAAAAGCGGCGACGTTCCGGATCTGCCGTCCCGTCCGCTCCGAATGCGGGTCCTCGTTCTCCTTTTTCCGTTCGGCGTAAAGCAGCCGCGCGCATAGTTCCAGCAGTTCGGACGCCTCGCTTTTATGCTCGTTCAGCAGCGCAAAAGCTTCGCCGACGGTCCCGCTCTTCTCCGTCAGTTTCAGAAAACGGGCGGCCGTATCGACACGAGCGGCATAGGTCTCGTCGGACAGAAATCTCTCCGCCGTCAGCACCGCGCCGTCGGCCAGCGCCACCGCCGCCTCCACGCGCTCTTCGGCCGCGTCCGGGAATCCGTCGCGGATCAGACCCCGGATCGTTTCGTCCTCCAGCCGCGGCGCGTGCAGGATCCGGGCGCGGGAACGCACCGTCGGCAAAAGAGCCTCGGCGTTTTCCGTCACCAGAAAAAAAGCCGTGTTTCCGTGGGGCTCCTCCAGCGTCTTGAGCAGGCAGTTCTGTCCGTTTTCATTCATTTTCTCCGCCTGCTCGATGATCGCGATCTTACAGCGGGCGGAATTGGCGCTGCTGAGCAGTTCGGCGATCAGCCCGCGAACGTCGTCGACGGGGATGAGTTTCTTGGTCGTGGCAAGAACGTGCAGATCCTCATGTGTGCCGTTCAGAAAGCGACGGCAGGACGAGCAGGAAAAGCAAGGCCGGCGACCGAGGTCGACGGCGGTGCAATTCAGCGCGCAGGCCGCGACACGGGCCATCACGCTGCCGGGAAAGCCCTCTTCCCCTTCCACGATATAGGTGTGCACCGCTTTGCCCGCCCGGACCGCCGCCAGAAAGCGCTGCGTCTCGGGAGCGGCCAGCACCGCTTGAAACAGCCGATCAGTATTTAACAAATTTATCTACATCCATGACGAAGACCGTCGCGCCGCCGACAATGATATCCGTCATGCCGGCCGCAATGGCGCCGCCGTGCATGCTTTCCATCGCGATCGGGATCGGCGCGGTCTGTTTGCGTTTCTTGCAGGCATGCTCGATAATCTCAAGCGCCGCGTCGACCCGCTCGTCCTGAATACCGATCATCAGCGTAGTATTGCCCGTTCGCAAAAAACCGCCCGTAGTAGCCAGTTTTGTCACGGATATCCCGCTCTGCATCAGTTTGTTGACCAGCTTCGGCGCGTCGTCGTCCTGCACGATCGCAAAGATCATTTTCATGGTGGAAACCTCCTTTTCTAGATATTATACTATAAAGCAAGTATTTTTTCAACAGAATTTTATATTGCCTCCGATATAAAATATACTTGAAGGAAACGCGGCGATGCGGTACAATGATTTTGCCGGATAACGTTAAAAAAGAAGGAGAGACCCGATGTGAAAAAGAAACCGAGCGCCGCTCTGATCCTTGCGTGTCTCCTTTCGCTTTGTCTGGTCGGCTGCGCCTCCGTCCCGTCGCCCGACGCCGGGGAAACGATCTATCTTTTTACAATGCCGCCGACGGCAACGCCGACGCCGACGAATACGCCGGTTGCAACGCCGGAACCCACCCCTACGCCGGAACCCACCCCTACGCCGGAACCCACCCCTACGCCGACGCCGGATCCCTATGTCGGTCAAACACTTGTCCGTCATCCGAAAAACGCAGCGTTTTTCTATGTGACGCTGACGCCGGCGCTGAAAGAGCGGATCACGGGCGTCAGTTATCCGGCCCCCGGACAGCCCTGCCGCATCGGATACGACGACCTGCGCTACGTCAAAATCCTGTACGTGGACTTTGACGGTCAGGAGCACGACGGCGAATTGATGGTCAACCGTCTGGTGGCCGACGACGTGCTGGATATTTTCTACGAGCTTTACGCCGCGCGCTATCCGCTGGCGCGCGTCCGGCTGCTGGACGACTACGGAGAAGCCGGCGACGATAATCTTTCCATGGCGGACAACAATACCTCCTGTTTCTGCTACCGGCAGGTGACGGGGGCGGCGCGCCTGTCCTGGCACAGTTACGGCGCGGCCATCGACGTCAACCCGGTCCAGAATCCCTATACTCACGGGTCGGAGGTAGCGCCTTCCGCCGCCCGCGCCTATCTCGACCGCGCCAACAAGCGTCCCGGCATGATCGATCACAACGATCTATGCTACCGTCTTTTCAAGGCGCACGGATGGAACTGGGGCGGGGATTTTAACGGCGATAAGGATTATCAGCATTTTTACAAGGATATCGGCTGGAGCCGCTGAGGAGCAATTTCGGATCCTTTCGAAGAAAGGAGCGCGTTATGAAACATAAAAAAAGAGGCGCCTGGCTGATCCTGCTCGTTTTGGGGGCGGGACTTGTTTCCTGTGCACCGGACCCGACGATCGCTCCGAGCGCGACAGCGTCCGATCGCACCGCCACGCCTACCGTATCGGAGGCTCCCACGCCGGCGCCGACTCTTACTCCTACGCCTACTCCTACGCCCACACCGACTCACACACCCACGCCGGCTCCCACGCCCACGCCGACTCTTACTCCTACGCCTACTCCTACGCCCACACCGACTTCCACGCCTACGCCGACGCCGGTGTCGTACCCGTTGCTCGTCGAACCGGTTTTTCCGGCGGACGAGCCGATCATTGCGGATTACTGTGTGACGGATCCGGTCTACGGCGCCGATCCGACGGGGCGAAACGACTCGACCTCAGCCATTCAGAAAGCCATCAACGCCTGCGCCGCGGCCGGAGGCGGCACGGTCTGGATGCCCGCGGGCACTTATCTGGTACAGAGATCGATTTCAATCAAATCCTTCGTTACGCTTTGCGGCGATTGGGCGGATCCGGAGGAATACCCCGGCCGCTACGGCACCGTCATACTGGCCAAGCCCTCCGGTTCGGGCAAATTCAATCTTTTTAACGTCTTCGGCTCAGCCGGGGCCGTGGGACTGACCGTTTATTATCCGGAGCAATCGCTCGGCGCGCTGAAGGAATACGGTTTTACGTTCTACGTTTCGGGCGGAATGCTGCAGACCATCCGCCGCTGCACGGTCATCAACGGCTGGAAAGGCATCGGCGCCAGCGTCACCTCCTCCGCTCATGAAATGATGACGGTCGACACGTTCCGTGCCACCTGTCTGCGCTGCGCGGCGGAAGCATATGATCAATCCGACGTCGGCACGTGGAAGGACGTCCGCGTTTCTCCACGGTACTGGGCCGAAGCGACCGCGCTCGGACCGGTGCCCGACGCGTCTGAGCTGAGCGCATATATGAAAACCAATACCGTCGGTCTGATCCTCGGAGACCTGGAATGGGCGCAGTTCAACGGGATCTCCGTTTCGGATTGTCAGACGGGCGTCCGCATCGTCAAAGGCAAACGGATCGAATTTGCCGGAGCGCTGTACCAACTGACGATCCGGCGCTGTCAGATCGGCATCGACGTGGAGAGCATCGATACCCGCTGGGGCGCTGTGATCGCGCACTCCTCCGTCTCGGCCGATATTGCCGTCCGCAACGTCACGAGCGGCGTCGTAAAGCTGGCTGACGTCGCCGTCGACGGTCAGGTTTCCGGCAAGGTCGTCGTCAGCGATATGGATCCTCTGCCGGATATCGACGTTCACGCTTCCGCCGCGACGGTCAAGCGTGCGCTCTACGTTTTCAACGGAACCACCGCCGGCGAACTGCAGACACTGCTGAATCAGGCCAAAAAAAACGGCGGAGGCATCGTTTATATGCCGGCGGGCACCTATCGCTTCAGCGCCGGCGTTACGGTACCGGGGGGCGTCATGCTGCGCGGCGGCTCGGCCGTTCCCGTTCGCGGCGCCGGTACCGGCGGGGGGACCGTGATACTGGCCACCCTGCCGACGAACCGCTCGGTCTTTACGCTGGAAAGCGGCTCCGTCCTGTCCGGCGTCTATATCGTCTACCCGAACAACACGCCCGGCTCACAGGTCAAATCGGCCTATGCCGTGACCGGGCGCGGCGGCGACGTCAGCGTGATCAACTGCTGTATCAGCGGCGCCTATAACGGCGTGGATCTGCGCGGCTGCGACCGGCATCTGGTGCAAAAGCTCGTTTGTTTCTGCTACGGCAACGCGATCTGCGCCGGCGGACGCGACGGACGCATCGAAGGCTGTCTGCAAAACGCCACCGTCATGAGCCGCGGCAGCGCGGAGGTCGTTCTGGTCAACGAAGCCGATCTGTTTACCGCCGTATTCGATCCGATCTCGCGGCAGATCACCGAGTATATCCGGCTTTCGGGCGCAGAAAACGAGTTGATCTTCAACTGTTTCATTTACGGAGGACACCGGATGCTCGTGGCTGAGAACTCCTCGTTCACCGCCGTCAATATCGGCGCGGACAATCTCGGCAGCGGATATATGATCAACGTCGCCGGCGAAAGCAGCGGCCTCATTGCCAATATGATGCGTTACAACGGCTATTCCTGCCGCTGTGCCTCCGGAACGCTGATCGCTTACAACCGGTTGACCGCTTACGATCAAAACGAACCGACCTACCGCTGCATCGGCGGCGCCGTCCCCGACAGACTGGTCCTCACCGACGGATCAGACGCGGGCGGTTGGTACGGCGTCACGACCGACCGCGGTACATTCCTTACGGGCGGGTCCTCTCTGCGCTCGGTCGGCGCGGTCCCGATCATCGCGCAGCGCAGTTTCGACCCGGTCGACGTAAGCGCCTACCGCTACCTTCATCTGGTGATCCGGGCGGACGATCTCGCCGGTCTGGGGCAATACGGACAGATCGAGATCTGCAACCGGACCTGCGACCACAACGAGTACTCCTGGAGCGTCCAGCAGTACGTGACGACCGAGGGCTGGAACGACCTGTATCTGCCCTTTTCGGCGGCGATCGTCACCGGCGACGAACCCGATCTGTCCGACATCGGATATCTGAGGATCTACTCGCTCGACTATACCGCGGTTTTCTATATTGATCTGATCGAATTCGTGAAGGAGATGTAACGATGAAAAAAAGACTTCTCGGAATCCTTTTAATACTTGTTTGTTTGTTCAGTTGTGCATGCGTTCCGTCTGTAACGGTTTCTCCTGCCGTGCCGACCGATACGGTCGTCCCCACCGCTGTGCCGACTCCAACGCCGACACCGACGCCGGAGCCCACACCGACGCCGGAACCCACGCCATTCGGAGAAGCGGACGGCCGCGGCGGATACGCGGTCTCTCTTCTCGATCAATACGCGGGCTATCCGATGAGCGCCCATCTAATGAACGAGAAGGAAGCGCTCTTCCTTTTCCACGAAAACAACGAAGGGATCCTCGTCCTGCGGGATCTTTACAGCGGCGTCGAAACGGCGCGTGCGACGTGTAAATCCGAGACCTATTTTACTCCCGAAGTATACGTGGGCGACAAGGGCATCGTGCTGTTTTTCAGTCACGACTGCGTGCGCTTTTACGATCGCCGGCTGAATCTGCTGGAGGAGTATCCGCTCGCTCCGGAAGAAGAAACGTTGTACAGCGCCAATTATGACGGGACGGACGCCTATATCATCAAAGACAGGAAGGTCTCAACCCTGCGGGGGCAGAAAGAGATTTGTGATCTGAACGGATACCTCCTCGAGGACGAGTATCTGTATCTGGAACCCTGCGGCTGCTGTCTCAGCGACGGGATCCTGACCGCGAGGGTCTACAGCGGCGGCAACGGCACGGACCGCTATCTGTTTCTGGATACTTCCGACGGAGCCGTATCCTTTCTGCCGGTGGACGGCAGTTATTCGTCCTATCTGGTCTGCGGCGATTACGCCGCGATATACACGGATCTGTCCGTCACAGTCTATGACGCCCGGCACGCCGGGCTGCTGAGCCGCTACGACATGGACATTTCTTACTATGACGTACTGGACATCCGGGACGGTCAGATGATGATAATCTCCTTTGAAGACCCCAACATCCCCCGCATCCTCATCTGCCGGCTCGAGGATGGTTCCTGCGTGACGCTGGAGACCCCGCGGACGGAAAACCGCGCCGTATTGGGAGACGAATTCGTGCTGATGCTTTACACCGATTACGACCCGGACTATGAACGCGCCGACGCCGGATACCTGCTTCTTTCTCTGGAGAACGTATCGCCTTGTAATCAGAAAAGCATCCTGATGCGCGGCAGCACGGATCTGCCGCAGAAAAGCGGCAAGCAGCTTGCCGAAGAAATCGCGGAAAAATACGGCGTGGAAATCCACATCGGGTTCGACGCGATCCGTTATTTCCCGGATTTTGCCGCCATACCGCTTCTCAGCGAAGCAACGACCATCGCTGCGCTGACCGAACTGGATAACACGCTGGCCGAGTTCCCGGAGGGATTCTTCGACGATCTGATCTACGGTTCAACCAAGTCGATCGGATTCTATCTGACATCTACCCTGATCCAGGGCAGCGAGGTCGGCACATCCAACCCGATCGCGTTCTCTTTCGAATGGAGAAATCAGCGTATGATCGTGCTCAACGCCGATTATTTGTATCAATTCCGGGCCACCATCGCGCACGAGCTGATGCATGCCATTGAAGGACGGCTGTGGTACTACAGCAGCAATCCGTTCCCGAAATGGAAGTCGTATCTGCCGAAGAATTTCGGATACAACAACAGTTACCAGGATAAGCACGGCAACGATTATTCTGATACGACCTATACCATCAGCGGCGAAGAAAAGGAAGATCGCGTGTACTTCACCGACGCCTACTCCAAGACCTTCGCCGGGGAAGACCGGTCGAGACTCTTCGAACATCTGTTCTGCGATACGGAATACTGCTTCAACTACGCGCATATCCGGGATCGCGCCGTTTACCTGTGCCAGATCATCCGGGAAAATCTGCCCAGCGTCCGTAATTGCCCCGACAAGCTGATCTGGGAGCGGTTCACCGAGTAAAACCCATTTCCCCATTCAAACAAACACGGCGCCGTTTTAAACGGCGCCGTGTTTGTTTGTCCGTCCGGAGAGAATAACGCGTTGGGATAAAAAAGATACCGGCACGTACCGGTATCTTTTTGCGTCAAATGAAAACAGGTTTGAACGGCCGCGCGTCAGAAATCGACGTTCACGGTCTCGGGAGGCGTTTCCATCAGGGACGGATTCTTGCAGAAATGCAGGAAGCGGCGGAAGCTTCTGGCGTAATACGAGCCCGAGCAGACGCGCTCATCCATCACGATGCCGAGAGGCATCTGTCTCTCCAGCGTCACAGCGCCGTTCTCCGTTTTCGGAGTTTCCTCAGCGTTGCCCATTGTGATAATCATACTGGTCGTACCGAAATTATAGACGTGATGATAAATGTGATTGGTACGGATGCTGGCCAGGTTGGAAATCACCATGGAATTGTGGAACGGGCTGGCGTCGATGATGGAACGGGGAAGCAAGCCGTGCTTATCCATCCAGCGCAGAAGCCACATCACGAAACTGGTCAAGCCGGAGAGTTTGATCAGGACGCGCAGAAGACCGTCCAGACTGTTGGAGTCCTCCTGGCGATTGTCCACGACGTACTTCTGAATCTTTTCGTTGACCTGCTCGAGCGTTTCATGCAGATCAAAGTACATTTTCCCCATGGAACCCTCGGCGCCGTCAGCGCGCTGAACGACCATACCCACGCTCACGTGATTGCGCGCATAGATCTTTTTATTGACGACGAAACGATTGAGCGCCGGATACTCGCCCACAATGCGCAGATATGCGCAGATGATGATGGCCATATAACTGACGCCTTTCCCGTTTTTACGGGATTCCATCACATACTGATGAAGCGGCTCATAGGGGATGCGGATGGTGATCGAATTGCACGCGTCGCTTCTTTCCCGCATGAAATAAGGAGCGATAGTATACATATTATCTACATTCTTAACTCGTTTTCCGTCTTTTCTCATAAACTATCTCCTTGCACATCAGAAAATCATATATCCTAATTAATATACCACGATCGCCCGGTTTTGTAAAGGTATATCCGCAGGAGCCAGTTCCCTCTTCCGTTCCATATAATGAAGCAAAGGAGAATGAATATGAAACCGATATTGAAGCTTTCCGGCGTCGGTTACAGCTATCACACCGCCGAAAAAGAAACGGCGGCGCTGTCCGGCGTCGATCTGACGATCAAAAAAGGAGAATTCGTGGCTCTCGTGGGGCCCTCCGGCTGCGGAAAATCCACGGTGCTTTCACTGATTTGCGGATTGCTGACCCCCTCCTCCGGCATCATTGAACTGGACGGCAGCGTCGCCTACATGCTCCAGCACGATCAGCTCTTCGAGTGGCGGACCGTACGCGAAAACTGTTTCCTGGGATTGGAGATCCGTCATATGCTGACGCCGGAGGCCCGCGTCCGCGTCGAGCGTATGCTCGATCAGTACGGGCTGAAGGATTTCAAGGACGCGCATCCGTCGGCGCTCAGCGGCGGCATGAGGCAGCGCGCGGCTCTGATCCGGACCCTGGCCCTCGCTCCGACGCTCCTGCTGCTGGACGAACCGTTTTCGGCGCTGGATTACACCACCCGCCTGACTGTCGGCGACGAGATCAGCGCCATTATCCGCGGTGAAGGCAAGAGCGTCCTGCTGGTCACGCATGATATCAGCGAGGCGATCTCGCTTTGCGACCGGGTGGTGGTGTTTTCTGGGCGTCCCGCTTCGGTGCGCTGTGAGCTGCCGATCGAGATCGCGGAACGCTCCCCTCTGAAGCGGAGGGACGATCCTCATTTCGGCATGTATTTCAATCGGATCTGGAAGGAGTTGAACGCATAATATGACCGAACAGCAAGCGGATTTTCTGCGCCGGCAAACGCGGCGGCGCCGACTGGACCGCGTGGCCCGCGTCACAGTGCTGATCCTTCTGCTGGCCTTTTGGGAAATCGGCACAAGGATCGGTTTATTGGACCCTTTTGTTTTTTCTTCCCCCTCCCGGATCGCCGTTTGCTTCGCCGGTCTGATCACGACCGGAGAATTTCTGAATCACCTCGGGATCACGCTGGCCGAAGCGCTCATCGGACTGGGGCTTGGAATCGTGATCGGTCTGGCGATCGCGATCCTTCTGTGGGCCAGCGATACGCTGTATCGGATCTTCGATCCGTATCTGGTGGTTTTCAATGCGCTGCCCAAAATCGCGCTCGGGCCGGTCATCATCGTCTGGGCGGGCGCCGGTCTGGGCTCCATCGTCGTCATGACGCTCCTTATCAGCGTCATCGTCACGGTCATGGGCGTGCTGGCCGCTTTTCGGAACACCGATCCGGAAAAAGTGCTTCTGCTGCGTAGTTTCGGCGCCGGCAAAGGACAGATTTTCTCTAAACTCGTTTTTCCCTCGTCTCTGCCGTCGCTGATTTCCGTGCTCAAAATCAACGTGGGCATGACGTGGATCGGCGTCATCATGGGCGAATATCTGGTCAGCAAAGAAGGTCTGGGCTATCTGATCGTTTACGGCGGGCAGGTTTTCAAGCTGGATCTGGTCATGACCGGCGTCGTGGTACTGATGGCCCTGGCCGGCGGGATGTATTTTGCCGTGGCGGCGATCGAAAAGAGAGTACTCAAATAAAAAAACGCTATCGCGATCGGACGATCCGTGCTAAACTATCCGTACAGGAGAAAAACGAAGATGAAAACCACCAACGCTATGCGGTTGTTGACTGCCGCCGGAATCCCTTTCCGCGCGGCGGAATACGCCTTTGACGTCAACGATCTGGACGGCCATCACGCCGCCGAGGGGATCGGCATGCCATACGACCAGGTGTACAAAACGCTCGTGACACAGGCGCCTGACGCGCCGGGAGAATTATACGTTTTCTGTCTTCCGGTCAACGCAGAGCTCGATCTGAAAAAGGCCGCCGTCAGTGTCAAAAAGAAACGGCTGGAGATGCTGCCGCTTCGCGACCTTTTCCCGCGTACCGGGTATATCCGCGGCGGCTGCAGCCCGATCGGCATGAAAAAAGAATACCCTGTCCGCATCGAAGAGACGGCGCAGCTTTTCGACATCGTCGCCGTCAGCGCAGGCGAGCGCGGTGTGCAACTGCTCCTGGACCCGGTCGATCTATGCCATTTTGTGAAAGGCGATTTTGCCGATATTATACATTGATATGCTTATATGAGCATATATAAATG
>JAHAZM010000060.1 GCA_018385275.1 Eubacteriales bacterium | reverse complement strand
GACTGATATCGGTCAGCGCGTCGTAATCGCCGTCGGGATAACGGAAAGTCAGATGCCGGAAGCTGATGTCTCCGTGCAGATCCGTCACGGACCGATCGACGTCCGGCCGGTCGATCACGTCGGTTTTTTCGTCGAGGAGCCGGCCGATGCGTCCCAGCGAGGCTTTTCCGCGCGAGCGCATCTCGATGAGTTCTGAAACCGCCATGATCGGCCAGATGATCGCGGTGAAATATCCGATGAATTCGACTAACTGCCCGGCGTTGAACGTGCCCTCGTGGACCAGCCAGCCTCCGTAGCCGAGGATAATGCAGATGACGGATTCGACAAAAAGCGTCACGCAGATATTCAGCCCCACGGACAGGCGCGTGTACTCGATATTGCGATCCTCGTTGTTTTTATTGAGCCGGCGGAAAGCCGATAATTCCGCCGCTTCCTTGACGAAGGCCTTGATGACGGCGATACCGGAAAAGCTCTCCTGCGAAAAATCCGACAACGCGCTGAACGCTTCCTGTCGCTGATCCCATTTGCGCTGCATATAATGCCCGACGATGACGCTCGCCGTCAGGAGCAGCAGCATCGGAATGAGGATGAGCAGGGTCATGACCCAACTCATGCTTGCCATTTTGCCGATGGCCATGACGCCGAGAAAGAGCGCGTCCACCGTCATGAGCACGCCGCCGCCGAAACAGTCCTGCATGGTCTCCAGATCATTGGTGAAAAGAGACATGAGCCCGCCGACCTTATTGACCTGATAGTATTGCTGGGACAGGTCCTTGCAGCGGTCGAACATCCGGCTGCGCAGGTCCGCCGTGACTTTGATGGCCGACCCGAAAAAGCACACGCGCCACAGGAATCGCCCAGTCACCATCGCCAGAATAACCCCGATCATCGGCAGGCAGATGCGATCCAGCAGAAACGCCATATCAAAAGGCAGCTCCGTGCCGTCCACCTTCACGACGCCGTTGTTGATGCCGTTGATGACCATCTGATACAGGTTGGGAATGAGCAGCTGCATGAAATCGACCAGCACCAGAGCGCCGACGCCGAGGAGGAGCATGAGGCCGTGTCGGATATAGTAACGATTGATGTGTTTACCGAAAAGCATAAGGAAACCTTTCTTCTTCAGAATACTTGAATTCTACCACCGATAAACAAAAAAAGCAACCGTATTATGAACACGGTTGCCGTTTTCCGTCTTTTTTCAGACCGTTTCCCGGAAGCCTTTTCCGATGATCTCGTTGGTGGAACTGACAATGGTAAAAGCCTCGGGCACTTCGCGCTTGAGAAAAGCCTTGAGCTGGATCGTCTGACGCCGTGTCAGGACCGTGAGCAGAAGCGCTTTCGGTTCTCCGTGATAGCCGCCGCGGAACGAATCGCTGACCGTCGCGCCTTTTTTGAGCTGATGCGTGATATAGTCCGTGACCGTTTCCAGCTTGTCCGGCGGCAGGATCACGGCGCAGTGCTTGGAAACGTTGATGGCCTCCAGCACGCCGTTGACGACGAAGGCCTTGGCGAAAAACGCCAGCAGCGAGAACAGCCATGTCCGCACGCCGAAAACGAAGAGCGAGCAGAGCACGATGAGAAAATCCGCGATCAGCAGCGCCTTGGAGATGTTGATGCGGGCGTATTTTTTGATAATCATGGCCACGATATCCGTGCCGCCCGTCGACGCCTCGTCGTTAAAGAGCATCGCGCTGCCGATGGCCGGCAGCAGAACGGCGTAGACCAGATCGAGCAAAGGCTCGCCGGTCAGGGAACCGGACAGGGGAAACAGCCGCTCGAACGCCCAGACCGAGCCTGACATCAGCAAACTGCAGTAGACGGTTTTGAAACCGAACTCTTTGTTGACGAAAATGAAACCCACGATCAGCAGCAGCGTGTTGATGATCAGCACCAGATCGGAAGCGGAAAGGATACTCTGCAGCGAGGCGAGAATAACGGATATACCGGTTACGCCGCCGGTCGCGAAATTATTGGGAAACTTGAAAAAATAGATGCCGACCGCGATAATGAGCGTGCCGAGCGTCATCATGAGAAAGCTTTTCGCTTTTTTCAAAAGGAATCATCTCCTTTATCATATTATCCCCGAAAAACCTCTTTGTCAATCTTGACTTGCTCTTTCTTTTCGATTACAATAAAAGCGTCTGGAGATGAAAAAGATGGCAAAAGAAAAAACTCGGTTGCTGCTGATGGTTTTCGGCAATCTGCTCCTCATCGTACTCGAAATAATCGGTTTGGTCCAGGATATCTTTTTAAACGGCTGGTCTTTGTTCCAGTACTATACCGAGGACAGCAGTATTCTCATGCTGATCGCGTCGGTCGCGCTGTTTGTTTGTCTGACGGCGCGTCTTGACGAGCCGGAGCGGCCGATTCCCGTCTGGGTCTGGACGCTGTACTACGCGGCGGTGTGCTGCGTGACCGTGACGTTCACGGTGGTGATCTTCGTTCTGGCGCCGATGATCGGCTGGGATAAACTCGGCTGGCTGCTGGCTCACGGTCCGATGCTGTATCATCATACGCTTTGCCCGATCCTGGCGATCCTGCTTTTTGCTTGGATGGGGAAAAGCGGGGCTCTGCCGCGCCGTCCGATCCTGTACGCGCTGATCCCCACCTTGCTTTACGCCGCCGTCGTGATCCCGCTCAATTTTGCCCGGGTCCTGACCGGACAGTATCCGTTTTTGCTGGTTTATGAGCAGCCGCTGTGGATGTCCGCGCTCTGGTGCGTACTCATCATCGGAGGGGCGGCCGGTCTGGCTTGGCTGATTTATCTGTCCGGAAAAAGGAGGAAACGCTCATGAGAAAGAATTTTGAGAGTCAAAGCTGGATCCATCCCATGCCGGTGCTGATCGTCGGCACGTACGGCGCCGACGGCACGCCCGACGCGATGAACGCGGCCTGGGGCGGCGTTTACGATACGGGACTGGTCATGCTGTGCCTTGCGCACGAGCACGTCACCACCGCCAATATCCGCGCCCGCAAGGCCTTTACCGTCAGTTTTGCCGACGCGCCCCACGTCGCCGCGGCCGACTATGTCGGACTGGTTTCCGCGGCGGAAACCCCGGATAAGGTCGCGCGCGCGGGCTGGCACGTTCTGAAAGCCCAAACCGTGGACGCGCCTCTGTTTGAAGAACTGCCGCTGGCGCTCGAGTGCGAGCTCGTCAAGTTCAACGAGGACGGGATCGTCGTGGGACGCATCGTCAGCGTCAGCGCGGACGAAAGCCTGCTTGACGAAAACGGCCGTCTGGACACCGACCGGATGGAAGCCGTCGTTTTCGACGGCGTGGCGGACTGTTACCGCCGCGTCGGAGAAAAGGTGGCCGACGCCTTCTCCGCGGGCAGACAGATCGGATAAAGCGTAAAAAAAGATCGACCGCAGGGTCGGTCTTTTTTTGTCGGGATCGTTTGCGCGTTATTCGCCGCAATCCATGATATGCCGTGCCCGGAGCGATTGACTGCGGATGCGGCCGGCCACGCCGAACGCGTACGGTTCGAGATAGTCTCCGTGCGCCTCGGCGAGATCCTGCCCGCGCAGGATCTCAACGAAATCCCGCGCGATTTCTTCGACGGCGGCCCGCTTTTCCTCGTCCGTCGTTTCGTCTGTCAGCAGTCGCTCCAGCTTCAGCGTCACGCCGCGATATGGCTCGCCGAGCCCGCGCGCCGAACGGAAACGCCATTTATAGTAGGGCGTGTAGCGCCGCGCGAGCGCGTGCAGCGCGTACAGCGCGTGATTGACGAATTCAGCGAGCGCCAGCCGGGCGGCGGCGCGTTCGCCGTGCGCCAGACAGCGGGCGAAATTATACTGCCCCGACTGCGCCATCAGCGCCAGCCGGGCGGCGATTTTTTTGAGACGGACGTCCTCGGGGGGAGAAGCCAGCGCGGCGCGCAAAGCGGTAACGCCGCCGCTGCCGTCGTAGAAAACCTTTCCTCCCGTGGCGGCGGCGAGCGCCTGCTCAGGCGTGTAGAGCCAGGCGTCGGTATCTTCCGGAGCGGGCGCGGCGGACAGCCCCGTCAGCCGCTCAAAAAAATCCTCCGCGACGAAGACGCCGAATTTGGACGAGCCATATGCCGACGCGGCCTGCTTGCGTACGCCCCGGTATTCCTTGGGCAGCGCGTTATAGGCCCGAATCAGCCGAAAACCGTAGACCGCCACGTCCTCGCGGCTGAGCCAGAGACAGAATCCCGCCTCATAGTCGTGGTCGCGCGAGATCTCGTCGTCGAAACCGAGACACTCCGAACCGCTCCCGACGATACCGGCGGCGACGCGGGGGAGCAGCTCCGGAAAATCCGCTTTCAGCAGGGGCATACCGTATTCGAAAAAGAAGTTTTCAGACAGTTCGATCCCGTTCATAAACAGCCTCGGCGCGAGCGTTCAGCTCGTTTTTATAGAGAAAATATCCGTGATACGCAAAAGCGGCCGCGCATTTTTCGCACACGAAAGCGTAATACCCGTCCCGCTCCGTTTCCGGCAGGGTGAGCAGAGCGTACGCTTTTTCCATCGCGGGCCCGACCTTGTCGTCTTCGCCGGCTTCGGCGTACAGGTCGGCCATGTTCGTATAGGTGATGGCGCACTCCAGCTCTCCGCGCGGCTGTTTTTCCATGATGACCAGGGCCTGCTTGTAGAGGGAAAGCGCTTCGTCGAAACGCCCCGCTTCCGTCAGCGCCAGCGCGTGATTATTGTACAGCGCGCCGATCAGCGCGTCGTCCGGCTCAAGCAGCGCGGCGTATTGTTCGTGTACGAGCTCATATTGCGCCAACGCCTCGCTCAGAAATCCGAACGCTTTGTAGGTCGTGGCGGCGTTGAGACGGATCGTGGCGCGCGAGACCGACGGAGCCGGGCTCTTGGCCAGCAATTCCAGCGCCCGTTCGATCGAGTCGACGGCCAGTTTTTTGTCCTGAATGCGCCGCGACAGACCGATCTGCTCGTTGAGCACGCCCAATTCTCCGCGCTCGTCGCGCAGCATGCGCGCCTCGGCCAGCCAGTAATCCAGCACCCGCCGCGCCTGCGTCAGGTCGTTGCGGCTGAAAAGCTCGTCAAGTTTGGCCGTGACGGCGGGCATGGAGATGCTTCCCGCCTGTTCACGCGCCGGATCCGTCGCGCAAAGCGGGCAGGTCGGTTCGACGTAGTCTTCTTTTTCAAGCACGGGAACGCACCTCTTTCACAGAATAAAAGCGCAGAACAGCGTCAATACGATCATAAAACCGAAATTGAACAGGGAGAATATCGCCAGATACCGCCACGCGTGCCGCGGATTGTGCCGCAGAAACTCGCGGAAGGTGATGAGACTGGCCAGAGAAGAGATCAGCGTGCCGACGCCGCCGATATTGACGCCCATGAGCAGAGGCGCGTAATCGGTCGTGAAATGCGACAGCAGGACGGCCGACGGGACGTTGCTGATGATCTGACAGGACAGGACGCTGACCAGCAAGGGCGAGCGCGCCATCAGAGAACCGGCGAATTCGCTGACGGCAGGGATACGCGCCGCGTTTCCGGCAAACACGAAGAAAAACAAAAAAGTGAGCAGCAGCGGATAATCCACGTGCGCCAGCGCTTTTCTGTCCAGAAAGAGCAGCGCGACGACGATCACACCCAGCGAGACGTACGAGGGCAGGACGCGCATGACGGCCAGGATCGCCACCAGAAACAGGCTTCCGTAGGCCGCCGCGCGCGGCTTATCCACGGTGCGGACGGTCTCGTCCGTTATCATAGGTTCGTCATGGATGAGCAGACAGCACGCGAGGATCAGCGCGGTCGCCAGTCCGAAGGGCGCCCACATCGTGCCGAGAAACTCGCCGTCCGGGATGGCAAAGCGCGAGTAGAGATACAGGTTCTGCGGGTTGCCGAACGGCGTCAGCATCCCGCCGAGGTTGGCCGCGATGCTCTGCATGGTGAACGTAAAAGCCATATAGCCGTTTTTTTCACCCGTATTGAGGACGTGAAACCCAAGCGGCAGAAAGGTCAGCAGGGCCATATCGTTGGCCAGCAGCATGGACGAAAAATACGTGATGAGCACCAGCGCCAGGATACAGCGGCGCGTACTGCGGCAGCGGCGGATGATATACTGCGCGAGGATGCGGAACAGGTCGATATCCTTGAATGCGCCCACCACCGCCAGCGTGCAGAACAGACAGGCGACGGTCCGCAGATCGAAGTAACCGGCGTAAGCCTCGTCGATGGGAACGAAAAAACAACTGGTCAGCGCGAGCAGAAATGCCGCGCACGTCATGAAATTGTTCTTGACAAACGTAAAAAACGGATTGTTTTTCACAAAAAAGCCTCGGATCTCAGGAAAGCGTTTTCGCGAGATAAGCATACACGCCGACGGCGGATTTGTCAATCTGCACGCGGCTTTTTCCTTTTTCGCGCAGTTTGCACGGCGCGCTTGCATATCATGGCTTTTTATGGTAAAATATATTGATTAAAAAAGGAGTATACTTTTATGACAGTCGAAGAAAGATTGATCGAATACGCAAAAATGAGCACGGCTTCTTCCGAAACCAGCGCCGCCGTGCCCAGCACGCCTTGTCAATTGGAGCTGTCGAAGCGCCTTTGCCGGGAATTGAAAGAGATGGGCGTGGAGGCGACCTGCACCGAGCAGGGCTACGTCTACGCCCGGATCCCGGCCAATACCGACGAGCCGATCCCGGCCGTCGGCTTCATCGCCCATGTCGACACGTCTCCCGCCGTTTCCGGCGAAAACGTCCGCCCCCGCCTGATCGAACGTTACGACGGCAGGGATATTCCTCTCGGCGGCGGCGTGACGATCTCCGTTTCGGAGTTTCCCGCTTTGACCGATTATAAAGGGAAAACCCTGATCGTGACCGACGGGACGACGCTGCTCGGCGCTGACGACAAAGCCGGCGTGGCCGAGATCATGGACATGGTCGGACGCGTCGTCGCGGATCCTGCGCTCAAGCACGGGCCCATCGGCGTCGCTTTTACGCCCGACGAGGAGATCGGCTGCGGAGCGGATCATTTCGACGTGGAGAAATTCGCCTGTGATTTTGCTTATACGGTCGACGGCGGCCCGCTGGGCGAGCTGGAATACGAGAACTTCAACGCAGCCGGCGCCACCTTGACCGTCAACGGCAAGAATATCCATCCCGGCACCGCCAGAGGCAAGATGAAGAACGCGCTGCTCATCGCCATGGAGTTTCAGGCGCTGCTGCCGCCGTATGAAACGCCGGCCTGCACCGACGGCTACGAGGGCTTTTATCACCTCGACAGCATGAGCGGCGAAGTGGAGAGCGCGACGCTGCGCTATATCATCCGCGATCACGACCGGGAAAAGTTTGAGGCCCGCAAAAAATTGTTCGCCTCGGCGGCGTCCTATCTCAACGACAAGTACGGCGCCGGCACCGTCGTCGCCGATATCAGGGATTCCTATTACAATATGCGCGCTCTGATCGAGGACGGCAATCTGTACGTCGTCGAGCTGATGAAAAACGCGATGCGCGACGAGGGCGTCGAGCCCATCGTTCGCCCGATCCGCGGCGGCACGGACGGCGCGCGGCTGACTTATATGGGCTTGCCGTGTCCCAATATCTGCACCGGCGGAAATAATTTTCATTCCAGACAGGAGTACGTCTGCGTCGAATCCATGCGGAAGATCGTGGATATCCTGATCAGCGCCGTGAAACGGACGGCGGAGCTGAGAAAATGAAGAAGTATTTGCCTTTGACCGCCGCCGAAGCGGCGGAGACCTTGTTTTCGGAACAAAGCGCGACGGAGGACAAGCGCACTTGCCTGGCTTGCCTGGGCGTCGATCTGCCGGCCGCGCTGCTGTTCGCCCGTTTGCCCGAACAGGCCCGCGAACAGGCGGACCGCCTGGCCGAACAGGCCTTGCCGGAGTTTCGCATCGCCACGCACGCCGGTCCCGACGGCGTGTGGCTCCTGATGTCGGCCTTCGGCCAGACGCAGGAGGAAACGGCCGAGCTGTGCGAGGCACTGCACGCCGATATCGCCGCCGAACTGGCGACCGACGCCCGGTTCGGCTACGCGCATCTGACCGACGTTTCGGAGCTGGCGTCCGCCATGGCCGGGACCGCCCGCGCCGCCGAACTGGCCGAACGTTTCTGCCCCGGCGTTTACGCCGTCACCTACGAGCAGGTCTTTTCTCATGAATTGACCGGGACGCTTCGCCTCGGCAAGAGCGGGGATCCTCTCGTAGAAAAGAAGCGCGCCGCCGTGAGGGCGCTGGACGCCGAACTGTCCAAGACCGCCGCCGCATTCCTGCAATGCGATCTGAATATCAGTCTGGCGGCACGAAAACTTTATCTCCATCGCAATTCCATGATCTACCGGCTGGAAAAAATCAAAGCCGCCACCGGTTTCGATCTCCGCGTTTTCAATGACGCGTTCTGTATGCGGCTGCTGTTGGCAGGGGAGGAAACACATGAATCATAAACGTCTTTATGAATGGATCACCGTCTGCGTCGCGATCGTGACGCTGTTCGGAGGACTGCTGGTCGGTATGCTGCTGGGCACCGTCCGCACCGTGAATAACGGCGCTTTTCTGCCGCCGGGCGGAGCGCTCGAGGAGCTGGCCGCCGCGGTCGAAAAGTATTACGTCGGCGGTCCGTATGACGATTCAGCCGCCAAACTCGCCGCTGAAAAGGCCTTTGTCAGCGAACTGGGCGATCCGTATTCCTGTTTCTATTCGACCGAAGAATACGATCGCCAGACTCAGACCCGGAACGGCAGCTACGCCGGCATCGGCGTTACGGTAGAAGAAAAAGAAGCCGGCATCACGATCACCAAAGTCGCGGACAATGGCCCGGCCAAGGACGCCGGACTGCAGGTCGGCGACGTTCTGCTGGTTTTCAACGGCCACGATATGCGCGGCCTGAAGATCGAGGATCTTGGCGGTGTCGTTTCCCTGGAGGAAGGACAGACGATCGTCGTCACGGTGCTGCGCGACGGCGCTGAACTCGATTTTTCGCTCACGGCCGCCGTCGTGGTCAGCGATATGGCCAGAGTCGAGTTCGTCGGAGACGTGGCCTGTATCGCCGTCAGCAGTTTCTACGGGAACGCGCCTCAGCTGGTCGCGGACTATATCGCGCAGGCGGAAGAAAAAGGCTGCCGCGCGATCGTGGTCGACCTGCGCGGAAATCCGGGCGGGGACCTGGGCGTGCTGATGGATCTGGCCGCCGACTTCATCGGAAAAAAAGAAATCATTTATTTTGAATATAAGGACGGTTCGCACGATAGTTTTACCGGCCGGCACGACGCGTTGACCGATCTGCCGGTGGCGGTGCTGATCAACGGCAACTCCGCCAGCGCCTCTGAAGCCTTCAGCGGTTGTCTGCAGGCGCATAAGCGAGCGGTTATCGTCGGAGAAAAGAGCTTTGGCAAGGGGATCGCGCAGCAGTCCTTCCGTTTGACGGGCGGCGTGGCGACCCTGACGGTAGCGAAATACTATCTCCCGGACGGCCGCTGTATCCACGGCGAGGGGATCACGCCCGATATCGTCGTGGCCGCGGGAGAAAGCGAAACGCTGGCGGCCGATCCGCAGTTCATGGCGGCGGTTCAGGCGCTTCAGAATGATAAGGAGGATTAATATGAACAAGAGAGTCAGAAACATTCTGATCGCGTCAGGCGTGACATTGCTTTTTGCGCTGATTTACTTTTATCTGGCGCTGCCGGCGCTGTCCGTTCACAGCAAGGAACTGCCTGTTTATATCATTCTCTGCACGCTGGTCTTTGCCGCCGTGTACACGATGCTCGGACTGACGCGGCGTCGGCGGTTCGATCCGCACGTTCCTCGGTAGCGAGCACAGCGTGCGAAATGCGATTGATTATCGGAAACGCGGACGTCTGGGCCGTGTGGTCATGATTATTCTCGGCGTCTGCGTCGCGTTCATGCTGATCGGCGACGTCTCCGGCTGGAAACTCTTCAACGCCGACCGTTACGCCTCGCTTCTTCCCGTGGAGGAGGGAGACTTTGCCGAGGACGTGGAGGCGCTGACGTACAAGAACATCCCTACGCTTGACGATGTGTCCGCCGCCAAACTGGCCAACCGCAAGCTCGGCGATCTGGCGGACATCGTTTCTCAGTACGTGATCCGCGACAGCTACACCCAAATCAACTACCGCGGCCGCCCCGTGCGCGTCACGACGCTGGTTTACGGCGATCTGATCAAATGGATCAACAATACCTCGACGGGCCTGCCGGCTTATCTCTATATCGACATGGTGACGCAGGAGGTCACACTGGTCCGTCTGACGGAGGGCATCCATTATACGCCGGATGAGCACTTCAATCTGCGCCTCGACCGCCATCTGCGCTTCCTTTATCCGACGACGATCTTTGAAGAACCCGTGCTGGAGCTGGACGAGGAGGGTACGCCTTACTGGGTCTGCCCCACCGTCCGTTATACGATCGGTCTTTACGGCGGAAAGGACATTGACGGCGCCGTGCTGGTCAACGCCGTTACGGGCGACAGCCGGTATTACGCCGTGAAGGACATCCCCGAATGGGTCGACCGCGTTTTCCGCGCCGACCTGCTCATTGAACAGTTCGACAATTACGGCACGCTTTCCAACGGTTTCTTCAATTCGATCTTCGGCCAGCGCGACTGCCGCGTGACGACCGACGGCTATAATTATATGGCCATCAACGACGACGTGTATATGTATTCCGGCGTCACCAGCGTGACCGGCGACGAATCCAATATCGGTTTCATCCTCTGCAATCAGCGTACCAAACAGACAAAGTATTACCGGATCTCCGGCGCGGAGGAGTATTCCGCGATGAGTTCGGCCGAGGGCCAGGTACAGCATCTGGGCTATCGGGCGACGTTCCCGCTCCTGCTCAACATCGGCAACACCCCGACGTATTTCATCGCGCTCAAGGACGACGCCCAACTTGTCAAAATGTACGCCATGGTCAACGTCGCCCAGTATCAGATCGTGGCCTCCGCTCCCGATATCGCCGAGTGCGAAAAGCAGTATCTGGAGCTGCTGGCCCGCAACAATATCGGGGCCGACGACCTGTATGAAACCGTCGAAGGCCGCGTCACGCGCATTCGCAGCGCCGTCATCGAGGGCAATACGTTCTATTATTTGAGCATCGAAGGAAACGACCGCGTGTTCCGCGTCAAAGCGGCGGACGCGCCGGGCGTCATCCTGCTTGACCAGGGCGATACCGTTTCGATCAAATACCGCACAGCCGACGCGGAGTTCACCGACGTCAGCGCCATTACCGTTTTGAAAAACTAGGATGCGGCCGGCTGCGCATCCATTCCCTTCTTGCAAATCCGCGGATTGCCAAACAAAAACCGGATCGGTCTTCGATCCGGTTTTTTACGCGGCACATGAGCCGACGCCTCCGCTTTCCGCCCCGGCCGGGGCGGGGGAGAAACAAAAAAGAAGCCTGTGACCGGGTCGGTCACAGGCTTTCGTCTGCAAAAATCACAGGGCGCGTTCCACTTTACCGGAGCGGATGCATCTGGTGCAAACATGAGCGTTTACGACGGTGCCATCCTTCACGATCTTGATTTTTTGAACGTTGGGTGCCCAAATCCTTTTGGATTTTCTGTTGGAGTGGCTGACGTTATTGCCGGTCATGACTCCTCTTTTGCAAACATCGCATACTTTTGCCATGTGCTTTACACCTCCTCATCGGCTCGTTTTTACTCTAACGGGTGTATTGTATCACTTCGGTTCCGATTTGACAAGTATATTTTTTGTTTTTCTCAAATCGCCGGACAAACCTCTTCCACGCGCATATTTTTTCCTCTTTGCACGCATACTATCCTTGAAAAAACAAGTGTAAGGGAGTCAGAATATGAAAGCGACAGGGATAGTGAGAAGGATCGACGAGCTGGGACGGGTCGTCATTCCCAAAGAAATACGCCGTACGCTGCGGATCCGTGAGGGCGACCCGCTGGAGATATACACGGAGAAGGAGGGCGAGGTCATTCTGAAAAAATACTCGCCCATGACCGAGATCGACGATTTTGCGCGCGAATACGCCGAAAGCCTCCATCAGGCGATGGGCCATATCTGTCTCATCAGCGATAAGGACACGGTACTGGCGGTTTCCGGCGCGTCGAAAAAGGATTATCTGGACAAAAACATCAGTCCGGAGCTGGAAAACATCATCGAGGCGCGGCGCCCCGTGATCCCGGATATCGCCGCGGGTCACGAACCGCTGCGGCTCGTCGTCGGCGACAAGGAAGCGGTCAATTACAAGGCGATGACCATCGTCCCCATCATTTCAGCCGGGGACGCCATCGGCTCCGTCGTGCTCATCAGCAAAGAAAACACCAAGATGGGCGACACGGAGATGAAACTGGCGCAGACCGCCGCCGGATTCGTCGGCAGACAGATCGAACAATAACAAAGACCGCCGTAGGCGGCCTTTGTTTTTTGCGTACCGTGACGGATCTTTTCGTCTGTTCGTGTCCTCCTTGAAATTTCCCCGCGCTTCGCATATCCGTTCAGGTTGACACGATCATACCGCGCGAGCGGGACTCTTTGGATTTTTTCGGGCTTGCGAAGAAACGGCAGGAGGATCTCTCTTCCTGCCGTTTCTTCAGGCGGACTTTTTATTTTGTCACTTTGGCGGCAAAACTGTTGTCTACCAGCGCGGCGTACGGGGCCCGCGCCGATAATTCGCCGGCTGCTTCCATGATGTCCTGAAGCAGATCGAAGGCCTCCTGACTCATGGCGGGTTCCGTTTTCCAGGCCCGGATGCCGCGGTAACGGCGCACGACTTCGGTCAGCACCTCCACGCTGTCCGTGGGGAACGACGGCGCGATAGCCTCTGCAACTTCCCGGTCCGAAGCAGAAGCCACGAACTGCTGTCCGCGGTATACGGCCTTGAGGAAACGCTCCACGGTCTCGCTGTTGGACGCGAGATAGCTCTTTTTGGCGGCAAACGCCGTATAGGGCACGCCGAAGAGCTCGCTGCCCACCGCCGCGACGATATGTCCTTTTCCTTCCTGCTCGATTACGGTGGCCGTCGGCTCGAAAAGCGTGACGTAGTCGCCGGTGCCGCCCTCGAAAGCGCCCGCCATCAGGTTGAACTGGACGTTGTCCAGCACCGTGCAGTCTGTTCCCGGGACGATCCCTTTTTGCCGCAGGATATAGCATAGCGTCATGTTCGGCACGCCGCCCGCGCGTCCGCCGATGATGGTGCGCCCGCGCAGCTTTTCCCATGAAAACTCCGTGTCCGCCGACCGTCCCACAAGGAAAGAACCGTCGCATTGCGTCACCTGTCCGAAAACGACGCAGTGATCTTCTTTGCCTTCATTGTAGACGTAAATAGCCGCCTCCGGGCCGCAGAAGGCGATGTCCGACTGGCCCGCGAGGACCGCCGTCATCGTTTTGTCTGCGCCGCCGCCGTTGACCAGCTCGATATCCAGTCCTTCGTCCGCAAAATACCCCTTGTTGATCGCGGCGTAAAGCGGGGCGTAGAAGACCGAATGCGTGACTTCGTTCACACGCACGAGGGCGGTTTTCGACGGCGCGCAGGCGGTCAGCCAGAGCGGGCAGGCGGCTAACAGTGCGGCCATCACACAACAGAGAATTTTTTTGAGTTTCATAATCCGACCTTTCCGGCCGCGTCGCGGCCTTTTTTTCTCTTTCATGCTATGCTTCGGCCGCGCCGTCGGTGAATACGGCGTGATTCACTTGACAT
>JAHAZM010000059.1 GCA_018385275.1 Eubacteriales bacterium | reverse complement strand
CTGTCAGACGCGGCAACCAGGTCTGGAGCGGCACCGGCGCGGTTTACTTCGGCGAACTGGCTCTGGTCAACGGCGGCGTTCAGGAGCTGATCCCCAACAAGCCCGGCGATCATATGAACTTCGTCGTCCTCAGCGGTCTGAACAGCCTCAACGATCTGAGCAACGTCACCTTCCCCTACACGAGCGAGCCCGACATCACGCTGGCCCTTGAGGAGAACGGCGCCAACAACAAAGAGTATCATTTCGAGTTCAACGAGACCAACTACGCGATCTTCAAGTTCGATAACATGGGTCAGCCTCAGACGATGGCGGCGATGGATCCCAACGCTCCTGCGTGGGGCTTCTACGTCCGTCTCGGCGATGACTATGACGTCGCCATCTGGCAGATCATGGCTCCCGAAGGACAGAACCTGATGAAGGACGGCTGGAAGCTGTTCGACCTGGACGGCAACGAAGTTGAGTTCGCCGGAGAGAACAACCTGATCCCGGCCGGCTTCGAAGGCTACGTCTATATCCCCGGCAACGGTGATCTTGGTCTTGGCTTCGATCTCGGCAGCGTGATCGGCTGGCTCAACGCTGAAGAAGGCGCGGAGATCTACATGGACAACTTCGGTTACTTCACCGCTGAACCCACCGTGGCGCAGAACGAGCCTGAACCCACCCCGACTCCCGAACCCCAGCAGGGCGGCGACCAGGGCGGCGATCAGGGCGGCGATCAGGGCGGCGATCAGGGCGGCAACGACAACCCGTCGAACGGCGCGATCTCGCTGATCGGCTTTGCCGTAGCGGCCGTTGTGGCCGGCGCGGTCATCGTCCGCAAAAAGCACAACTGATCTTTGATCTGATGGTTTGAACCAACCAAAAAAGGATGGACTTGCTCCATCCTTTTTTGTCGTTGTCCGACGGTCGTAAGGTGAAGAATTCACCGTCGACTCGTAAGAGCGCCGCGTGCCGGGCGGACCTTTTTCTGCCGTCACGGCAAAAAGAAGAGGCGTGATCCGCCGCGGAACGCAAAAACGCTTTTGAAAACTATTGATTTTCTATAAAAACACTTGATTCTCTGTGACGAACGCTGATATAATAAATGTACAAAACTGAAAGGAGACTTTTCAATGAAAAAGGTATTGGCATTGGTTGCCGCTTTACTGAGTTTGTGCATTGGTTTTGCGGCCGTCGCCGGTGCGTTGACGACGGTGGTCGAGGACGACGTCAAGGTCCTCAAGGCCATCCAGCCCGATAGCGAAATCGGAGACTACTTCTGCATGACGCCCATCGTGAAGGGCGTCTCTCAGGCATGGACGGACAACGTCGCGGCTGATTTGAGCAACGTTGAGGTCGACGGCGAACGTTTCTTCGTGGTCGAGCTGGACAACCAGAACTTCAACTTCCGTCACTCCTACTCGGAGGATCCCACGGCCAAGGGCAACGTCGTCGGTTACGACATGCTCCGCATCCGCACGAAGACCGAGCAGGCGATCGATGCCGCGCTGACGATCAACGAAACCGGCGGTCTGCAGATGATCGACCGTTACTGGGCCGTTGACAAGGAAGGCGCCATCGTCGCCACCGGCATGACTTACGCGGGCGTGAAGCTCCCGGCCAACTTCGACGGCTATGTGTATGCTTCTCTGACCCACTTCACGTTCCAGGGCGGCGCGCAGGCCAGTCGTGACAAGAACGACGCCGCTCCGCTTGTCAACCCGAACAACAGCGCCGACTCCATCGATCTGAGCGACGTTGACCGCGGCAGCAGCGTCTGGACCGGCTCCGGCAAGGTCTATTTCGGTGAAATCGCCCTCGTGGAAGGCTCGGTCGCGGAGCTGTCCGTCCATACCGCTCCGGCCAACCTCAACTTCATCCTCGGCGACTCCTTTGACACCGTGACGGACGCCTCCCTCACGTCCAATTACACCAACGCCGGCGAGGGCAACGGTGAGGTCCTGGTCAAAGATACCGACAGAGCCGTTCTTTACACCTCGCACTCGAACTCCATCATCAAGATCGCGACCAACGGCTTTAACGGCAAAGAGCTCAACGGCGGCGAGCAGCCGTTTGCGCTGGCGTTCTATGTCCGCACCAACAACGCCCCCGCGCAGATCAACCATGTGATCGCGCCCGAAGCGGTCGATCACTCGCTGTATGCGCAGGGCCACAGCTATCTGTATAATATGGATGGCGAACTCGTCGGTGAGAACGAAAACAGCCCCGGCATGGTGATCCCGGCCGGCTTCGAAGGCTACTACGCCATCGCGCGCACCGACGGCAACTATGATTTCGCCGTCTCGCAACTTCTAGTCTGGGTCTCCCCGGCCGCGGCTGAAACCGTCGCGGATGCCGAGCTCGTGATCGACGACGTGGGCATCCTGGCCGCCGAACCCGGCGAGCCGGCCGCCGCGCCGACCCCGACGCCCGAACCCCAGCAGGGCGGCAATGACAACCCGCCGTCCGGTGCGATCTCGCTGATCGGCTTTGCCGTCGCGGCCGTTGTGGCCGGCGCGGTCATCGTCCGCAAAAAGCACAACTGATCTTTGATCTGAGATTGTCACATAAGGAATAGTAAAAAAGGATGGAGCGATCCATCCTTTTTTGCCGCAAAAAACGCGGGGGATTCGAATTCTCGCGACGGCGGGCTCGTCGCTTGGTCGCAGACATTCTCCGGATCAGAGATCCTCCGAAAGTCCGCGGTCCGGTCCGCCGCTGTCCGAATCCCACGATAGCTTGAGAGCAACAAGAAAGCGGGCCGCTGCCCTCTTTCTTGTCGCTATGTCTATTGGGTACGAAAAAGATGGATTGGCGTTTTAGACGGAGGGTTTCGAACCCTCGGAAAACCGCAAAAAGTTGGTAGCGACAGTAAGCCGGCGCGAGGGCGTTTACAACCGAGCAGGCGAGCCGAGCGTGACTTTTTGCGGAAAGGAGGAGCGACGGCGTGAGTGAGAGATGACTTTTCAAAAAGAAAAGTCGTCGCGAACAATACATAGTCCGCGACGACGTGTATCTGCACCTGATGATTGATACAATGCGCCTTTCGGGTGCAACGGGTGCAAATAATTGAATCAAACCCTCAGTTTTACTCGAAAGCCTCTGTTTGAATAATAAGATTCGGCGCCGTTATGATAAATAAAGGTTCTTCCGAAGTGTTTGTCGCCGAAAATGGCGCCGCCCCTGTTTCTTATTTCAGCGGGTGTATAAAGCCAACTGGACGATTTTAAGTCGAAATCGCCGAGCGACTGCAGAAAGAAATAGTCCTCTTCACTTAATATTTCAACGCAATGATCGACAGCTTCTTTCATTGCCGAAGAAAAAGACTTGTTTGCTTTTCTTGAATTCAGCGCTTCATCGTCGTAACAATAACTACGTCTGCCGATCGGCGATTCTTTTGAAGTGTCGAAGAAAATATATTTGTCTTCTGATTTATCGTAGGCAATAATATCCGGTTCTCCGCCCGATTCTTCCATATATTTTAAAGATTCAAGAACTTTGGGCGTAAGTCTGCCGATAATCGTTTCAAAATCTATGCCCGAATGTAACGCTGCATTTTTGATAAATCTTTCCCGTAATATTTCTATCAGTTGTGGGTTGTTCATTATTACCCCTCCTAAGATATTTCAATTATTCCGTAAAATAAAAACCGTTGCGCACTCGATCATTGTATCAAATACCGCAACGGTTTTGGTGGAGATGAGGGGATTCGAATTCGCGCGACGGCGTGACCGTCGCTTGGTCGCAGACATTCTCCGGATCAGAGATCCTCCGAAAGTCCGCGGTCCGGTCCGCCGCTGTCCGAATCCTCCGACAGCATGAGAGCAGCAAAAAAGGGGGCTGTTGCCCGCTTTCTTGCCGCTTTGGTGGAGATGAGGGGATTCGAACCCCTGGCCTCTACGATGCGAACGTAGCGCTCTACCAACTGAGCCACACCCCCGTACCGCATTATAATAGCACAGCGAGTTGAAATTGGCAAGCCTTATTTACAAAAAATTATCTTGAAACACCGGAGGGGCTGTGCTACAATAAAAAGCGGAGGGAATGCCGTGACAAATCTGTTTACCGAAGAAGACCGGACTCTGACCCGCGCAGAAAAAAACCGCTGGACCGTCCTGGCTTGGCTCATCGCCGTGCTGACGGTCGGCCTTTTTGTCGTCTGGACGATCCTCAATATCGGCGTGCTGATCGCGCTGACGGCTTTTGTCGGCGGATCGGCGCTGTTTTTCCATCTTTGCGTCAACCTGCTTCCGGCGCGCCGGCGCCTGGCGATGATCGAGCGCGTGCTCGGGCGCGAGGCGACGGAAGAGACCGGTCTTTTCGACGGCGTCGAGACGCGCGACGCGGAGGTCGAGGGCGCGTATTTCGACGACGTCGTTCTGCTGACCGCCGATAAATACGGCCGCATGACCAGTCCGCGCAAAGTCCATTGGCGCGCCGGCGTCCCCACGCCCGCGCAGGGCGCGCCGCTGCGCGTTTTCACCGTCGGCAGCATCGTCGTCAAAGCGGAGGAGGGAGCGTCATGATCGTCGTTTGCGTGACGGCCCGGACTACCTGCAGCGCCATGATCGCCTACGCGGCGGAACTGGCCAAAGAACGCGGCGAAGCGCTGACGGTCGTGCACGTCTGCCGGCCCGGCGAGGATATCCTCGGCACGGGCGACACGGGAGCGGCCCTCCAGTATCTGTTTGAATGCTCCAAAGCCGCCGGCGCGGAGATGCATTTCATCCGCTCCGAAAAGATCACCCGCAGCATCGCGGCTTACGCGGGGGAAAACGGCGCGACGGCCGTCGTGCTGGGCCGCCTTCACGGCTCGGGAGAGGAGAGCCGCATCGTCGAAAAACTGCGTCGCCGGCTTCCCGCCGCCGAGATTATCCCCTTCGATCCCCCCGCCTGAAATCACCCGCCCGGACGCGCGCGCAGCGCGCGTTTTTTTTCGATATCGTTTGACTTTCTCAGGGCGAGCGCGTATAATCATGCTTGTTGATGGAGCCTTTTCAGGAGGAATGAACGATGAAGTATTACAAAATGCGCGTGGCCGGACTCGACCGCAAACTCCCGCTCTGTAAAGTCACCGACGACCTGTATATCGCCGCGTTCGTCATGTTCGGCGACGCGGAACTGACCGTCGCCTGCGCGCGCGAACTGCTCAAGCGGATCCCCGAGTACGATTATATGATGACGGCGGAGGCCAAGGGCATCCCGCTGATCCACGAAATGGCCCGCCAGCACGGCGACGGGTATTACTTTGTCGCCCGTAAACAGCCCAAGCTGTACATGACGGGCGTTTTCGAAGCGGACGTGCGCTCCATCAGCACCGCCGCCGAGCAGAAGCTCTATCTCGACAAAAAAGACGCCAGGCTGATGAAGGGCAAGCGCATCCTGCTCGTCGACGACGTGATCTCGACCGGCCAATCCCTGAGCGGCCTCGAGAAGCTCGTCGCCTGCGCGGGCGGTATCGTCTGCGGCAGGATGACGGTACTGGCCGAGGGCGACGCGCAGAACCGCCCCGACCTCGTTTATCTGGAAAAACTGCCCGTCTTCAACGCCGACGGCACGATTAAGGAATAAGAAAAGCGCGCTCTCGGAGTCGCGGACAAGGGATGGGTCGAGGCCTTTTCTACCCGTGCTTTGTAAAAAAGGCCATACGTATCGATATGGCCTTTTCTTTTTATTCCGTACGTTTATCGTTCGGCTTCTTTCGCGCCGCCAAATAAAGAGATCGGAGAAAGATATGCGCTTTACTTTCAGAACGCGGAATGGAAATTATTATACGATCAGCCTCACGATTTTTATCGTGCCCGTGATCGCGCTGCTCGTCGGAGCGATCGTGATCGTCTGGGCCTCCGTCCTGCAAGGACAGTATCAGAGCGCTTTTGACCGCACCTACGCCGCCATCACGGAGAGACGCGCCTCCATCACGGTGCCGGACCGCTCGATCGATCGGAACGCGGTCATCCGCTGCGCGTTTTCCACGCCCGAGCTTTTTACCGTCGACCGGATGAGCTATCGCGTCACAGCCGACGGCGTTCAGTACGTATTCATCTACAACGCCTATACGGATCGTTATGAAGAAAATCTGAAGGAATACAACGGCTATATCGACGCCATCGCCGCCGGGGCGCCGGCTTTTGCCGACGACGGAGAGGCGGTCAGGTGGATCCACGACTATATCATCCGCCATTATGAATACGGCGGGGAGCACTCCGTTTTTTCGATGCTGCGGACCGGCCGGGGCGTCTGTTCGGCGTATACGGCGTTGTTTACGGCGCTGGCCGACCGTTTCGGGCTTGAGCACAGCGTGGCCCGCAGCGACAAAATGGACCATACCTGGAACATGGTCAGGCTCGACGGCAACTGGTACCACCTCGACGTGACCTGGGACGATCTCGGCGCGGAACCGGGGTACGAGTATTATCTGAAAACCTCCGAGGAGTTCCTCTCGCTGCGTCATCACGACTGGGTGGATACCGAGGTGTCGCTTTCGACGTACGCGGGCGCCAGAACCACGCTGCTGACCGTTTGCCTGATCCTTTTCGGTCTTTCCGTCGCGGTCACGTTCATCCCGTTCCTCCGCGCTTATTTCAAAGAATGACCGGCCCGATCCCGACCCTTTCCCCGGAACGGGAAAGGGTTTTTGTTTGCCGGCTGATCCGGGCGTGAAATTCGCTTGTGCGGCGGCGGAAAAATTGATACAATAAAGGCGGCGTCACGGGGAGAGGAGGGAGCCTATGTTTCATATTCTGGTCGTCGACGACGACAAAAACACGCGGCGGCTGATCCGCGCGGTTCTGGAGGAGGCGCGCTATACCGTCTCGACGGCGTCCGACGGCCTCGAGGCGCTGGCGGTGCTGGACAGGGAGTTCGTCGATCTTGTCATTCTCGACGTCATGATGCCGAATATGGACGGCTATGAATTCACGCGCCTGCTGCGGGAAACCGATAACGAGATCCCGATCCTGATGGTGTCGGCCAAGCAGCTCCCCGCCGACCGGCACGAGGGATTTCTCGCCGGCACGGACGACTATATCGCCAAACCCATCGACGAGCAGGAAATGCTGCTGCGCGTCAAAGCGCTCCTGCGCCGCGCCCGTATCGCCAGCGAGCGCCGTATTGAGATCGGCGGCGTGACGCTGGATTACGACCGGCTGACCGTCACGCGCGGAGAAGAGACGCAGGAGCTGCCGCAGAAAGAATTTTTGCTCCTGTACAAGCTCCTGTCCAGCCCGGGCAAGATCTTCACCCGCATTCAGCTCATGGACGAGATCTGGGGCGCGGACAGCAGCACCGGATGGGAAACCGTCACCGTGCATATCGGCCGCCTGCGGAAACGCTTCGAGGGCTGGGACGAGTTTGAGATCGTTTCCGTGCGCGGACTGGGGTACAAAGCGGAGAAAAAGATATGAAGAAGGAAGAAACAAAATCCGGCATCGTGCTGACGCTGATGTTCAGCCTGATCGTGTTCGCCTGCCTGCTGGCGGCGCTCCTGCTGATCGCGGCCGCGGTTTTCGTGCTGATACAAACGGGCGTGCTGACGGATCTGTCGCTCAACGAATCGACGCGCGTGCTGGCCGTTCTGCTGCCGGTGCTGGTCAGCCTCATCATCGGCGCGGGCATCTCGTGGCTGTTCAGCCGGATCATGGCCAAACCGTTCGACCGTATCACCGGTACGCTGCAGGAGCTGGCGGGAGGGAATTTCAAGGCCCGGCTGGATCTGGGCAAAAACCTCTGCCGCTATACGGCCGTTAAGGAGTTTCAGGACAGCATCAACGCCATGGCGGCCGAGCTCGATCACACGGAGATCCTGCGCGCGGATTTCGTCAACAATTTTTCGCATGAGTTCAAAACGCCCATCGTCTCGATCGCGGGTTTTGCCCGCCTGCTCAAGCGCGGGAACCTGACCGAGGCGCAGCGCGCGGAGTACACGGACATCATCGAAGAAGAATCGCGCCGTCTTTCCGATATGGCGACGGGGATCCTGAACCTGACCAAGATCGAAAACCAGTCGATCCTGACCGACGTGACGAGTTTCAACCTCTCCGAGCAGATCCGCGGCTGCGTCCTGCTTCTCGAGGAAAAATGGACGCGCAAGCGCATTCTGCCGGAACTGGATTTCGACGAGGTGTCGATCCGCGCCAACGAGGAAATGCTCAAGCAGGTATGGATCAACCTGCTCGACAACGCCGTGAAATTCGCTTATGAGGGCGCGGAGGTGCGCGTCGGCATCGAAAAGGACGGCGATCGCATCCGCGTCTCCGTTTCCGACGTCGGCATCCCGATCCCGCCCGAGGACCGCGAGCGCGTTTTTCATAAATTCTATCAGACCGACCGTTCGCATTCGGCGCACGGCACAGGCGTGGGCCTCGCCGTCGTGGACAGGATCGTCAAACTCCACAGAGGAGAGGTGCGCGTTTCCGAAGAAGACGGGCGCACCGTTTTCTGCGTCGAGCTTCCGCTCGATCTGTGATTTGACGCGTCGTCCCGGCCGCCGAAGGGCGGCCTTTTTGTTTCGTTTCAGTTTAGAAAACTTTGTTACAATAAACGGAAGAATCGCGAAGAATGTCGGCTCCCGACAGGACGCGACGGCACGAAGGAGGAAGGACTTTGAATAAAGCATTCTGTTCGGAACTCTCCCGCCGGATCGGCGGTGCGGCATGAGCACCCCGGCCATTGACGGAAAAACCTGGCTGACGATGCTTCTCAGCGGCGCGGCCCTGCTGGCGGCGCACGCCGAAGAACTCAACGCCATGAACGTATTCCCCGTTTCCGACGGGGATACCGGCACCAATATGACCAGAACCATGGAGGGCGGCCTCGACCGGATCGGCGCGGACGCGGAAGCGGGCGTTGGCACGGTGCTGGAGGGCTTTGCCCGCGGCGCGCTGCTTTCGGCGCGCGGCAACTCGGGCGTGATCCTGTCTCAGATCTTCGCCGGCGTCAGCGAGGAGCTGGCTTCCTGTCAGAGCGTGACGGCCGCGGATCTGGTCCGCGCCTACCGCAAAGGCGTGGCCCGCTCGTACGCGGCGGTGCAGAACCCGACCGAGGGCACGATCCTGACGGTTTTCCGCGAAAGCACCGAGTACGCGGCGGCGGCCCTGAGCGACGGCGCGACCATCGAGGACTTTTTCCGCCTGCACGTGGAGGAAGCCCAGCGTTCGCTGGCTTCGACCAAAGAACGGTTGGCCGTGCTGGCCGAGGCGGACGTCGTCGACTCCGGCGCGGCGGGCTACCTGTATATCGCCGAGGGCATGAACGAGGCGCTCAACGGCCGTCCCGTCGAGGCTTCCGCGGTGCGCCGCGAGTCGGCCCCGGTCGTTGACGTCGACCGTTTCACGCGCGACAGCAAGCTCGAGTTCGGCTACTGCACGGAATTCCTTCTGCGCCTCACGACGGCCAAGGTCGACCCCGACGCGTTCGACATCCAAACCATGCTTTCCGTGCTCGACGAGCTGGGCGGCGAAAGCGTCGTGGCGTACAAACAGGACGACGTCGTCAAGGTTCACGTTCATACCTTCACCCCCGGCCGCGTCCTGGAGCGGGCGCAGGCGTTCGGGGAGTTTCTTACCGTCAAGATCGAAAACATGTCTCTCGGGCACACGGAGACCGCGCGTCCCGCGCCCAAGATCCGGAAACCCTACGCCGTGGTAGCCGTCGCCGCCGGCGATGGCATGGCCGCGCTGTTCAGACATCTGGGCGCGGACGAGATCGTTTCCGGCGGCACGACGTCGAATCCGTCGGCCGAGGACTTTCTCGAGGCGTTCCGCCGCTGCGGCGCGGAGCATATCCTCGTGCTCCCGGATCACAAAAACATCATGATGGCGGCTCAGCAGGCCGCGGAATTGTATGAGGCAGCCGACGTGCGCGTCATCCCGGCCAAGAGTTTCATGCAGGGCTATGCGGCCCTGTCGGTCATCACGCCGGGCCTGCAGGACGTCGACGCGATCGCGGAAAGCGCCGGGCGTGCCGCCGGTGACGTGACGGACGCCGAGATCACGCGCGCGGTGCGCGACGCGGCCGTAGGCGGGGTCGAGGTGAAAAAGGGCGATTATATCGCGCTGTCCGCCGGCGGCATCCGCGCCGCGGCCGGCAGCGCTTCCGACGCGGTCATGGCGTTCCTCGCTCAGGCGGAGATGGATTTTGTTGAAATCATCACGCTGTTCGTCGGCAAAGCCGTGTCCCTCGAGGAACGCGCGCGCCTGACGGACCGCATCGAAACGGCCTATCCCGACTGCTCGGTCGAGGTCTATGAGGGCGGACAAGACGTTTACGATTATTATTTGGCTTTGGAGTAGGAGACCCTTATGGAAAATCCCGTCACGATCCTGATCGACACGCAGGGCGGTGACCGCGGCCCGGGCGCGGCCGTACGCGGCGCGGCGCTCGCGCTGGAAAAATTCCCGCTTCTGCGCGTTGTGCTGGCCGGCGAGCGCGCCGGACTTGAGCGCGAATGCGCCGCCGCCGGCATGGACGAAGCGCGCGTCCGTATCTTCGACGCGCCCGACTGCATCACCGCCGCGGACGATCCGGCCGCCGCGCTGTTTCACAAAACCGATTCCTCGATGCTCGGCGGACTGGCCGAGACCGCCGCGCGCGGCGAGATCTTCGGTATGGTCACCTGCGGCTGTACGCGCGTGCTGCTTCCCGCGGCCATGCGGTATCTTTCCGGTCCGGAGCGGGTCCGTCCGGCTCTGGCGGCGCTGCTGCCGGCGCAGACCGGGATCTTCACCTGCGTCGTCGACGCCGGCGCGACCGTCGACTGTTCGCCGGCCATGCTGGTGCATTTCGCTCACCTCGGCAGCGCGCTGATGAAACGCATGTACGGCGTCGGGAACCCCCGCGTCGGGCTTCTCTCCAACGGCGCCGAACCGACGAAGGGCAATAAGCTCGTCCGGGAAACTCACGCCCTGCTGGCGGCGGAGGCGGCGGACGGCAAACTCGATTTCGTCGGCAATATCGAGGGGAGCAACGCGCTTTCAGGCGAGTGCGACGTGCTGGTGTGCGACGGGTTTGCCGGCAATCTGGTGCTCAAGGTCACGGAGGGCACGGCCAAACGCCTGATGACGGATATCGTTCGTTACGCGCGCAGTCGTCACAGCGAGGAGATCGCGGCGCTGGCGGCCCACCTGATGAGCGTGTACGACATCGGCTCGCTCGGCGGCGGCCTCGTGCTCGGCGTGAGCAAGCCCGTCGTCAAAGCCCGCGGCAGCGCGGACGAGCAGGCCTTCGTCAATATTTCGGAAATGCTGATTAACATGGCGGCCAACCGGGCCGCGTTCGACCAAAGAAGAATCAAGATCTGAGGAGGAAAGAATCATGTCTAAAATCAAGATCATGTGCACCTCGACGGGCTGTATCGAGTACGCGCCGGAGCGCTATCACAATCTGGGGATCGACATCATCCGCATCCACGTTCTTTTCAACGGAAAAGAGTACAAAGAGGGTCTCGATCTCGATCCGGTGGAATTCTATCATCAGCTCGAGACCATTCCGGACCCGAAAAACCACCTGCCGTCCACGGCCCTGCCGGACACGGAGGATATCCGCGCCGCGTTCGACAACGCCATCCGCGACGGTTACGACGAAGCCATCGTATACGTCCTGTCCTCGGCGCTGGGCGGCACCTACAACAAAATCTGCCTGATCGCGCGCGAGTACGAGGGCAGGCTGACCATCCACGTCGTCGACACCAAGATCACCTGCTTCGGCGAGGGTCTGCTGGCCATCAAGGCCGCCGGGTTCGCCGCGCAGGGCATGAGCAGCGAGCGTATCCTGCAGGAGACCGCCTGGATGATGCGGCGTCAGGTCTTCATGGGCGTCGACGGCAAGCTTGATTATCTGATTTACAACGGCCGGCTCAAGGGCGGCAAAGCCTTCATGGGTCAGATGCTCAATATCTGCCCGGTCGTGCACTTTTCGCCCGCCGGCGAGATCGTCGCGCTCGAGAGCGTCCGCACGCCGAAAAAAGCCCTGATGCGCACCTGCGAGCTGCTCAAGGAGAAGATCGGCGACCGCAAACCCGAGGATTATCTGCTCTGGCACGTCTACACCGGCCCGTCGCTGATCGAAACTCTGCGCACCATCGAGGGCCATTACGGCATTCAGACCAATCACGAGCCGGTCATCATGTCGCCGGTGAGCGGCTGCCACAACGGCCCGTGGCTGGCCGGCTACGGTCTGGCCTTCCTGCGCCGCGACGACGAACCGCTGGAGGAATGATATGCTCTCGGTCAGAGAAGTGAAAACCGCGCGGGACAGGAGAGAATTCCTCCGTTTCCCGCTGCGGCTTTATCGGGACTGCCCGTATTTCGTCCCTCCGCTGTACGGCGACGAGAAGAAACTCCTCCTCTCCGGCGGCAAAACGGAGAACGCCGAGTCGGCGTTTTTTCTGGCCGAGCGGGACGGGCGTACCGTCGGCCGTATCCACGCCCTGATCCAGAAACAGCACAACGTCAAGCACGGCGTCGCCCAGATGCGCTTCACGCGCTTCGACTGTCTCGACGACCCCGAAACGGCCGGTGCGCTGTTTGCCGCGGCCGAGCGCTGGGGCGCGGAGCGCGGCATGACGGAGATCTGCGGCCCGCTGGGCTTTTCCGACATGGACCGCGAGGGACTGCTGATCGAAGGCTTTGACGAGCCGTCTACCTTTGAGGAGCAGTACAATTACGCCTATTACGGAAAGCTGCTCGAGGGGCTCGGCTTCGTCAAGGACGCCGACTGGGTCGAGTACGAGCTGCGCAAGCCCGGGACGCGGAATGGAATGCTCGAGCGCGTCGCGCGCCGTACGCTCGAGATCAATCGTCTGCACGTCGTCGATTCCGGAGCGTTCTCCAAGCGCGCTTATATCGACAAATACCGGGACGGCTTTTTCGACTGCCTCGACGAATGCTATCGCGAGCTGTACGGCACGGTGCCGCTTACGCACGCCGAGCAGGACGAGATCATCGCGCAGTTCATGATGGTGGTCAACAAGAAATTCCTCGTTCTGATCTGCGACGAGGACGAGCGCGTCGTGGCTTTCGGGCTTTGCTTCCCCGGCATCGGAGAGGCCGTCCGGAAAAGCGGCGGCCGCCTGACTCCGGCGGCGCTGATTCGCCTGCTCGCGGCGGTCCGCAAGCCGCGCGTCATCGACCTGGGGCTCGTCGCCGTTCGCCCCGAGTACCAGAAAACCGGCGTCAACGCCGTCATCCTCAACGGTCTGGCGCAGATGCTGGAGACCGGGGGCGTCGAAAAATGCGAGACCAACCTCAACCTCGAGACCAATACCGCCGTGCAGAGCCAGTGGAAGCATTTTTCCGCGCGTCAGCACAAGAGAAGACGCGCTTACGTCAAAAAGATAGGAGTTTGACCATGTTGGACAAATTAAAGGAGATCCTCGCCAGAGTCCTGCCGGCGATAGACACGTCGGCGGTCACGGAGCAGACGCGCCTGGTCGAAGACCTGGGTTTCGATTCGCTGGCGCTCATCATGCTGGCCATGGAGATCGAGGACGCCTTCCATTTCAAATTCGCGGATTTCGTGCGCTTCGAGACCGTCGGCGACGTCGTCGGCTATCTCGAGAGCCGCATCTGAAGCCCTGTTTTCCGAAAAAAAGACCCGCCCGGGAGGAAGCCGCTTTGAGGAGGCGATCGCCGGCTCAACGGTAAAATCAAACCGGCGTGACCGCGATGGTCACGCCGGTTTCGTCTTTCCGAACGGTTTTTTGCGGGGGAAAAATCCGATGCCCGCCGCCTCCCGCGGGTCTATTTGTTTGCTCTTTATTCGAACGCGCGTCCGTCGTCGATATGGTTCTTTTTGCGGCGCTCGAGCAGGATCGACAGCGCGATGCCCGTCGCGCTCGAAATCAGCGCCGCGATGAGCCAGAATACCGAGATGCCGTGTACGGCGTGCTCGATCGTGGCGGCCCTGTCGCCGATCCCGCCGATGATATAGCCGGAGATCGCGCTGCCCAGATAGATCGAAAAGTCGATCGAGCCGGCCACGACGCTGACGTAGCGATAGCGCGCGTAGAGGAAGGGGATGAACGACGTCAGCACGGGATTGGCCGCCGCCATCAGCACGCTGGCCAGGATCATCAAAGCCAGGAAGCCGCCGGTCGCGTTCAGCGGCAGCAGATACAGCGTCAGCGCCGTCGCGGCCGTCAGCAGCAGCAGTCCTGTCAGCAGACGTTCGCAGGGGATCGAGAATTTCCGCCGCACGAAATTCATCACACAGACGGCCATGAAATTCATGACGGGCAGCGCCAGCAGCAGCAGCCAACTGTTCTCCGGTACGATCAGGCCCGAATCCTGCAGGATCTTGGGGAACCACACGCTGAAGCCGTCCTTGATACAGCCGTTGCTGATCGCCACGATCAGCATGAGCGGCAGACAGGACATCAGGATGAAGCGGAAAAGCGGCATTTCGATCTTGGCCGACGGCGCAGGATGTCCGGCAAGCTCGTCGTGGCCCAGCAGCGCGCCGTGCGGCTCTCCGTTGAGCGCCAGAAGCGCCAGCAGTCCGATCAGCGCGGCGAAAACGGCCGGGATCAGGAAACAGACCTGCCAGCTGACCCGCACGGCCATGAAGCCCGAAAATCCGTTGGCCAGCGCGTTGCCGACGATACAGCTGATCGACATGGCGAACGAGGCGCTCGGCAGGTTCCGCGGCTCGCACCAGTTGGCGATGGATTTCATCAGCGGACCCCAGAGCATGGACTGGAACAGGCCGTTGACGCCCCAGACGGCCATCATCGCGACGGGGTCGCCGACGAGCTGGAAAACCACGTTGCACGCGGCCGAGCCGAGCAGCCCGGTCCCGACCATGAAGCGCGCGGGGATGCGGCATCCCAGCCAGCCGTTGAAAAGCTGTCCGCCCGCGTAGAGCCAGAAAAACGCGCTGGTGATCGCGCCGAGCTGGGAGTCGGTCAACCCCAGATCGCGCTGGATGCTCGGCAAAGCGGGGTTGATGTTGAGCCGGCACAGGTAAGCCGCGCAGTAAGCGACGAAACACAGCGTCAGTACGCCTTTATAAGAATTAAAAAATCTCTTCATTAAATAGAGGCCTTTCGTTAATATTCTTATTCTGCACCAGAACGGAAGATTTGTCAATGTATAAGCCCGTCTGTTTTCGCGCAGAATAAAGCCGAAGGAAGGTGAAAGCATGAAAAAACAATCCATCGGCTGTCAGGTGCACGCCTGCCGGCATAACGACCGGACCGCCTGCGAGCTTTCTCATATCGACGTACGGCCGTGCCGTCACTGCCAGAGCGGCGAGCGGGAGGACGCTTCCATGTGCGACAGCTTCGAGCCGCGCGGCGACGAGTGAACGTCCGCTGCGGAGAAATCGCCTGCGCGCATAACGCGGGCGGGTATTGCCGGGCCGGAAAGGTCACCATGTCGCCCGGCGTGGAAGAAACGGGCGGCGGCTGTCTGTCCGTGACGCGCGACCGGCTCGTTCCGCCCGGCGCGGGCACGGGCCTCGACGTCGAGGTGGCTTGTCCGATCGGGGACTGCGCGTTCTGCGCCGGCGGCGCCTGCACGCGCTGCGAAGAGCTGAACGTGGGGGCTCGCCTCGCCGCCGGGACGGGCGATCTGCCGCCCTGCGCGTCCTTTGTCCCGCGCTGAGGTTTTTATTTCCAAAGAGTTTTCCCCGGCCCCCTCAAGGATCCGATGCTTCATCGGGTCCTTTTTGCGTTCGGTGCGGCCGTCGGCTTTTCCGCGGCGCAGAAAATCGCTGTTTTTATAAAATTACCTATTGCAAATTGAGCGGCGATGTGATATAATCACAAATGTAGAATATCGTTATAAATATAAAATATCTCAGCTTTTTAACGGGAGATCGGTATGATGAAACGGAATATCGGGAAAAAGATCATAACCGCGGCGCTCGTGCTTTTGCTCGGTACGGCGACCGCCTGCACGCCGCCGGCGCCGACGCCGACCCCGACTCCCGCGCCGGAGCCGGTCGGCGGCGCAACGGTGGGGCTTTTTACGGACGGAACGCTGGCGCGCGCGGCGCTGAACGCGTCGTTCGTCGACGGCGGGGACTGGCTGCCCAAGATCGAAGCCAACGAAGACTATCTCGAACAGCTGGACGAGGATAAGCTCCTGTATTATTATTACCGTCACGCCGGCGTGGAAACGCCGGCCAGGCTGCGCCCCTATATGGGCTGCGAAGGGAGCGACGGCGACCCCGATCTCGGCGGCATGACGCTGGGGCATTATCTGAGCGCCTGCAGCATGCGTTTCGCCGCGACCGGGGAGGAAAAATGGCTGATCCACGTGTCGAAAGTCGTCAACGGACTGGAGAAGTGCCAGAAGGACAACGGCTTCGTTTTCGCCAAGGACGAGAGCGTCTTTGAGCAGTTGAAAACCGGCCCGGGCGGCGGCGTGTACTTCTATTTCATGCACAAAACGCTGGCCGGTCTTATCGACGCGTACAACCTGTGCGGCAACGAAAAAGCGCTGGCCGTGGCCGAGAAGCTTTCCGACTGGATCCACGCCTATATGTCGCCGCTGACGGAGGCGCAGCGCGCCACGGTGCTCATCACCGAATACGGCGGCATGAACGAGGCGCTCTATAACCTGTACGCCATCACGGGCAAAGACCGCGACCGCGAGAACGCCGAGGCGTTCAACGAGGCGCAGTATCTCAACAGCTGGGCGAATAACGTCGACAATCTGACGATGAAGCACGGCAATACGACCGTGCCCAAAGCGGTGGGCATGGCCCGCGGCTATATGCTGACCGGCGACGAAAAACTGCTGACCGCGGCGAAAAACTTCTTCGCCATGATGGTGACGGAGGGCAAGCGCATCTTCGCGACCGGCGGATTCTCCGAGCGGGAAATGATCGGAGAACGCGGCAAGACCAGCATGATGATCCACGACTGCCCCAGCGAGACCTGCAAGAGCTACAACATGCTCAAGCTGGCGATGTACCTCTATGAGATCACGGGCGAAGGCGAGTACGCCGAGTACGCCGAACGCGTGCTGTTCAACAGTATCATGGGCAGCATCGACGACGACGGCTGCAAAACGTATTATCAGTGGCTCGGCACCGACCAGAGAAAGGTCTTCCATACGCCTCTGACCTCCTTCTGGTGCTGCACGGGCACGGGCATGGAGAGCTTTTCCAAGCTCGGCGAGGCGGCCTGGATGCGCCACGGCGACAACGGACTGCGTACGCTGTTCTTCATTACCTCGTCGTACGACGACGGGAAGATGGGCGTGCGTCTCGTCAACGAGGGCGAGCGCAATACCCTGACCGTCACGCGCGCTTTCGACGGCTATCTTGAGCTGCGCGTGCCGCAGTGGGCCGACGGCGTGAGCCTCACCGTCAACGGCGAGCCGGTCTCCGACGTGCGCGCCGAGGGCGGGATCGTTTCCCTGTATAAAAACTGGGCCGTCGGCGACACGATCGTCTATACCACGACCTATAAGCTCGTCGAGGAACCGACGCCCGACGACGAAACGCTCTTCGCTCTGCGCTACGGGCCCTACGTGCTGGCCGCCGTCGGCGAACGCTACGAGGTCACCAATCACGTCAGCGCCGTCACAGGCATCCGTCCCGGGGAGAGTGACGTCGACTATATCGTCGCCACGCCCGAGTTTGACATCCCCATGCGGCGTTACGGCGCCGTCGTCGGCGAACTCTATACCGTCTATTTCCGCCGCGATCCGGACGTCGCGAGCATCAAAAAGAGCATCGCCATGCGCGCCGAGATCACGACTTCGACGCGTCTGCCCTACCTGATCGAAAGCCTGGAGCGCTTCGAGGGCATGTATTACGACCAGAGGAGCACGGGCAAAGCCGAGTATCTCTTCCCGATACACGACGGCGTGGTGCCGATGAGCTCGGCCGGCATCATGTCGATGGATAAAACGATGTTCCGCGGCACGTACACCTACGAGCCGTTCACCTACGTCGCCGCCGGCAACAGCTGGTTCGGCTACACCTTCGATCAGAAATACACGATCACCGGCGTCCGCCTTTTCTGGGCGCTCAAGACGTCGATCCACGTGGAAATGCCGACGTCCTGGCATATCGAGTATTTCGACGGGATGAACTGGGCGCCGGTGTCCAACGCTTCCCGGTACTCGACCGCCGACGGCTGGAACGAAGTGACCTTCGACCCCGTCAACACGCGCAAGCTGCGCCTCGTCATCGACTCGAAGACGCCCTGCGGCATCTACGAGTGGGAGGTCGTCTATGAATAAGAAGTTTCTCGCCGTTTGCGGCGGGTTGATCCTTTTGCTCCTTTCTCTGTGCTCCTGCGGCCTGGTGGATCCGACTCCGACTCCTTCACCTTTGCCGACTCTCTCGGCGACTCCTTTCTTTTCGCCGACGGCGACCCTGCCGTCGACCCCGGAGCCGACGCCGACCGCCGCGGAGCCGTCTGCCGCCGGAATCAAACGGGTGGCCCTGTCGCGCGCGCATTTACTCGAGGGCGACTGGGCCACCAAGTCCGGCTATAACGACGCGGCCCTGCGCAGACTGGACACGGAACGCCTGCTCTACTGGTTCTACGACACGGCCGGCCTCACCGAGCTTAACGAGGGCAACCGACCCTACGCCGATTGGGAAAGCAACTATCCCCATCTCGGCATCACGATGGGCCACTATATCACCGCCTGCGCCATGTACTACGCCGCCACGGGCGACGAGTGGTACCGCGAAAAAGTCGACTACTGCGTGGCGCAGCTGACCCTCTGTCAGCAGCCCAACGGTTATCTGCTGGCGCAGCCGGAGAGCCGTTTCGACCACCTCGAAGCCGGCGACGGGATTGAGCTGGCGGGCGTGCCGTACTATTTCACGCATAAACTGCTGGCCGCGTTCCTCGACGCGTACCATTACTGCGGCAACGAGCAGGCTTTTGAAACGGCCAAACGCCTGGCCGACTGGGTCTACAACCGCAACAAAGACCTGACGGCTCTGCAGATCACCCACGTCTACGCCATCGAGTACGGCGGCATCGCGGAGTCGCTCTACGACCTGTACGAGCTGACCGGGCGCGAGACCGATCTGGCCGCAGCGCGCTTCTTCAACGAGCCGAAGCTTGTGTCCGCATGGGCCGCCGGCAGCCGCGCGCTCACGGGTCTGCACGCCAACTCCCATATCCCCAAGGCCACGGCCATGTGGCGCGAATACCTCGTCAGCGGCGACGAGAAATACGCCCGCGCGGCGAAAAATTTCTTCGACATCGTGCTCGAGGATCAGACCTTTGCCACCGGCAGCAACAGCAATCACGGCGAAGCTTTTTGGTATCCCAAGCGCGAGTATGAGACCGTTTCGACCAGCACGGATCCGATGTGCGAGACCTGCAACGTCTACAACATGATCAAGTTGGCCCAGTATCTCTACGAGTACACGGGCGAGATGAAATACGTCGACTATATCGAGCGTGGGATGATGAACGCCATCCTCGGCAGCGAAAACAAGAACGGCGGCAAGACGTATTATCAATGGCTTTATCCCAACGCCAAAAAGGTTTTCAACGGAAAAAATCAGGGCTTCTGGTGCTGCACGGGCACGGGATTTGAAAACTTCGCCAAGGTGACCGAGGCGATCTACCACGAGCGCGAAAGCGAACTGTTCGTCAATCTTTACATCAGCAGCGACTACACCGACGGAACGCTCGCTTTCGACATGACCTGCTCTGACGGGCTTTCGGAGATCACCGTCACCGCCGCCGGGACGAAAACGATTCGCCTGCGCGCGCCGTACTGGGCCCGCGAAGCGGTCCTGACGGTCAACGGACAGCCCGCCGGCGAAACCGTCGACGGCTACGTGACCGTCACGCGCGACTGGGCAGTCGGAGACAAACTCGAGCTGTCCATCCCCTACCGTACTTATACGCGGGTGACCAACGACAATCCCGACGCGTTCTCGCTCTTCTACGGCCCCTACCTCATGGCGGCCGATCACAAGCTGAGCTCCAACGTGCTCTCCGGCGACTGGGAGAGCGGCTGGCTGTCCGATCCGGACGGTCTGATCACACCGAAGGAAGGCGGCGGCTACGAGCTGACCGTCGACGGACACAAGCTCTCGATGATGCGCTACGGCGACATCATCAGCCGGCCCTATACGGTCTATTTCACGAGAAAATGACCGGAATCGTTCCGGCATTATAATAGGAGGAAAGAGAATATGAAAAAGACGATCGCTTTGCTTGCGGCCTTCATCTTGCTGGCGGCGCTGGCCGTTCCCGGCGTGTGGGCCAAAACGTCCATCAACGGAGATCTGAATCTGGGCGTTTTCAATTTTATCGTCAACGGCGGCTTTGACGCTCTGCGACTGCCTAATCCCGGCTATATTTCGGGCGAGGAGGTCGCTCCGCTCGACCGGCTGGCCGGCTGGGACGCGACCAACGCGTCCGGCGGACTGACGGCCGATGGCTACAACGACTACGGCTACCGGCTCGACAGCGGCACGCTCCGCTACACCGTCGACTTGTTCCCGGTTTTCGACATCAACACCTTCAACCAGAAAGACACGACCTACTCCTTCAGCGTGATGGCCCGTCCCAACGGCTCGTCCTCGTCTGTAAGCCTCGCGGTCAAAGCCTTCCTGGAGATCAACAGAGAGGTCGATATCGAGGTTACCGAAATCGACGGCTTCGATCCGGCGCGCGACGAGTGGCAGAGCGTTTCGGTCAAATTCACCTCCCGCGAGACCTATGACGACGAGAAGTGGTACCTGCTCATCCTCGAGATCTCCGGCTGCGCGATCCTCGACAGCGCCGCGGTCAACTACTGCGACGTCGAGTCCGATCCGAGCAAGGACTGCATTTTCACCGAAAGCGTTACCGGCAACACGGATATGGACGGCGAGGAGGGCTTCGGGGGCTCGGATTATCCGCTGATCGTCGAATCCCCGCAGGGCTGCTACAGCCTGGATACCTCGGTATCCTTCAGCGGCGGCGCCTCCATCAAGTACACCAACGACGAGCCCGGCGTCATCAACGACATCTATCTGCGCATCCCGCTGGAGGATCTGGCCAACGATATTTATTACGTCTCGATGAAAGTCCGCGGCAAAGGTATCCACGCCGATATGGAAGGCGGCCTGCTGGGCTTCTTCCCGCGCTGCGGCTATCTGATGAGCGACGGCAATCTCTATCCCGAGGTCATCAATTATCTTGACTGGGAGCGCTACGGCGGCGAGTACGGCTACTACCGCGCCTTCGTCAACGCCTCCTACGCCTCCAACGGCGGTTACCTCTATAACGGCTATCTGATCCCCGGCGGTTATTATCCCAACGGCACGATCGGTCATACCGCCGAGCCGACAGATGTCGAGTGGACGACGATCACGATCTGCTTCAACCCCTGGGCCATGCCCTCGCTGGTCGAGGATTATCACTCCGGCGTCGAGTATGAGTTCGACACCGACGGCTTCGCCGTCCTTCGTCTGCTGCTGAACTATATGCACGGCGAGTTCTGGCTCGACGATATCAAGATGTGGCGCAGCGGCACGCCCGAGCCCGATTTCTCCACCGATTACGAGATCGAGTTCAACGGCACCGACGACAGGACACAGATCCCCTTCGGTTCGGCGTTCACCTTCCCGGACGTGGTCTTCAAAGTCGAGGGTGAGGACGGCGCGCTCAAGCCGGTCGACGCGACCGTTCGCGTCGCCATCGAGCGCAACGACGGCGCTTTCGGCTACGGCACCATTCTGGAGGAAACCGACAACACCGAGGCGGCGCGTACCTTCACGCCCGACGAGCACGGCTTCTATCGCATGGTTTACAAAATCACCGCCGGTGAAAGAACGGCCACGACCTATTACAATATCGAGGTCGTCGACACCTGCACGGGTCTGAAACTCGATACGAGCAAGGTCTATACCGAAATCGCCAAGGGCGAAACGCTGGATCTGGGCGACCTGATCGTCTACGCGATCTACTCGCTGTCCGCGCCGGACGGCCGTATCGTGGAGAATTTCACGATTTCGACCGATTATACGCCCCAGAGCGATCTGGGCGTCTATCCCGTCACGGTCAAGTACGTCGATCCGTTTGCCGGCGAGGTCTCCGCTTCGTTCAATATCGAAGTGAAAGAGACCGTCGACCGGCCCACGCCGACGCCGACTCCGGTGCCCACGCCGACGCCGACTCCGGCCCCGGCCACGCAGGCCCCGACCGACGCCCCGACCGACGCGCCGACGAACGCTCCGACCGACGCGCCCGCGCAGAACGGCGGCTTCCCCTGGCTGTGGATCGTGATCGCGGCCGTGGTCGTCGTTGCCGTGGTTGTCGTCGTAGTCGTTCTCGGCAAAAAGAAAAAGTAATTTTCTTCTCCTTACAGCATTTTTCGCACCACTCCTTTCTTTCGGATAAAAGCCGCCTTCGGGCGGCTTTTATCTTTAGCCTCCGGTTCGTTTCCCCGCCGGAAAACCGGGCCTTTCATGGAAAAACAGGACAAATCCCGCGAATGCGGCCCAAACAAAAAAATACCTCTTGAAAAGTTTTTTCATTTGTTGTATACTGTTGTTACAAGTAAAAAGGAGGAAAGAAAATGAAAAGAATTGCTTTTGTAACGATTCTCGTCATGATCGTGTCCGCGCTGGCGTGCATGTTTACCGCGCAGGCGGATGAGATCACGTTCGAGACGTCCCCCGTCATCGACATGGCGGCGGAAGAGACTGCTCTCGGCGTCCTGTTCGACACCGGCGCGGACGGCTCCGAAAGGATGAGCGAAGGCGAGCTCGACGGCAAAAAGGCGCTGACCTATACCGGCGGCCAGCAGAATATCCTGCGCTACAATTTTGAGCGTCTCGGTGTGAACCTGACGGACTACGCCTATATCGGCTTCCGCGTGAAATTCGAGGGTGAGGCCAAGCTGATCGTTGAGCTGGGCAACAAGAACATCGAAAAAAACTGGGGCGGCATGCTTTGCACGGAAATGCTGCTGGTCAATCTCGACGGCAGCGTTGAGGAAGAGCTGATCGGCAGCTATCAGCCCACCCTTTATGATTTCGACGGCTGGCTGTACGTTTCGACTCTGGTCGCCACCTGGCAGGGCGGAGCCCCCTTTGAGCGCGCGCTCGGCGACGTTATTCAAATGGCTAACCCCAGCGAAGGAAACTGGGGCGAGCTGGAGATGGATTTCACGGCGATGAAATGGGTCGGTGTTGCGCTTACGCCGCAGGACGGCGACGTGGTCTACGCGCTCGGCGACGTGGTCCTGGCCAACGACGTGACTCCTCCGGATCCCAACACCCCCAAGATCTACGCCGGCACCCCCACCATCGACGGCGTGCTTGACGACATTTATCTGGGCAGCGCCCGGATCGGCGTCGGCGGCGCGTTCTACGCCCAGGGCGGCGCGGACAAGGAAACCGAGAGCCAGATCGACGCGGCGACGTATATGCTCCATGACGACGCTCACCTGTATCTCTGCACGGTCGTCACCGGCGACAGCTACGTCAAAGTTCTGGAAGGCGCAGGCTGGGCCAACGACGCGGTCGAGCATTATCTGGCCGTGAACAAGAAGAACTACGCCATCTCCGTCGACGCGGACGGCACCGCTTTCAAGAACGCCTCCGGCGCAGAAGCGCAGATCGCCACGACCAAGTCGGACAACGGCTGGGTCATCGAGATCGCGCTGCCGGTAGAGGCGGTTTACGACAAGCTCGTTGAGTACGGTCTGCAGATCAACGACCGTCTCGACGACGGCGACAAGCTCGTCGCTCACGGTGTACAGCAGTACAACCGCGACTTCCTGATGAGCGCCGACGCGGCGGTCGCGCCGACCCCGGCGCCCACGCCCACACCGGTCCCGGCCACGCAGGCCCCGACCGAAGCCCCGACCGACGCGCCGACGAACGCTCCGACCGACGCGCCCGCGACGGCTACGCCCGCTCCGGCTGCGAATGACGGAAACCTCACCTGGCTGTGGATCGTGATCGCGGCCGTGGTGGTCGTCGCTGTTATCGTAGTCGTAGTCGTTCTCGGCAAAAAGAAGAAATAATCTTCTTTTCTGAGACTCCCAAACCGCAGGCAAGGCCCGGACTTTTCAGTCCGGGCCTTTTTTTGACCGAAAAAAACTCCCGCCGGTTCAGGCGGGAGAAGAAAAATTATTTCGCGTAAAGCAGGCCGATGATGCGATTGGCCAACCCCGTCGGCAGGAGCCGGATCAACAGGCAGACGAGCTTGTACGATCCGCCGATGGTCACGATCGGGCTCACACGCCTGCGCGTGGCGACGCGGGCGATAAAGGCGCCGGCGCGCTCGGGCGCCATGCCGTTCTGCTCGTCGTGCTCCATCCTGGCGACGGAACGCGAGATCCGCCCGCCGTAAGCCTCGTCGCCGTCGTGCAGTTTTCGCCGCGCGGCGGTGAACCCGGTACGGATGTCGCCGGGCTGAACGGCGCAGACCTCCACGCCGTAGGGCCTCACCTCGTTGGCCAGCGCCAGCGTGTAGGCGTTGATCGCCGCTTTCGAGGCGGAATAATAGGTCTGGAACGGGATCGGTACGGGCGCGGCGACGGAGCTGAGCGCCACGATGCGGCCCCGCCCCTGCCGGCGCAGGATCGGAAGGACCAGGCGGTTGAGCCGTACCATGCCGAAAAAGTTCACGTCGAACTGCTTCTGCGCCTCGGCCGTGTCGGTGAACTCGACGGCGCCGGAGATGCCGAAACCCGCGCAGTGGATCACGAGATCGAGACGCTCCTCCGCGGCAACGACGCTTTCCACGGCGGCGCGTAGAGCCTCTTCGTCGGTCACGTCGGCGCGGAGATGCTTCGTCCCCGGCAGAGTCGCGTCGCGCCGCGAAAGCTCATAGACCGTCCAGCCGCGCTTTACCAGACAAAGCGCGGTCTCACGGCCGATACCTGAGCTGCCGCCCGTGATAAGGCAGACGCTCACAGCTCGTGTCTCCGCAGGACGTCGGCGATAATGCCGACGGCTTCCTCGATGAGCGCGCGGGTATGGCTGGCCATCAGGCTGGTGCGCAGCAGGCATTCGTGCGGCGCGGCCGCCGGCGGCAGGGAAGAATTGACGTACACGCCCGCGTCGTAGAGCTCTTTGGCGATCGTCAGCGTTTCGATCGGCTCATAGGTATAGATCGGGATGATCGGCACGCGCTCGCCGTTGGACGGGCGCATCTTGATATTCTTTTCGCGGAGCAGCCCCCGCATGTACAAAGCGTTGTCCTGCAGTTTGGTCACCAGCTCGGGGCGCGTTTCAAGGATATGCAGAGCCGCCAGAGCCGACGCGCAGGACGCCGGCGTGATCGAGGCGGAGAAAATGAACGGCCGCGAGCAGTGCTTGACGTAATCGACGACCTTGGCTTCGGCGGCCATGTAGCCGCCCAGAGAAGCCAGCGACTTGGAGAAGGTGCCCATGTAGATGTCGACCTCGTTCTCCAGTCCGTAATAACTGGCCGTTCCGCGGCCGCCCTCGCCGAGCACGCCCAGCCCGTGCGCGTCGTCGACCATGACGCGTGCGCCGTAACGGCGCGCCAGTGAACAGATCTCGGGCAGGTTGGCGATGTCGCCGCCCATGGAAAACACGCCGTCGGTGACGATCAGACAGCCCGCCGTTTCCGGCACGTGCTTGAGCTTTTCCTCCAGATCGGCCATGTCGTTGTGACGGAAACGCAGCATCGTGCCGTAGCTGAGACGGCAGCCGTCGTACAGGCTGGCATGATTCTCGCGGTCCATGATGACGTAGTCGTTTTTGCCGACCACGGCGCTGATGATGCCGAGATTGGACTGGAAACCCGTCGAGAAGGTCATGACGGCTTCCTTGCGCAGGAATTTCGCCAGCTCGGCCTCCAGCTCGAGGTGCAGCTTCAGCGTGCCGTTGAGAAAGCGCGAGCCCGAGCAGCCCGAGCCGAGCGTACGGAACGCCTCGATCCCGGCCGCGATGACCTCCGGATCGGTCGTCAGACCCAGATAGTTGTTCGAGCCGAGCATGATGCGGCGTTTGCCTTCCATGATGACCTCGGTGTCCTGCTTGGACTCCAGCGCGTGGAAATACGGATAGATGTTGAGAGCTCTTGCCTCGTCCTGCATAGAGGGCTGATAGCATTTTTCAAACAGATCCATAGTTTTTCTCCTTATCGTATGATCTCGTCGAGCGTATGAAGCACCCGGGCGGCGACGGCGAGCTCTTCGTCCGAAAAACGCGCCTTTAGCTCTCCGACGTACCGTTCCAGGGTCTCTGTTTTTTCGTCAAAATAGCGGCTGAATTTCTCCGAGGTGACGAGTACGACCTCCCGTCCGTCCCGGTCCGCGGGCCGCTCGCGCCGTAAATAACCCTTTTTGGTCAGTTGATGGACCTTGTAGGTGGCGTTGGGTTGGGAGATCCCGAGCAAAGCGGCGAACTGCGAGATCGTCGGCCGTCCCATCAGATGGATCACGTCGGCGGAAAACGCCTCCGTCGCGCTCAGACTGCCGGATTTCTCCCTCACCGAGGCGAACAGCCGACGGTAACCGAGCAAACGAAGCTTTTGATATAAACTCTGAATGGTTTCGGTCAACAAAGGCATCCCCCCGATACTTAAAATATTTTAAGTAATTTCAGTATAGACCCATTCTGCGTTCTTTGTCAATATTTTTATGCTTTTTTTCGACCTTTTCGGGATCCTGACGGGAATTCCCGTAAAAATCGCGACAAGCGGGACAAAAACGCTATTTTAAAGAAGGATTTTCTATTGATTTAACAAAAGTATTGTGTTAAAATAAATTTAGTAAGTTGAAGGAGGGTTATTATGAAGAAAATTTCCTTTATCATGGCGCTGGCGTTGGTTCTGTCCCTGCTGGCTCTGCCGCTGACGGTTCAGGCCGATCCGGAAGTCGTTTTTGACCGGACCGTCATTCTCGATATGTCCGAGGCGGATTTCGCGACCGCGTTCGCCAACGGCGAAGCGATCGGCGCGACGGAGAGCACGCTTGACGGCGAGCGCGCCATGCATCAGACGGGCGAACGCTGCACGTACACGATCCGGTATCCGGAAGGACTCAACATCACGGACTACGAGTTTCTGGCGATCCGCGTCAAATTCGAGGGCGAGGCCCAGATCTTCGGGATGTTCGGCAACCTGTATGAGCAGAACATGCTCGGTCTGTTCAGCACGAGCTTCCTGCTGGTCAATCTCGACGGCAGCATCGAAGACGAACTGATGGGCACGATTTCTCCCACCGTTTTCGATTTCGACGGCTGGATCTATATCAACACCACTGTCCTGACCTGGCAGGGCGGCGCTTCTTCCGAGCGCGCCATCGGCGAACGTATGGACATGGAATCTCCGATGACGGAGATCGATCCCGCTTGGTCTCAGCATTTTGACAGCGATCACGTCGGCTGGATCGCGATCCACTTCGTCACGCCCGGCGGCAGCAGCACGGTCGATTTCGGCGACGTAGCGCTGGCCAACGACGCGACTCCGCCGGATCCCAACACCCCCAAGATCTACGCCGGCACCCCCACCGTCGACGGCGTGCTTGACGACATTTATCTGGGCAGCGCCCGGATCGGCGTCGGCGGCGCGTTCTACGCCCAGGGCGGCGCGGACAAAGAAACCGAGAGCCAGATCGACGCGGCGACGTACATGCTCCATGACGCCGATCATCTGTATCTCTGCACGGTCGTCACCGGCGACAGCTACGTCAAAGTCGTCGAAGGCGCGAGCTGGGTCAACGACGCGGTCGAGCATTATCTGGCCGTGAACAAGAAGAATTACCGCATCTCCGTCGACGCCGACGGCACGGTATTCACCAACGCTTCCGGCATAGAAGCGCAGGTCGCCACGACCAAGTCGGACAACGGCTGGGTCATCGAAATCGCGCTGCCGGTAGAGGTGGTTTACGACAAACTGGTTGAGTACGGTCTGCAGGTCAACGACCGTCTTGATGACGGCGACAAGCTCGTTGCCCACGGCGTACAGGAGTTCAACCGCGAGTTTCTGATGAGCGCCGATGCGGCTGTCGCGCCGACGGCGACCCCGGAACCCACGGCGACTCCGGTCCCGGCCACGCAGGCTCCGACCGACGCGCCGACGACCGCTCCGACCGACGCGCCCGCGACGGCTACGCCCGCTCCGGCTGCGAATGACGGAAACCTCACCTGGCTGTGGATCGTGATCGCGGCCGTGGTCGTCGTCGCCGTTATCGTTGTCATAGTGGTTCTCGGCAAAAAGAAGAAGTAATTGACAATTCCTTTTCATTTCGATCCGTCCCTGACCGGCCGGATTGAAGAAAACTCCTTTCTTTTCTTTGGGAAAAGCCGTCTTCGGACGGCTTTTTCTCTGTGATAAAAGGCTTCCGGCTTTTTGCTGGCGTGCCGGAAAAGTATAACAAACAGAACAAAATTACTATTTTCAAGACAAATTTCTTCTTGAAAACCGTTCCCGGGTTTGATAACATAAAAATAGAAAGCATAGGAGGAGGAATCAATCATGAAGAGAATATCTTGGTTGACCGTTCTGATTCTGCTCGTGTCCGCGCTGGCGTGTATGGTTACCGCGCAGGCCGATGAGCTCGAATTCGATACGGTCACGGCACTGGACATGTCCTCGGTATCGGATATTCAGGACGTCCTGTACGACACCGGCGAGTACGGCAGCGATAACGTGAGCGAGGGTGAGCTCGACGGGAAAAAGGCCATTGCGTACTCCGGCAACAAAAACAATATCCTGCGCTATAACTGGGGCGCTCAGGATATAACGAACTACGACTATATCGGCTTCCGTCTCAAGTTCGAGGGCGAAGCCAAGGTGCTCGTTTCGCTCGGCAACACGAATATCGAAAAAGGCCTGGCCGGTCTTCTGTCCAGGGAATTCATTCTGGTCAATCTCGACGGCAGCGTCGAGGAAGAGTTAAGCGGCAGCTATGAGCCCATGATCTACGATTTTGACGGCTGGATCTACGCTTCGACGCTGACCGCCGTCTGGGAGGGCGGCGCGGTCTTTGAGCGCGGCCCCGGCGACCCGGTCAATATGGAGAATCCCGTCGGCGGCGTTTTCGAGGGATTTGCGGCCGATTTTGCGAACATGCCATGGGCCGGTATTTCTCTGTATCCGCAGGGTGACGACGTGAATTTCTGGATCGGCGATATCGTGCTGGCCAACGACGCCACTCCGCCGGATCCCAACACTCCCAAGATTTACGCCGGCACCCCGACCGTCGACGGCGTCCTGGACGATATTTACCTCGGCAGCGCCCGCGTCGGACTGGGGTCCGCGTTCTACGCTCAGGGCGGCGCGGACAAGGAAACCGACAGTCGGATCAACGCGGCGACGTATATGCTCCATGACGACGATCATCTGTATCTCTGCACGGTCGTGACCGGCGACAGCTACGTCAAAGTCGTGGAAGGCGCCGGCTGGGCCAACGACGCGGTCGAGCATTATCTGGCGGTTGCCAAGAAGAGTTACCGTATCTCCGTCGACGCCGACGGCACGGTTTTCGTCAATATCGCCGGCGCGGAGGCGACCGTCGCGACGACGAAAACCGACGACGGATGGGTCATCGAGATCGCGCTGCCGGTAGCGGCGGTTTACGACAAACTGATCGAGTACGGTCTGCAGATCAACGACCGTCTCGATGACGGCGACAAGCTCGTCGCTCACGGCGTACAGACCTTCAACCGCGAGTTCCTGATGAGCGCCGACGCGGCGGTCGCGCCGACCCCGGTCCCCACGCCGACGCCGACTCCGGTGCCCACGCCCACGCCGACTCCGGCCCCGGCCACGCAGGCCCCGACGAACGCTCCCACGAACGCCCCGACCGACGCGCCCGCGCAGAACGGCAGCTTCCCCTGGCTGTGGATCGTGATCGCGGCCGCTGTGGTGGTCGTCGCTGTTGTCGTCATAGTCGTTCTCGGCAAAAAGAAGAAATAATCGACAATTTCTTTTCACTTCGTTCCGTCCCTGACCGGCCGGATTGAGGAAAAATCCTTTCTTTTCTTTGGGAAAAGCCGTCTTCGGACGGCTTTTTCTTGTGATCCTCTTTCGTCCGACGTCAAAAAAAAGACTCCGCCGGAGTCTTTTTTTGTTTCGTTTTTTCGCCGTCAGGCCGTCGGGGTGTTGGCGGCGTTGTGTAATCCCAGTTTTTCGACGGCGGCTTCGCGCATTTTATACTTGAGGATCTTGCCCGCGGCGTTCATGGGAAACTCCGTTACGAAGTCGACGTAGCGCGGCACCTTGTGCTTGGCCATGGAGGCGCGCACGTAGTCGCGGATCTCGTCCTCGGTCGCGCTTTCGCCCTCGCGCAGGATGACGCAGGCCATGATTTCCTCGCCGTACTGACTGTCCGGCACGCCGATGACCTGCACGTCCTTGATTTTCGGGTGCGTATAGAGAAAATCCTCGATCTCCTTGGGATAGATATTTTCTCCACCGCGGATGATCATATCCTTGATGCGGCCCGTGATCTTGAAATTCCCGTCCGGCAGCCGCCGCGCCAGATCGCCGGTATGGAGCCAGCCCTGTTCGTCGATGGCCGCGGCCGTCGCCTCGGGCATTTTATAGTAGCCCTTCATGATGTTGTAGCCCCGGGCGAGGAACTCCCCGTCCACGTTGTCCGGCAGCGTTGCGCCGGTTTCCGGGTCGCCGATGCGGCACTCCACGCCGAAAATCGGTCCGCCGACGGTGTTGACGCGGACTTCGAGGCTGTCGTCGGTCTTGCTCATCGTGCAGGCCGGCGAGGCCTCGGTCTGCCCGTAGGTGATGCAAATGTCGGTCATGTGCATTTTTTCCACGACCTCCTGCATGACCTTGACCGGACAGGGACTGCCGGCCATGATGCCGGTCCGCATATGCGAAAAATCCGTTTTCGCGAAATCCGGGTGCTCCAGCATGGCGATAAACATCGTCGGCACGCCGTGGAACGCCGTGATCTTTTCACGGTTGATGCAGGCCAGACCTTTGCGCGGCGAAAACGCCGTGATGGGACACATCGTCGCGCCGTGCGTGACGCTGGCCGTCATGGCCAGCACCATGCCGAAGCAATGGAACATCGGCACCTGGATCATCATGCGGTCGCCGTTGGTCAGGTCCATACAGTCGCCGATGGCTTTGCCGTTGTTGATCACGTTATAGTGCGTCAGCATTACGCCTTTGGGAAAACCCGTCGTCCCGGAGGTGTACTGCATATTGCACACGTCGTTTTTGTCGATCCGGCGCGCGGCGCGCGCCAGCTCCGCCTCGTCGGTTTCTTCGGCCAGTTCGTTGGCCTCCTCCCAGGTGAGGCACCCGGGCAGGGAAAACCCGACCGTGACGACGTTGCGCAGGGCGGGCAGACGTTTGCTGTGCAGAGGCGTGTGCCCGTCGGCCAGTTCGGGGCAGAGGCGCGTGATGATGTCGGCGTAATCGCAGTCCTTGTAGCCGTCGATCATGACCAGCGTGTGCGTGTCCGACTGCCGGAGCAGATACTCCGCCTCGTGGATCTTGTAAGCGGTATTGACCGTGACGAGCACGGCCCCGATTTTCGTCGTCGCCCAGAACGTGATATACCAGGCCGGGACGTTGGTCGCCCAGATCGCGACGTGGTCGCCGCGTCGTACGCCCAAAGCCATCAGCGCGCGCGCGAAACGGTCGACGTCGGCGCGGAATTGCGCGTACGTCCGCGTATAATCGAGCTCCGTGTAGCGGAACGCGTACCGGTCTCCGAAGCGCGCGCAGACCGTGTCGAGCAGCGACGGGAACGTCGCGTCGACGAGCGTGTTTTTCGGCCAGAGATATTCGCCCCGTTCGTTGGAGGGCGTCTCTCCGGTCGGACGGAAGCGGTATTTCTCCATATAATGGGCAAAGTGCGGAAACACGATGCCCGCGTCGGACAGCTCGTGCGCCCAACGCTTGACCCATTCGAGCGAAACGTAGCCGTCGTAACCGCTGTCCCTCAGCGCGCAGAGCATCTCGTCGGCCGGCAGATCGCCTTCGCCCATGAGCCGGTAGGAGATCTTTCCGTCGACGAGCACGCTGTCCTTGATATGGACGAACCGGATCCGTCCCCCGAGGTGCGCGATCGTGTCGGCCGGGCTTTCTCCGCCGAAACGGTACGGATGATGCAGGTCCCACAGCGCCGCCACGGCCGGGCTGCCGATCGCGTCGAGCAGGCGCGCCAAGCGCGCCGTGTCGCAGTAAACGCCGTTTGTTTCGACGAGCAGCGTCACGTGATGCGCCTCGGCCAGGGGCGCGAGCTGCCGCAGGATCCCGGCGACGTAATCGTCGTCGATCTCCCCTTCCGGCGCGGGGTCGCGGTCGCCCAGGATGCGGATGTAGGGCGTGGAAAGCTTCTCCGCCAGCAGGATGTACTGCTCGGTCTCATACAGCACGCGCTCGCGTTCGCGCGGGTCGCCGACGCAGGCGCCGCTGGACAGGCACGGGATCTCGAGCCCCAGCTCGCGCAGCTTGCGGATCGTGCCGTCGATCTTGCCGGGGGTAAAAGGCCCGGCGTTGACGGCGAAAATATCGTCGCCCAGACCCCGGACTTCGATCCCGTCGAAGCCCAGGTCCTTGGCCATGGAATAAATGTCGCTCCAGCTGAACGCCGGACACGCCAAAGTCGAAAAACTGATCTTCATAACCTACCGTCCTTCCCGGGAAAAGACTTACCTCGTCCGTTCGTGCCGCAATTTGACGAACACGCTGATGAACAGGTAAAACAGGAGCGCCGCCGCCGCGATCGCGCCGAGTACGCACACGACGGGCGAGGTGAGAAACGCGACCGGACCGTTGCGGCCCGTGACGGTACCGGCCAGGGCCGAAGCCGGAACGCTTTGTTCCGCGCCCTCCAGCCGGACGACGGGTCCGTCCGCTTCCATCCGCGCGATGCGCGCCAGCACGTAGGCGCCGTCGAGCTTCAGCAGCGCCGTGTCTCCGACGGCCGGCGTCACGCTCGTATCCACGACGGCGACGTCTCCGTCGGCGAAATCCGGCGCCAGGGCCGTTCCCCGGACCGTCAGATAGATCGTCCGGCCGATACGGGGCGGCTGCCGCGTCAGCAGCACGACGTTGAAAACCGCCAGCGCGGCCAGCGCGACCGCGGCGATCAGAGCGATAAACGGAAACGGCCGACGGCGTTGCTTTTTGATAATGATCTCGCGTTCTCTCACAGCGGGTCCCTTCCTTTTTTGCGTAAAATAAATATACAATACAATCCGCCTCTTGTCAAATCCCGCGCCCGTTGAGAATCCGTTGCAAGTTTCATCAAACCGTGGTAAAATAACGGCGAAGCGGATAAACTGAAATACAGGCTTGTTTTTATGAAGGAGAGCCGCATGGATTTGGACAGAGAACAGGTCAAACCCCTCAACAGCGAAGAAAAACGCCTCATCAACAACGAGGCCTACGCCGACCGGGTGGTCTACGACGCCGAAAAGGAAGCGTACGTGCTGACGCGCGACGATGAGGAAAAACTGCGCGCCGAGAGCGACGAGGTCACGCAGGACGATCTGCGCGTCTTCGAAAAGCTCGCCGCTTTGCATAAGAAAAACCTGCTGCGCGCCCGGATCAAGACCGTCGTCGCCGTGATCCTGCTGGTGCTGGCGGCGGCCGGACCGCTGTTCATGCTGCTCGGCAAAGCCGGGACCGCTCGCGTCGCCCGCGTCGAGGGGCTGTCTCAGCAGCGCGACGGCGGCTGGGCGGGGCGTGCCGTCTACGAATATCTGATCGGAGAAACCCGCTACACAGGCTCGTACCGTTTCGGCACGAAACTGGCCGAGTACGTGCCCAAAGAAGGCGACACCGTGCGCGTTTACGTCAATTATCTGATCCCGTCGTGGAGCTGCGAGGAGCATTGGTGCATTCCCGGCGTGCTCAACGCCGCGCTCCTGCTGGCCGCGGGTTTCATTCTTTACGACGCGATCAGCGCCCGGCGCGACAACAGGGAAATACGCAAGTATTTTGATAGAAAAAATATGGTCTGGAATTGAGAAAGGAGATTTCACTATGATTACCAAGGACATGACGATCCTCGAGGTCATCAATACCGATCGCCGCACAGGCGAAGTCTTTGCTTCCATCGGCATGCATTGCGTGGGCTGCGCCTGCGCGCGCGGCGAAACGGTCGAGCAGGCCGCGGCCGTTCACGGCGTGGATCCCGATGCTCTCGTCAAAGCGCTCAACGAGTGCGTAGAAAAGAAATCATGACGGCGGAAGAGACATACCGCCGCTGGCTGGCTGAGCCGTCGCTCACCGAAGCGCAGCGAGCGGAGCTGACCGCGCTGGCCGACAACCCCGAAGAACGGAACGATCGCTTTTATACCGAACTGTCGTTCGGCACGGCGGGCATGCGCGGCAAACTCGGCATGGGCACCAACCGCCTCAATGAGTATTCCGTGGCGCGCGCTACCGAAGGACTGGCCCGCGTGATCGACGCGCTGCCGGAGGAGGAAAAGCGCCGCGGCGTGGTCGTGAGCTACGACACGCGCCATTTCAGCGCGGAGTTTGCCCGACTGGCTGCCGGCGTGCTCGCCGCTCACGGCATCCCGGTCAAACTGTTCGACGCGCCCCGTCCCGTTCCCGTGCTTTCCAACGCCATTCGTCGCCGCGGCGCCGTTTCCGGCGTCATGATTACGGCGAGCCATAATCCGCCCGCTTATAACGGCTATAAGGTCTACTGGGCCGACGGCGCGCAGATCTCGCCCGAACGGGCCGAAAGCGTGGCCGCCGTGATCGGAGAAACGCCGTATTTCGGGATCAAATCCGAGCCGGACAGCCCGATGATCGAGCTTGTCGGACGCGAGGACGACGAAGCCTTCAACGCCGCGATCACCTCGCTGTGCGTGCGGCATGATCTGCTGGAGCGGTACGCGCCGCAGCTGCGGATCGTTTACACGCCCCTGCACGGCACGGGCCGGCTGCCCGTCCTGCGCGCGCTCAACGCCATCGGCGTGACGCACGCGTCCGTCGTACCCGAGCAGGAAATGCCGGACGGGGATTTCCCCACGGTCAAAGTCCCCAATCCCGAGTTCGTCGAGACGCTGGCCATGGGCATCGAGCTGGCCAAAGCCGTAGACGCCGACATCGTGGTCGGCACCGATCCCGACGCGGACCGGATGGGCGTGGCCGTGCGTACCGGCGACGACGTTTACACGGCGCTGACCGGCAACGAGATCGGCGCGCTGTTGGGCTGGTATATCCTGTCCCAGCGGGCCGCCGTCGGCAAACTGCCGTCGGACGCCTACGTCATCCGCTCCATCGTTTCGAGCAAATTCCTCGATGCGATCGCGGCCGATTACGCCTGCCGGGTCTATTCCGTGCTGACGGGGTTCAAATTCGTCGGCGAGCAGATGCAGAAATGCGTCGACGCCGGCAACAAGAGCTTTATGTTCGCCTATGAGGAAAGCTTCGGCTTCCTCTGCGGCCCGCACGCCCGCGACAAGGACGGCGTGTCCGCGACGATGATGATTTCGGAAATGGCCTGCTACGCGCTTTCGCAAGGGAAAACGCTCTACGATCTGCTGCTCGCGCTCTATGATCGCTACGGCTGGTTCGCGGACTTCTCTTACTCGAAGTTTTTCGAGGGCGAGACCGGCATGGAGCGCATGAACGAACGGATGACGAGCCTGCGCGCCCGCGCGCCGAAAAAACTGGCCGACCGCAAGGTGCTCTATACCGACGATATTCTGACCGGGACGCGCACTTATGCCGACGGCCGTACGGAAAAACTCCGTTACGCGTCGAGCAACGTCCTGCGCTATGAGCTGGAGGGCGACGCCTGGGCGGCCATGCGGCCCAGCGGCACGGAGCCCAAGCTCAAGATCTACGGCGGCGTGCGCGCCGTATCCGCCGAAAAGGCCCGTTTCGGGGCCGACGAGCTGAAGGCCGAACTCCTCCGTTTCCTGTAAAAATCCCAACAAAAAGCCCCTGCCAGAGAAAATCTGCCAAGGGGCTTTTCAGTATTTTTCCGTTAAACCGACTATGGTTTTTTCATGGCTCCGTGTGACAATCATACAAATTGAAAAAACAAACAAGGAGAAAGACGCAATGAAACTGGTTGATATTACAAACGAGAATTGGGAAGACGTCATTTTTCTGACAACAAACGAAACCATAACGGTCAAGGGCAGCAGAGAGCCTTATGAGGCGAAAGGGATGCCGTCGCTGTGTGAGGATTTCGTGGCTTCAAACGCCTTATCCATCGTCCAGTCCGTATATGAGGACGGCTGGGTCATCAAGGCAATCGAACAGGAAGGGAAACTGATCGGATTTACCATGTTCGGATGGAACGAAGAGGAAGGATTCTATGAGCTGTGCAGAATCATGATCGACTTTCATTATCAAAACAGGGGTTACGGAACGCAGGCAATCAGAATGATCCTGGATGAGATGAAATCCCGTTTCGGATGCAGAGAGGTCTATCTGTCCACAGACCCCGAAAACACGATCGGAAAGCACGTATATGAAAAAGTAGGATTCAGGTCGGAAAACAAAATGCTTGATGACGAAGAGCTGTTCAAGATCGTACTGGAGTAAACAACCGGACGGTTGTGTTCCGAATAATAAAAGCCGAGACGAAACCGTCCCGGCTTTTTGCTTCGGGGGAGATTCCCGCCTGCGTTATCGCGGGATTTGAATAATCCTTTTCGGCCCGCCGAAAAAAGCGGCGGCTTTTGCCGCTCAGGTCAGGATCAGGATCAGCAGCGGCAGCGTCAGCAGACTGAAAAGCGTCGTCAGCAGCAGGGTGTTGGCCGCGAGCTTCTGCTCGCAGCGGTGCTGTTCGGACAGCGCCAGCACGATGGAGGCCGACGGCGTGGCGCTCAGCACCAGCAGACAGAGCTTGAACGTCGTGTCGAACCACGGCAGGAAAACCACGACCGCGTAAGCCAGCAGCGGAAAAGCGATGAGCTTGAGCGCGCTGGCCAGATAGGCAAACGGCTGAGAAAACAGCGCCCGCAGGTCCATCGAGGCGAGCCGGAAGCCCAGCACGACCATGCACAGCGGGGTCGTCATTTTCCCCAGCAGGGAAACCGGCGCGGCCAGCCATTCGGGGAAACGGATCTGCAGCAGATAGAGCGGGATGGCCACGGCGGCGGCCAGCGTCGTCGGATTGAGCAGGGCGTTTTTGACGGAAATATACTTCTTCTCCCGGGTGATGAGATAGACGCCGACGGTGAAGAGCAGAAAATTCATGCTCGTGATATACAGCGTGCTGTAGCAGGCCACCAGCGGTTCGCTCGGAAACAGCGCCGTCACCAGCGGCACGCCGAAGAAGCCCACGTTGCCCAGAAAAGAGCAGGCCGTCAGCATGCGCCAGCGCGCGTCGGCGTATTTTTTGCGCAAAATCAGCCACATCAGCGCGAAAAACAGCAGTTGTACGGCCAGACTGACGCCGAAAAACGTCACCGAGCGGATGATATTTTCGGTCGAATAGGCGATGGACTGAAAAGACGAGATCAGCAGACACGGCCCGCAGACGTAGATGAGCAGGCCCGAAAGCGAGCGCGCGTGCGAAGTCTCGGCTTTGCCGGCTTTGACCAGCACGAAGCCGCAGAGCATGTATAGCAGCATGACCAGCACGCTGGTAAAAACGATCCCGACGTTCATAGAGGTTCCTTCCGAGGGCTCAGCCCTTCATTAGTTCCAACAGATAGGGATGCTTGTCTTTTTCCTCCAGCGCCAGCAGATCGACGAGCCGCTCGAAGCGCGCCCGCGCGGCGGCGAAGGATTCCGGATGATGCGCGTCGCCGCCGAGCGTGAAAGTACAGCCGACCTCTTTGGCGATACGGAAAGGCCGCAGCTGTACGTCCCGCTCCGCGGGCGTTTGTCCGGGGTGGAAATTGAGCTCCACGCCCATCCCGCGTTTTTTCACCTTGGTAAAAATATCGCGGAGCTGACGGTCGGTGAGGAGCGCGAGCCACCGCAGCGGCCGGCCCATGGCCACGCCGTCGAAGGTGAAATGCGCCAGCGTGGCTTTATAGAGCGGGAGGTCCGAGTCGAGGAGGGCGTGTGTGCGCTCCAGATAGCGGCGCACCCGCGTTTCCGCGTCGTCGGCCGGCAGGGCGGTAAAGCCGTCGATGTGCATATGCCCGGCGGCGCAGACGAAAAAATCGAGTTTTTCCGCTTCGGCCCGGCTCAGGCCGATCACGTCGTCATAATCCATGTCGACCTCGAGCCCGAAAGCGAAGCGACAGGTTTTGCCCTGCGGGAGCGACGGATAGCGGTCGCGCAGCGCCTTCAGCGTGCCCCAGATCGGATGCGCCGTCGGCACGGAATCGTCCCAGGCATGGTCGGCCAGGCACAGCAGACGGAAGCCGTTGGTCAGACCGTAGGCCAGGATCGCCTCCGGCGTTTGCCGGGGGTCGGACGAGCACGGGGAAAACCCCGAGTGGATATGGACGTCGTGGTCGATCAGATAACGCATGGGATTCTTCCTTGCCCTCGGGAAAGGTCAATACGCTTTGGCGAAATACATGACGTGCTTGGCTTTCTTGCCGCAGCAGGCGCAGACCTCGTCGATGGGTTCGGCGCCGAAGGGCATGTTGCGCGTCGAAATGCCGGTTTCTCGCTTGAGCTGTTCTTCGCATTCGCGCTCTCCGCACCACATGGCGCGGACGAATTTGCCCTCGTTGACGGCCGCGATCAGGCTTGCGCGGTCGTGCGCCTCGACGGTATGCGCCTCGCGGAACGCCAGCGCGCGCTCGTACATGCCTTTCTGCACGCTGTCCAGTTCGGCCGGGATAGTCTCGGCCAGTCCGGCCAACGGCAGCGTCTTCTTTTCAAAATTATCCCGCCGCGCGATGACGCAGCAGCCGTTTTCGATGTCCCGCGGCCCGATCTCGAGACGGATCGGCACGCCCTTCATCTCCCACTGGTTGAATTTCCAGCCGGCGCTGTTGTCGCTGTCGTCGAGATAGACGCGCACGCCCGCCGCTTTCAGCGTTTCGGCTACTTCGCGGGCCTTTTCCGTCACGCCGGGCTTGAAAGCCGCGATGGGCAGGATGACGACCTGGATGGGAGCGACCTTCGGCGGCAGCGCCAGACCGCGCTTGTCGCCGTGCGTCATAATCAGACCGCCGATGAGGCGCGTGCTCGTGCCCCAGGAGGTCTGCCAGACGTATTTGAGCGAGCCGTCCTTGTCGAGGAACTTGATATTGAAGGCCTGACTGAAATGCTGGCCCAGGTTATGCGAGGTGCCGGCCTGCAGCGCTTTGCCGTCCTTCATCATGGCTTCCATGGAATAGGTCGCCACGGCGCCGGCGAATTTCTCTTTTTCGCTCTTTTGTCCGACGAAAACCGGCATCGCCAGCACGTTTTCGGCAAAATCCCTGTATACGTCGAGCATCTGCATGACCTCGGCGGTCGCTTCTTCCTCGGTGGCGTGGATCGTGTGTCCCTCCTGCCAGAGGAATTCGCTCGTGCGCAGGAACGGACGGGTCGTCTTTTCCCAGCGGACGACGTTGCACCACTGGTTGATCTTGAGCGGCAGATCGCGCCAGCTCTGCGTCCATTTGGCGTACATATCGCAGATGATGGTCTCGCTGGTCGGCCGGATGACCAGCGGCTCGGCCAGTTCTTCCGTGCCGCCCTTGGTCACCCACGCCACCTCGGGCGCGAAACCTTCCACGTGCTCGGCTTCCTTCATCAGGAAAGACTGCGGGATCAGCATCGGGAAGTAGCCGTTGACGTGTCCCGTCGCCTTGAAACGCGCGTCCATCTGCTGCTGGATCAGCTCCCAGATGGCGTAGCCGTAGGGCCGGATGACCATCGTGCCCTTGACCGGACCGTAATCGACCAGCTCGGTCTTGAGCACCACGTCGGTATACCATTGCGGGAAATCCGTGTCGATATCCGCGATCTGATTGACGAATTCATTTTTGTCTTTTGCCATACGTTTTTCCTCCGAAAAAAAGCGTCCCTTGAAAAACTCAAAGGACGCAAAATTCTTGCGCGGTACCACCTTGATTGGAGCGGCGAGGCGCTCCCTCTTTCGGCGCGGACAGGATAACGGACCTCCGCGGCCGGGCCCGGCGCGTCTGGCGGAGCGGGAGGACGACCGCGGGGCGCGGAACTCTCAGCTCTGTTCCGCTCTCTGTGCCGGGGGACGGGGACGCCGCTTTCTCCGTGTCTGGGACGCGCTTGTTAAAATCAGTTTAATCTACGACCAGACTTTTGTCAAGTTTTTCTCCGATCAGCGAGGCGATCGGGGTGATGACGAAGCTGCCGGCGATGGCGAACGCGCCGATATTGACCGCGGACACGGGTCCGAACAGCCCGAACAGTCCGGCGACGGTCAGACCCACGGCCAGCACCAGCGAGGCCCACGCGCCGTATTTATTGATATGCTTGCTGAACAGGCTCAGCACGTACGGTCCGCCGAAAGCGCCGGCCAGCGCGCCCCAGGAGTAGCTCATGAGGTTGACGATGGCGTCGATGCGCTTGAGCGTGAGGGCGATGCTGACGGCGATGAAGACCACGCACAGCCCGCGCAGCAGCGTCATGAGTTTTTTGGGCGAAATATCCGGCTTGAGTACGCCTTTGGTCAGGTCCAGCGCCACGGCGCCCGACGAGGTCAGCACCAGAGACGACAGCGTCGACATGGAAGCCGACAGCACGGCGATGGCGATGACGGCGTAGAGCGCCTGCGAAGCCACGCTTTCTCCGCCGAGAACGATGTCGAGCATGGCCGGCACGACGTAGTCGCCGCCGCCTTCAGGCATCACGCCGTTCATGTAAACGCGCCCGAACGAGCCCATCAGGTAGCAGCCGCCGCCGATGATGAGCGCGAAGATCGTGGAAACGACCGTCGCTTTCCGGATCTGGCCCGCGTCCTTGACGGCGTGGAATTTATGCGCCATCTGCGGCAGGCCCCAGGTCCCGAAAGAGGTCATGACGATCAGACAGATCAGGTCGAAATTGATCGCGAACGGATCGGCCAGCGCCGCGTTCTGCGCCGCCAGCGAGGACATGCCGCCGGAAAACCCGCCGATGGAGCCGTTGGTCACCACCATCAGCACCACGGCCGTGATGCCCACCAGCATGACGATGCCCTGGATCAGGTCGTTGACCGCGGCGGCGAGATAACCGCCCAGCACCAGATACAGCGCCGTGAGCAGACCCATGACGAGGATCAGCGCCCACTCCGGAATGCCGAACACGCTGCGGAACAGGATCCCCAGACCCGTGTAAACGCCGCAGGAATAGGGGATCAGGAACAGGAACGTCACGATCGCGGAAACGATGCGCAGCGCGCGCGAGCCGAATTTCTTCTCAAAATACTGGCTCATCGTATCGACGTTGAGCGCGTGCATGGCGGTATAACTGCGCTTGCCCAGCAGCAGCCAGGCCAGCAGCGTGCCGATCAAAGCGTTGGCAATGCCGATCCAGATGCTGGCGATACCGTATTTCCATGAAACCGAGCCGCCGTAACCGATAAAAACAACGGCCGAAAAATACGTCGTTCCGTAAGCGAACGCCGCCATCCAGCCGCCGACATGTTTGGCCCCGGACATGAATTCCGAGGAATTGCGGATCCTTTTCCGGCTGATCAGTCCGATGACGAGCATCGAGGCGAAAAAGGCCAGAAAAATGAGAATTTGTACAACCGTTACTTTCATAGTCGATCAACCATCCTTCCGTACTACGATTTTAAATACCGTGCTACGCCCCTCATTGTACTGCGGAGGACTTTTTTTGTCAACCGACCGCCGCGGAGAGGAAAACCCGCTCGCCGTCTTGTTTTTTGTCGTCGGTATGGCCATATGTCGTCTTGTTTTTTTGCCGCGCATATGATATAATTATAACATATTTGCAAAAGGAGAAAAAGAAATGAAAAAAGCGATGACGCTGATCCGGTTCCTTGCCTGCGCCGCGCTGACGGTCGTTCTGTTGGCCGGCTGTACGGTCGCGCCGACGCCGACCGGTACGGAAACGCCCGCGCCGGGGCCGTCCGACGCGCCGACGGTGACGATTCCAGACTCCTATACGGTGGTGCGGGCGTTTTCTTCCGGCGGTGAAACGCTCACCGCGATCCGGGATCTGGCCGACGCGCTGACGGCGATGTCGGGGGACGGGTTCCGCCTCGTTACGGAAGTCAACGCCGAGACCGACGCGGAGATCATCATCGGCCCGGCGGCACATCACGGGGCCTACGAGCGCTGCCGGGCGATGGAGGACGAGACCTGGTCGGTC
>JAHAZM010000055.1 GCA_018385275.1 Eubacteriales bacterium | reverse complement strand
GAAACCCACGCCGCAGATCGCTAGCACGATCAGCGTCAGCAGCCATATCAGCCGAGGCCAAGCAGTCCCACGCCCAGACCGAGCGCCCATTTGAGCGGCGCGGAGCTGAATCCCACGATCCCGTCCCCGGCCAGCTTCAGCATCTTTTTCAGCGGGTACTTCGTTTCTCCCGCCCAACGCTCGTCGCGTTTATACTCATAGGCCGTCTGCCGGAAACCCACCCAGCTGCCGAGTCCCCGCAGAAAGCGGTTCTTCTCCGGCAGAGCGTTCATCGTATCCACGACCTTACGGTCGATGAGGCGAAAGTCTCCCGTGTCCGTCGGGATCATATTGTTCGTCAGTTTGTTGATAAAGCGATAGTACCATTTGGCCGTCAGCAGCTTGAAAGCCGACTCTCCGTCCCTGCGCAGGCGCTTCCCGTAAACGACGTCGTAGCCCTCTTTCCACTTCTCCGCCATGCCCGGGATGCACTCCGGCGGATCCTGCAGATCCGCGTCGATGATGATCGTCGCTTCTCCGCGCACGTGAGCCATGCCCGCCGTGACCGCCGCCTGATGCCCGAAATTCCGGGAAAAATTCAGGATACGCACGTGCTCGTCCGCTTCGGCAATGTCCCTCATGACGCCCATCGTACCGTCTCTGCTGCCGTCGTTAACAAACAGCAGTTCGTATGTTTCGTTCATGCCGCTCATGACCGCCGTCAGCCGGCGGTACGACTCGGCAATGACCTCCTGCTCATTGAACATGGGGATAATGACCGAATACTTGACTGGCTCCATGTCTTTCTCTCCATTCACCAAAGATATATTGTTATTATACACCCGTTGCAAAAGAAAAGAAAGAGATATTTTTATCGTTTTTTCTTCTGTCCGATCTCGATCTCCCGGCACAAAAAGACCTCCGCCGTCATCATATCGTCGGTTTTGCCGTACAACGCCCGGTATTCCTTGAGCGTGTTCGGCTCAACGCCGGACAGCGCCCGGTCAAGCGCCAGTTTTTTGGCCGTCTCCTCTTCTACGGGCCGCTCCGTATAGACGATCTCCCGCACTTCCGTCATTCGCCAGACAAGGGACCCGAGCCGCTTTTCCTCGACTGTTTTCTCGTAGTGGACGAACGGGATCTCTTCGTGCTTGCCGGTCACGACCGTTTCACCAATCAGCAGCTCCCGCTCCGACAGCTCCCGCCCCGTCGGCACGATCTCCGTTCTTCTCGTCAAAGCCGCGCCGCAGCGCGTTTCCCACACGTCGGCCCAGATACGCGCAACCGCCGCTTTTCCTTCTCCGTCTACCAATAGCTGCCCTTTCCGCACCCGGTCGCCGACCTTGACCAGCGTGCGGCCGGCGGCCGCTTCGATCCGTGTCACGATGCCGTCCGCCGCGGCAAACAGGTCGCTCGGCTCGTTCCAGTCGATCACTTCATCAGGCCCCGGCGTCATCGGTTTGAGACGGACCGTTGCCTTCACGCCGTAGATTTCCACCCCGCACCAGGCCGCTTCGGGAAAGGCGGTCAACACCGCCTCGGCCGCGCCGTTCCGGTCCGCGTCCGCTCGTCTCAGTCCCGGCGCGATCCCGTATCCGGCCACCACGTTCAGGATCTCCGCTTCGTCCCACTCCGGCGGGGCTTGTACTTCGATCAACAAAATCCGCTCCGAGATTCCCGTCAAAAGCAGCAGCGCCCCCAGGATTCCGATCAGAAGCGTTTTCCGCTGCCAAAGCCGTCCCATCGTCCACGCCAACCCGCCGCAGCGCGTCACCTCAAGGCGGTAGCCCATTTCCTCCGCCTGACGCCGAATGCGCGGCAAAGCCGCCGCAGACACGGTAAACTCCATCAAAACCGGTCCGGTCCGCCGCACGTCCGTCAGCCGGATCCGTCCTTCCGTCAGCGCCGTCGTAAACCTTTCCGGCGAAAACCCCTCCGCACGGCACCGTGCGTATCCCATCATTGGTCCGATCCTGCTCATGTTGTTTCCTTTCTTTGCACCGAAACGCTCCGGATCTGTCCGTAGATTTCCGTATCGACGCCGTCCGTGCTCCGGATCTGAAGTCCGTCTCCTTCCACCGTTACGACAAAGCCTTTCCGCTCGATCTCCACACGCTCCGGGCGTACGACGCGCAGCCTTCCGCCGTTCTGTACCGTCGCCGTCTCCGTTCCCTCCAAACAAACCAGCGGAAGATCATATACCAGATACCGCGGCAGCCCCAGCTCCTCCGTTATTCTCAGTCCCGCTCTCTTCTTCACGCCCATCCCCTCGCCAAAGCATATGCCGCTCCGGCTTCGAAAATGCCCGCCGTTCCGATCCTCGTTTTCCGCTGTTTTCCGCCTTTTTTCGAGCGTACATCTTGACACTGTACCGAAATGATATTATATTTTAAAAAAACACAAACGGAGGCACACACATGCAGAACTATAACGTTCCCAACGAGCTCAAGCCCCTCTCTCCCTGGGCCTATTTCGGACTGAACATTCTCTACGCCATCCCGATTGTCGGCTTCATTTTCCTTCTCTGCCACGCGATCGGCGCCGCCAACGTCAACAAGAGAAACTTTGCTCGTTCTTTCTTCTGTGTGCTGGTTGTCGTGCTGATCATTTTCGGCATCATCCTCCTGACCGGCGCTCTCACCGGCGCAGCCGGCTCGCTGGCCGACTGGCTCAAGAATCTGAGCAATCCGTAATTCCCGTCGTTCGCAAAAAAAGACCGTCCCTCCCGGGGCCGGTCTTTTTCTTGTTCCGAAACAAAAAGGCTGTGCCCTCGCGGCACAGTCTTTTTTATTCTTCTTCCTCGTTCTCCTGAAGATAGACGTTGTAGATCTTCTCGAGCAGCGCTTCGTCGACGACGCTTTCCAGCGTCATATCCTCTCCGTCTTCCTTGATCAGAAAAACCACGGCCTCCTCTTCATTGGCCTCGGGCGACATCAGCGCATATTTTTTATTCTCATATTCGACCGCCGTCACAAAAACGAATCGTTCGGTTTTCCCGTCTTCGTCCACCAGTTCCACGACGGCGTCCGCTTCGTCCATGACAAAATCGTCTTTGTTGCTCATAGCCCTTCTCCTTTGTAATCCAGATAATTCTGTAAGATCACGACCGCCGCGATGCGGTCCACGTATTGTCTGCGCTTCCGGCCCTTGACGCCGTTCTGCGACAGGACCGCGTTCGCCGTCACGCTCGAAAGCCTCTCGTCCCACATCAGGCAGGGGATCCCCGCCAAAGCGGCCGCCTTTTCGGCAAAATCCCGGGCTTTTTCGGCCTGTCCGCCTTCACTGCCGTCCATATTACGCGGCAGTCCCGCCACGATCAGTTCGGCGCCCATTTCCCTGGCCAGCGCCGCGATATGCCTGTGATCCGTCTGATCCCCTTTCCGGACGTACGTCTCCACGGGATTGGCAATAAAAGTACTGCTGAATGCAACGCCGACGCGGCGATCGCCCACGTCAAGCGCCAGGATCTTCTTCATTTCTGCTGTGCGGCGTCGCACACCTTCAGATAATTCCGCACGATCTCTTCGAGGATCTCGTCCCGCTCGATCTTGACGATCAGCGCGCGGGCGTTTTTATGGCTCGTGATATAGGTCGGATCTCCGGACATGATATAACCGACGATCTGATTGACCGGATCATAGCCCTTTTCCTTGAGCGCCGCGTAAACCTCCGACACAGTGGTCCTGACGACCGGATTATCCTTTTCGATGACAAAACGGGCGGTATCCTGGTTCAACATATACGTCCACTCCTTTTCTCAGGATAATATTATTATAGTATATCCGCCGTCATAAATCAATTTAATTTTCTGTAAAATCCGCAGTTTTTTTGTCTGATATACTCGTCATAGATCGTTTTGACGCATTTTCTCAGGATCATGGCCGCCGGCACCGCCAGGATCAGACCTATCGCGCCGAACAGATGGCTGCCCGCCACCAGACAGAGCAGCACGATCCCCGGATGAAGACGACTGTTCTTTCCGATCACGATCGGGACAAGGAACATCCCCTCGAGCTGCTCCACGATAAACACGACGGCCAGCGCCGCGGCAAAGCTCTGCCACCCGCCGTCAGCCAACGCCGTGATCCCCACCGGGATCGCGCCGATATAAGCGCCGAAGCAAGGAACGAACTCCAGCAGGCCCATGATGAGACCCAACAGAAGCGGAAAGCGAACGCCCACCGACGCCAGTCCCGCCCAGACGCAGACTCCCACGACGGAAGCCAACAGAGCTTGTCCGGTAAAATACCTCCACAGCTCTCCGTTGAGCTGACGGCCGACCCGTTTCCACATTTCCGCCGTCCTTTTGGGAAGACATGCCTCCAGACGAGCCGCCAGTTTTTCCCGATCCCTCAGCAGATAGAAACACAACATCGGCACTGCCGCGATATAGGCGACGATCGCCGTGCCGGAAACCGCGTACTCCAGCAGACGCCGTACCGCCCCGGCGATTTCCTCCGTTGAAAACACGTCCTCCAGCTTCAGCGTCACCCCGTACCGCTCCAGAAACGCGCCGACCGTCTCCGTCAGGCTCCGCACCTCCTCGCCCAGACGCGGCAGCGTATCCGCCAGCTGCGCCAGCTGTTCGGTAAAATACGGCAGCAGGATCCCGATCAGAAAAACCGCCAGGCTCAGCCAGATACCCGACACGATCAGGATCGCCGCGGTACGGCTCGTCTTTTCCTCCGTCCTCTCTACGAGCGGTTTGAGCAGGAAAGCGAAAAATCCCGCCAGCAGCAGAGGGACCAGCGTGCCGCTCACGGCGAGAAAAGCCGCCGCCCCGCACAAGGCGGCGACGACGGCGATCCCCGTCCGTATCTCCTTTTTCACAGCAGATCCGTGTATTCGCGCAGGAATTTCTTTCCCTTGCGCAAAAGGCATTTTTTGCTGTGTTCCGATTGACACAGATATACCGTGGCCAGACTCACCGCCGTCCCGGCGATGAACCCGATAATCATACCTGCTTTCATGAATCGACTCCTCCTTCTTCGCTTACTGCGTAGTACTCCCCGTCGCCGTCCCGGCGCATCATGAATTTTTCCACCATACTTCTTCCCCGGGAAACGTCATGAAATATCCCCCGGTTGATCTCCAGCCCGACCAAACGGCCGTCCCGCGCGTCGAAACAAATATCGCTGACGCGTCCGATCCTCTCTCCGTTCGCTCCGATGACGCCGATTTCCGCATTGTAAACCGGATGCAGCTCCCGGCGGCCGACGGGAACGGCGGACGAAAAATCCGCGCGCACCTCATAGTCTCCGAAGCTCTCGACCGCTCGGTACGGCAAAAATTCCTCTTTTCTCAGAACGCCGTTTTTCTGCACCACGATCCCTTCCAGGCGATCCTCCGCGCTGACACAGTCCTTGATAAACCCTTTTATTCTCCCGTCCGCCGTATCCACGACCGCCGCGCCGATATATCCGCTCAACCTTTTTACGTTCATCTTCATCATCCTTTTTCGGTTTTATTCTTGCCGTACCAATATACATTCATTCGTGGAAAAATTATTCTTTCACCGAAAAAAACCTTTTAGCCGCTCGTTCTTATCCTTCCCTTCCGACGCCAAAAAACCGGCCGCGTCGTTTTTGCAGCCGGTTTTTCCGTTCTTATTCTTTTTGGCTATGTCACAACAAACAGTTGATAAATAGCCATTTTTATAGGGGAGTATCAGAACTCCCCTACAAACTGTTATTTGCAGTTATCTATACTCATTTGGAATTTCGATATGAAGTGTCTCACAC
>JAHAZM010000053.1 GCA_018385275.1 Eubacteriales bacterium | reverse complement strand
ATGCTGACGGACGAAGAAGACGTTTCCGCAGCCCTCCGCGCCGCGGTCAACGGCGCGATCAAAAAGGTCGGCGAGGACTACGAAAAGATGAAGTTCAACACCGCCATCGCCGCCATGATGTCCCTGGTCAACGAAATGTACGCGGTCGGCCGCGTTTCGCGCGGCGATCTGCGCGCGCTGCTGCTGATCCTTTCGCCCGTGGCGCCTCATATCTGCGAAGAAATGTGGGCGCAGCAGGGATTCGGCGGACGCGTTTACGCTCAGTCCTGGCCGTCGTACGACCCGGAGGCGCTGATCGCCGACACCGTAGAACTGGCCGTCCAGATCAACGGCAAGGTAAAAGCCAGGATCCGGGTCGCGGCAGACGCGGCCGACGAGGAGATCCGCCGCGCGGCGCTGGAGGACGCGACCGTCGCCGCCGCCCTGAGCGGACGACCCGTCCGCAAGGTCATTGTGATCCGTTCGCGCCTGGTCAATATCGTTGTGTAAAATAGCCATTGACCGCGCAGTCAAAATAAGGTATACTGTTAGCCGGATAAGGAGATGATCGATATGAAATCTGTAACCATCAAGATCAACACCACTCAGAACGTGAAGGATCTCGTCAACACCGTCAGCATGTACCCGTACGACATCGACGTACGCAGCGGCAGATACGTCATCGACGCGAAATCGCTCCTCGGTATCTACAGTCTCGACCTGACCAAACCGGTCACGCTCGAGATCTATTCCGACGACTGCGGCGAGCTGCTCAAAGAGCTGGACGAGCTGATCGTGAAATAATACCCGAGTTTCCTGAACAAAAAGACGACGCCGAGGCGTCGTCTTTCTTTCTCCGGGCCGGACAAAAAACGAGGCGCCGCAAACAAGCGACGCCTCAAGACCTTGTCGATCCCGTGTCAGTTTTCTGAAGAGGCCGGAGGATTGTTACAGTACCAATCGCTGATATCGGGAGCGGTCACTTCAGCCGTGTCGTATTCAAAAGAGAAAGTTTGTACGATGTCCCCAGACGTAATCGTCGCTTCCGTCACAAAACCGTTGACCTTGGTCGCGTTGATTACAGCAAATACTTCGCCGGTATTCCAGATCGTATATACCATGGTCCCGTTTTCACCATTCTCGTCTTGTTCAACAGTGCAGGTAAACGATACGGTTTCCATAGTTTTGAATAGATCATACAGTGAAATATTCATATTGTAATAAACGTTACAGCCGGTATCGTACATTTCTTCTCCGATATAATAGGATTTTTCCTCTCCGTCTACCGTGGCGTAGACGTATTCATCGTCTCCCGTCATAAAAGCATATGACTTATTGCCGGCGACATAGGCAACATAGTCTACGCCGTTCGCGATCGTTTCCGTAAAGCTGTTCTCTTCTCTTTCCGCTCTTACGATCACATTATCCGCATAGAGCGTCTGGAAGAAAAACTCGTCACGGGAGTTGATGGCGATTTCATTATTATCCTCGTTTTCCCATCCTTCAATATCGGGAACCATAACGATAGCCGAGCCGTATACGAAGGCCATGGTGATATTACGGTTGTTCGCCGGGGTCTCTTTGTCAACGCTTTCGATCGCAACGCTCTGTACCAAGCCGTTTTGCGCTTTCGCGGTGATCTTGATCGTTCCGCCCTCCGCCACATAATCAAACGTCAACTCAGCACTGCTTTCAGTCTTCTGCTCATCCTTGCCAATGATTTCTTTTTGTTTGACATGCGAAGCGCACTGAAAGGTCCCGCTGTCCTCCGGCATCAGATCCATCAGCTTGATATTGCTCAGGAAGTAACAGTAATTATTGTCGTAATTCTGTTTTCCCTCCTCAGAGTAATGCATATCTTCGTTCTCGTATGCGTAATAGTATTTGCCGTCTTTTACGAAAGTATAGATATGCAATCCGTCTTCTCCCCGCACGTTGCTGGTCGTACCTTTGATATGCTCGGTATACTGGAGCACATCTCCGCTCTTATACGAAACAACGATATCCGGGTCTTTGAGGGTCTCCTCAAAAAAACCGTTCAGGAGTTCAAGGCTGTCCTTCTTGCCTTCCGCCGTGAGGTCAATCGTGCTTTCGATTTCGGTGTTGCCGGAGTTGCATGCGACAAGCGTCAATACGCTTGCGATGCAGAGCGCCAGAGCAACCACTCGCAGGATCATTGTTTTTTCATGTGATGTTTCTCCTTTCAATCCTGTTTGCTTTATTAAAAGGGCAGGCCGCAACAGCAAAACGCTTTATGATTTCTCGTCATCAGCGGTTGGCTTGCCCGAACGATAAAATTATCGCAAATTTTACGGGACATGTCAACTTTTTTCGCGCACAATCCAGCGCTTTACAAGGACCGTTTTTCGCGTAAAAGGCCCAGCGCCTCATACCAGCAGATCACATAGGAGGCAAAGCCGTGGTTGCAACTGGCGACCGGTCCGTCATGCTCCCAAAGCGTGCCGGTTCGCGCGGCCATATAACCGAAATACTCGCGGATCTCGGCTATGAGTTTTTCACGCAGACCGGCAGACAGCAGCAGATCCAGCCGCATATAATTGCCCATGAACGCGTTGGCCGGCCAGATCTCCGGATGCTTTCCCGTATGACGGCGGTCGAACCCGAAATCGCGGATCAGGGTTTCCCACAGATCCGGATACGTTTGCGGGGCGGCGACGCCGAAAAAGAAGGCGTAATACTGACAGGCTTCCGTTCGGTTGTCCGCGGCGACCAGCCGGCCGTCCGCGCGCACGGCGTTGTCGGCAAAAAAGCCGCTCTCCGTCATCGCCTTGTCGCGGATAAGGCGGCGCAGCGCTTCGGCCTCCGCGAGAAGACGCGGATCGTCATACAACGCTCCGAGCGCCTGTTTGAATCGCGCGTACAGCATATTGGTCGGGAAATTGACCGGCTGCGTGAAAGCGTTGGCCTGCGACCACTCGACGAAGACCCAGCCGGGCAGGTTTTCCAACAGGCCGAACTCATTTTCAAAGCGGCGGAAAAAACCGAGCAGCGCCGTCGCTTTGCCGCGGGCGGCATCGACGAGCTCACGATCACCCGTACGGCCGAGATACTCCTCCAGTTCGAGAAAATACCACATCGCCCAGTTGGGAATAAAACTTCCGTCGAGAAAATCGGCCGGATAGCACATCGGCAGCATCCCGTCGGGCAAACGGGGCACGGAATCAGTCAGGAGGAAGTTGAGCAGGAAAGCGCGCTCGACCCGGGCGCATCCGGTCAGAGCGTACTCGGTACGGGCGATGAAAAAGCTGTCGCAGAGCCAACCGGCGCGTTCGCGCGACGGGCAGTCCGTATAAATATCCGTGGCGTTGCTGACGAAGCTTTCGCGAGCGGCCTCAAAAACGGCGCGCAGGGCCGCGTCGCGGCCGGCGTATTCTTTCTTGATTTGCGAAAGAGGAAACGTGATCTTGTGCAGGAGCAGGTTTTCTACCGTCGCCCGGCAGCCGACGGCAATCAACTGGAGATATTTCATGACGTACGGTTCGGCTGTAACGATACGATAGCGGCCGCCCGACGCATGAAGGCGGATGATATTGGTCGTCTGCAGACGCCACGGCGCGATAAGGCGATCCGGACCGAGGATCTCGTCCCAGTACAGATAAACGTCGCCCTCGCCTTCGATCGTGACGTCAAAGCTCAGGATCCCGGCGTAGGCACGGGCAAACTCTGTCATGACGAACTCGTTTTCGGCAAGCGAGAAAGCGCGGGAAAGCGGCTTTTCGGCAAGAGTAAACTCCATGCGCAGCAGATCGTCCGGGCTCCTGTCATCCCATTCCTCCCGACGAAAGCCATGGAAATCCGGGCCGATCCGATCGAGGCACCTGTCGTGCTGAATCAGGTTTTCATCCCGAAGAGCGACCGTTCCGGCAAAGATCGGAACGGGCCGCGCCTCGTCACCGTCGGGATAAGGACCGTCGGCGCGGATAAAGCGCTTGGGAGACGTCAGACTGACGGCGCATTCGTTCGCCGCGCCGCCGGTTTCATAAGCAAACGCGCCGGGCCCGACGCGGTAGCTTTCCATAAAGGGGCGCTGAAAAGAGTATCGCGCGACGCGCTGCAGTCTTTCCGTCACATCGTACCAGCAAAAGCCCTCGCCGCCCGACGCCGCGACGACGCGTCCGTCGAAGTCGATCTCCGCGCAGAGAAAAGACGGCTGCTCCGGGTATTCGAACGAATTGACGCAATATCCCGCGCAGCGAACAGCGACGAAATTCTCCCGTTCCGTCAGGAAGGGCGTCAGGTCATAAACGTCGACCTTATACCAACCGTGAGCGCAGCGGCTGGGGCCGTGACAAACGAAGCGTCCGTTCACGATCAGCACATAACTGCCTGAAGTCGCCAGCGCAATCGAAGTCTTTCCCGCCGGAACGCGGGCGACGGCGCAGACGCTGACGTTCATTTCCGTTTCTCTGCCGGTCTGCCATACGGGACGAGCGGTCTGGAAAACGTAGGGTTGTGTCAGTGCCAATGCAAGGCCCTCCTTTTTGTCGATAGAGTTATTCTATCATATTTCAGCGGCAAATGCAACAGAACCACGGGCAGAAGTTTCGGCGTGATAAAAAAAGAGGTATGACGCTGAGCTATACCTCTTTTCTCTTTGAACTCAAATCAGCTCGATGATGACCATTTCGGCCGCATCGCCGCGACGCGGGCCCTTCTTCAGGATACGCGTATAACCGCCGAATTTGTTCTCTTCCTTGAGTTTCTTGTACTTGGGCGCGATCTCGTTGAAGAGCTTCTCCACGACCGGATAACGGATATCCTTTGTGCGCTCTTTGTACTCAGACTTGGTCTCGCCCTGCTTTTTCTGCTCTTTCACGTCGAACAGATAAGCAAGCAGCTGTCTGCGGACATGCAGTTTCGCCGGCGTGTCGTTACGGGTCGTGAATTTCTCGGTCTGTCCCTTGTCGTTCACTTTTTCCTTCGTAACGGTTATATTCCCGTCGCACTCGCTCATGGCAAGTGTGATCAGTCTCTCGGCAACTTTGCGCAGTTCTTTGGCGCGCGCTTCGGTCGTCTCAAGCTTTCCGTTCACAAAAAGCTGGGTGACCTGATTTCTCAGGACGGCCTTTCTATGGTCAGGCGCCTTGCTCAGTTTGCGATTGCCAGCCATGTTTTTTCCTCCTTATCATTCCTCCGAGCTTCTGAGCGTGAGGCCCAGCTGCTGGAGCTTCTGTTCAATTTCTTCCAGAGATTTGCGTCCGAGATTGCGAACGCGCATCATTTCATCATTATTCTTCTGCACGAGCTCTTCCACGGAGTTGATGCCGGCGCGCTTCAGGCAGTTGAAGGAACGGACGGAAAGATCCAGCTCTTCGATGGTCATTTCCATGACTTTGGCCTTCTTCTCCTCTTCCTTCTCTTCCGTCATTTCGACTTCGCCGACATGCTCGGTCAGATTGATGAAAAGATTCATATGCTCGTTCATGATCTTGGCCGCCAGGCTGATCGCCTCTTCCGGGTTGATATTGCCGTTGGTCCATACTTCAAGAATGAGCTTGTCATAGTCGGTAACGTTCCCGACGCGCGTGTCCTCCACCGAGAAATTCACTTTCGTGATGGGGGTGAAGATCGAATCCACGCTGATCGTTCCGAGGGGCATGCCCGGTTTCTTGTTCTTGTCGCTCGTTACGTAGCCTCTGCCTTTTTCGATCGTGATCTCCGCGCCGAACTTGCCGTCTTCATTCATCGTCAGAATGTGCAGATCGGGATTGATGATCTCGACGTCGCTGTCGTGAATGATGTCTTTGGCCGTGATCTCACACGGACCCTCGGCCGAAATGAAAACCTGCTTCGGCTCGTCCACATGCATTTTCGTAACGAGGCTCTTGACGTTCAGGATGATCTCGCTGACGTCTTCCTTTACTCCCGGGATCGTTGTAAACTCATGGAGAACACCGTCAATCTTGATGCTGGTGGGGGCGTAACCGGGAAGGCTGGAAAGCAGGATCCTGCGCAGCGCGTTACCGATCGTGTAACCAAATCCACGCTCAAGCGGGTCTATTTCGAATTTACCGTAGTTTGCCGTATTCACTTTGCACTCAATCTTCGGTCTTTCAATTTCTATCATGAGAACCCTCCTAACTGAAAATCGGAAGCCAGTGATTACTTGCTGTACAACTCAACGATAAGCAGCTCATCAATGCTCATATCAATATCGCTGCGTTTCGGCAGTTCAACGACTTTACCGGAAAGATTCGCCGCGTCAAGCTCCAGCCAGGCCGGAATGAGGCGGGTCGTACCCTCGCGCAGTTTCTTGAACATCTCGATGTCCGTGCTGTTTTCTCTGACGGTAATGACGTCGCCGGCGTCTACGCAATAAGAAGGAATATCGACCTTCTTGCCGTTGACGGCGAAGTGTCCGTGATTGACCAACTGACGGGCCTGTGCTCTGGAATCGGCAAAGCCGAGACGATAAACGACGTTGTCCAGTCTCCGCTCAAGGAGCTGAAGCATGTTTTCGCCGGTGGCGCCCTTCATGTTGGCGGCTTTCTCAAAGTAGATCCGGAACTGCGTCTCCAGAACGCCATAGATCCTCTTGACCTTCTGTTTTTCACGCAGCTGTACCTGATAACCGGAGGGCTTTCTTCTTCCGGTGCCGTGCATACCCGGAGCAGCCGGATAACGCTCCATGGCGCACTTGCCGCTGTGGCAGCGGTCGCCCTTCAGAAACAGTTTCATGCCCTCTCTGCGGCACTGACGGCATACTGAACCAGTGTATCTTGCCATAATTCTTCTTCCTCCTATACTCTTCTGCGTTTAGGCGGACGGCAACCGTTGTGAGGAATCGGGGTAACGTCTTTAATCAGCGTTACCTCAAGACCGACTGCCTGCAGTGCGCGGATCGCGGATTCACGGCCGGATCCGGGTCCCTTGATGTAAACTTCTACTTTGCGCAGACCATGCTCCATAGCCGCTTTGGCAGCGGTTTCGGCGGCGGTCTGAGCCGCGAACGGGGTGCTCTTGCGGGAACCTCTGAATCCGAGGCCGCCCGCGCTTGCCCAAGAAATCGCGTTTCCGTTCAGATCCGTGATCGTAACGATCGTGTTGTTGAACGAGGAGCGAATATGGGCGGTACCGATTTCAATGTTTTTCTTGACGATGCGTTTTCTGACGCCTTTCTTTACGGCCGGTTTTGCCATTTATATTCCCTCCTTACTTCTTGTCTTTCTTCCTGCCCGCGACAGACTTCTTCGGTCCTTTACGGGTTCTCGCGTTCTGTTTCGTGTTCTGTCCGCGTACCGGGAGACCTTTGCGATGACGAGTCCCTCTGTAGCAGTTGATCTCGACCAGACGCTTGATGTTGAGAGAAACCTCTCTCTTCAGATCGCCTTCGATCTTCAGATTCTTATCAATGTAATCTCTGATAAGATTGACCTCTTCATCGGTCAGATCCTTGACTCTCGTGTCAGGATTGACGCCGGTGTTTGCGAGGATCTTTTTTGACGTTACGATACCGATGCCGTAGATATACGTCAGACCGTATTCTACTCTTTTCTCTTTCGGCAAATCAACGCCAGCAATACGTGCCATGAACCTTGCACCTCCATCTGATTATTTGAGCGGCGGACCATTGCCGGGATCCGCGCCCGTGTAGAAAAGAAATATATATCTTCACGCACAAAAACACATCGGTATAATCATACCGGTGTGCAGCCGCTTTGTGCGAAAGAAACGCATGAACGCAGCACCTTAAGAAATATAGTATACTTCTTAACGAGTACTTTGTCAATCAACCCTGACGCTGTTTATGCTTTTTGTCCTTGCAGATGACCATGACCACGCCTTTGCGCTTGATGACCTTGCATTTATCACACATGGGTTTGACCGAAGTTCTTACTTTCATTTTTATTTCCCCCTCAACTGTTAGCTTTTCCGCGCCAAACGATACGACCCTTCGTCAGATCGTACGGGCTCAGTTGTATCGTTACTCTGTCACCGAGAACCACCCGAATGTCGTTCATTCTGAGTTTTCCCGAAATGCCTGCCAAAACTTTATGTCCGTTCTTGAGCTCCACGACAAACATCGTGTTGCGCAGCGTCTCGACAACGATGCCTTCCGCTTCGATTACATCATTTTTTGACAAACAGTTACCCCTCCTTGCGCATGCTTTGACTGTATTCTTCCAGGCTTTTTCTGATCTCCGAATCAAACACCTTTTTCCCGTCCGCAAGCTTGACGGCGAGCGATCCAAGCCGCACGCCCGTGGCGTGCAGGTGTTTTTTCTTCTTCTTTTTCGGAGAATCGAGTTTGTGCGTCACGCCGTCGGCGATCAGGACATACGGCCCTTTCAATACGGAAACGACCACGAAGATCCTGCCCCGATCCCGGCCGGCACGTGAATAAACCACACATCCGAGCTGATAGTTGCTATCAAAGTCTTCCATCTGTTCACCTGTTCAGTGTCAGGATCAACGGTTCCCCGTCCACGATGGCGATCGAATTCTCGTAATGTGCCGACGGTTTGCCGTCGCAGGTCGATACTGTCCAACCGTCGTCCGCCGTTTTGACGAAATAGGTGCCCATATTGACCATCGGTTCGACCGCGAGCGTCATGCCCTCCTGAATACGGGGGCCTCTCCCCGGTTTCCCGAAATTCGGGATCTCCGGGTCCTCATGCAGGTGTCGGCCGACGCCATGGCCGGTCAGCACGCGCACAAGGGAATAGCCGCGCGCTTCACAGTATACCTGGACCGCATTGGAAACATCTGAAATCCTGTAACCGGTGCGGCAGTATTTCATCGCTTCGAAAAAGCTCTCCCGAGTGACCTCGATGAGTCGGGCTTTTTCGGCGGATATCTTACCCACCGGATAAGTCCTGGCCGCATCCGCATGATAACCATCCACGACTGCGCCCATATCCAAACTCACAATATCCCCTTCTTCAAGAGGATCATCATTGGGGATCCCGTGTACGACCACTTCATTAGGTGAAACACAAAGGGTAGCCGGATAACCGTTATAGTTTTTAAACGAAGGGATTGCTCCGACTTTTTTAAGATAATTTTCTGCCGCTTGATCGAGCTGCCGCGGCGTCACGCCGGGTCGCACCGCATCGCGCAGCAGATCGAGAACGTCCGCGACGACTTTCCCGGACCGCTTCATGATCTCGATTTCCCGAGCAGATTTACATACGATCATGACAATTGCCTCAAAGCAGCGGCTATATCCGCAAACACCCGTTCTACCGGGGCGTCGCCGTCGATATTGATGAGTTTGCCGCGGGCTGTATAAAACTCGATAAGCGGCCGGGTCTGCGCTTCGTAAACAGCCAAGCGCTTCTCCACCGTTTCCGGCTTGTCGTCGTCACGATGGATCAGCTCTCCGCCGCATTCGCACGCGTCGCCGCCGTCCAGCATATCAACGTGATAAGTCGCCTTACAGGAGGCGCATACGCGCCTGCCTGTCAAACGTTTCATCAGTTTGGCTGAATCCACGTGAATATTGACGACTGCGTCGACGTCGGAAATGCTCTCCAACGCTTCCGCCTGCGCCAACGTCCGCGGGAAGCCGTCCAGCATAAAACTGTCGAGGTTCCGGATCGCGTCTCTTACGATCTCGATCGTGACCTCGTCGGGAACGAGGCGGCCCTTATCGATATAGCGCAGCGCCAGAATCCCCAGCGGCGTCCGCGCCTTGATATTGGCGCGGAAAATATCGCCGGTGGAAATATGAGGCAGTCCGAACTCTTCTTTGATTTTCGCCGCCTGCGTGCCCTTGCCCGCTCCGGGCGGGCCGAGAAGAATAATCTTTTTCATCGGATCAATCAAGGAAGCCCTTGTAATGACGCATGACCAGCATCGATTCGAGCTGTCTGGTCGTTTCGAGAGCTACGCTGACCGCGATCATGACGCCGGTAGAGCCGAGGACGAAGTTCTCGCCGAAGATCAGCAGGAACAGGGACGGGACGACCGCGATGAAGGTCAGATACAGCGCGCCGACAAATACGACGCGGAGATTGATTTTCTTGATGTAATCGCTGGTGGGTTTGCCGGGTCTGATACCGGGGATGAATCCGCCGTACTGCTGCATATTCTTGGCCATCTCGATCGGATCGAAGGTGATGGAAGAATAGAAGTACGCAAAAGCCATGACCAGGATGGCGGTCGCCACATAATACGGCCATGCGCCGGAAGCAAACCAAGTCGCGAAGAAATTATACAGCGTGTTGAAGAAGCCCGTGGAGTTTTTCGCGAACACGAGGATCGTGGTCGGGAAGCTGATGAACGCCATGGCGAAGATCAGCGGCATAACGCCGGAGGAATTCACCTTGATCGGAATATGCGTGGACTGACCGCCGTAAAGCTTTCTGCCCACATTCCGCTTGGCGTACTGAACGGGGATCCTTCTTTCACCGTTGTCCACGAACACGATAAGCGTAATCAGGAGAACGGTGCCGATAATAATCAGCGGAACCTTGATGAAATAGGACGAATCCGAACCCGCGCCGAACATATTGACGGCGAACTCATAGATCTGAATGGGAAGACGCGCCACGATACCGGCAAAAATCAGAAGGGAAATACCGTTTCCGATGCCGTCTTCCGTGATGCGCTCGCCGATCCAGATCGCCAGAGCCGTACCGGCCGTCAGCGCGATGACCGCGACGACGTAGCCGAAGAAGCCAAGCGTGGAGTCGACTTTCACGGATTCGCTGCCCGAGAAACCGATAATGAATACGATGGCCATGACGGCCGCCAGACCCATTGCCGAATACCGGGTGATCCGGTTAATCTTCTTTCTGCCCTCGGCGCCCTCTTTCTGGAGCTTACCCAAAGACGGGATCACGACAGCCAGGAGCTGCATGATAATCGACGCGTTGATGTAGGGCGTGATGCCCAGGCCCATCACGGTAAACTGGCTCAAAGAGCCGCCCGTCATAAACGACATCAGACCGAAAATGCCGACGCCGCTTTCCGAAATGGCTTCACCCATGCCGGTGATGCCGGGAACGGGGATATAGCTCAGAAGACGGAAGATCAACAGCATGATCAGCGTGAAGATCATCTTCTTGCGGGTCTCGGGTATCTTCCATGCGTTTTTGAGCGTCTGAAACACGTTACTTCACCTCGGCTTTTCCACCGGCAGCCTCAATTTTTGACTGAGCTGACGCGGTAAACTTCGCAGCCTCTACGGTTAAGCGCTTGGTTATTTCTCCGTTGCCCAAAATCTTGATACCGTCTTTCGCGATGTTTTTCACCAAACCGGACTCCAGAAGAGTCTTCGCGTTGACAACGGTGTCATTATCAAAAACTTCCAAATCACTCAGTTTGATCTCGGTGTAAGCCTTCGCGAAATTATTGTGGAAACCGCGCTTCGGCAGACGTCTGGTCAAAGGCATCTGACCGCCTTCGAAACCGGGACGGACGCCGCCGCCGCTACGTGCCCACTGTCCTTTATGTCCCTTGCCGCTGGTTTTGCCAAGACCGGAACCGATGCCGCGTCCAAGACGGCGACGGTCGGTAGTGGCACCTTCGGAAGGAATGATCTCATGTAACTTCATGTGACAGCACCTCCTAATCTCAGATTTCCTCAACCTTGAGTAAGTGTTTTACTTTGAAAATCATGCCCCTGATTGCGGGAGTGTCATTATGCACCGCGGTGCTTCTGATCTTTCTGAGACCCAGCGCAGCCACGTTCGCCTTCTGATTCTCAGTGGCTCCGATCGTGCTTTTGACCAAAGTAACCTTTAACTGTGCCATTGTCGTTTCCTCCTTAGCCGAAGATCTCTTCGACAGACTTGCCGCGCAGACGAGCGGTCTCCTCCGCCGTCTTGAGCTGCTTGAGGCCTTCGAGAGTCGCACGGACCATGTTGATGGAGTTGTTGGAGCCGTAGGATTTGGCTCTGACATCCTCCACGCCCGCGACCTCAAGAACAGCGCGGACCGAGGCGCCGGCGATGATACCGGTTCCTTCGGGAGCGGGCATCAGAAGGACCTGAGCCGTGCCGAATTTGCCGATAACCTGATGGGGGATCGTTTTGCCGACCAGCGAAACGGTGACAAAATTCTTTTTCGCATCCTGCGTGGCCTTGCGGACCGCCTCCGGAACTTCGGTGGCTTTGCCCGAACCGATGCCGACGCGGCCTTTGCCGTCACCGACTACGAAAATCGCGCTGAAACGGGAATTGCGGCCGCCTTTGACCGTTTTGGAAACGCGTCTGATAGCGATCTGCTTTTCTTTGAATTCCGACGTTGCTTCATTATACTGCATCTGTTTTTCCCCCTCTCTCAGAATTCCAGGCCGGCTTCTCTTGCCGCCTCGGCAAGCGCCTGTACACGACCCGTATAGAGGTAGCCGCCTCTGTCGAACACGACGGCCTTGATGTCTTTATCAAGAGCGCGTTCGGCAATGACTTTTCCGACGAGCGCCGCAGCGCCCTTCTTGTCGAGATCCGCCAACTGGCCTTTGATCTCCTCTTCGAGAGTGGAAGCCGCCACAAGCGTGACGCCCTTCTCGTCGTCGATGATCTGCGCGTAGATATTGGCTACGCTTCTGTAAACGTTAAGGCGGGGACGGGCAGCAGTTCCGGAGATCTTGTTTCTGACGCGCTCGTGACGTTTACGGCGGTCAGCATTTTTATTAAATTTACTAATCATACTCGTCTCACTCCTTACTTCTTACCGGTCTTACCGACTTTACGGCGGATGACTTCGGTCTCGTACTTGACGCCCTTGCCCAGGTACGGCTCGGGTCTTCTGTAGTCGCGGATATTGGCGGCGACCATACCGACGAGCTGTTTGTCAATGCCGTTGACGACGATCTTGTTCGGAGCCGGGACGTCGATGGTGATACCGGCCGGTTCCGTGACCTCGACCGGATGGCTGTAACCCAGCGTCAGGACGAGCTTATTGCCCTGCTTCTGCGCTCTGTAACCGGTACCGTTGATCTCCAGGGTCTTCGAGAAGCCCTGCGTTACGCCGACTACCATGTTGTTGACCAAGGTTCTGTAAAGGCCGTGCAGCGCCTTTGTTTCTTTCTCCTCATTGGGTCTCGTGAAAACGAGACGACCGTCTTCGGATTTGATGCTAATGATCGAATTGACCTGTCTGGTAAGCTCGCCCTTGGGGCCTTTTACGGTCACGACGTTGTCGTCGGAAACCTTAACGGTAACGCCCGCGGGAATCGTGACAGGCAGTTTTCCTATTCTTGACATTTTCACACCTCCAACATAATCTGATTACCAGATATATGCCAAAACCTCTCCGCCAACATTATTCTGACGCGCCTGACGATCGGTCATGACGCCCTTCGAAGTCGATATGATCGCGATACCGAGGCCGCCGAGGACCTTCGGAACCGCATCTTTCTTGGCATAAATTCTGAGTCCGGGTTTGCTGATTCTCTTGAGTCCGGTGATAACGCTCTGCTTGCCGTTGTATTTGAGGGTCAGTCTGATCACGCCCTGAATACCGTCGTCGATGATCTCAACGTTATTGATGAACCCTTCGTTCAGCAGAATATTGGCAATGGATTTTTTCATGTTAGACGCGGGCACGTCGACCGTCTCATGCCTGGAAACGAGGGCGTTTCTGACACGGGTGAGCATATCCGCGATGGGATCTGTAACTACCATTCGTCTTACCTCCTTACCAGCTGGCTTTCTTCACGCCGGGGATCTGTCCCTTGTAAGCCATTTCTCTGAAGCAAACGCGGCAGATGCCGTATTTACGAAGGACAGAATGCGGACGGCCGCAAATGGTGCAGCGTGTATAGGCGCGAGTAGAGAACTTTGCAGGTCTCTGTTGTCTGATTTTCATACTTGTCTTAGCCACGGTGATTTTCCTCCTTCAATCAAGAACTGAACGGCATACCGAGCAGTTTCAGAAGCTCATAGGCTTCTTCATCGGTGTTGGCCGTGGTAACGAATATGATATCCATACCGCGGACCTTCTCGATCTTATCATACTCGATTTCCGGGAAGATCAACTGTTCTTTGACGCCGAGAGCGTAATTGCCGCGGCCGTCAAACGCCTTGGCCGGCACGCCGCGGAAGTCCCTAACGCGGGGAAGCGCGACGCTGACAAGCTTGTCGGCGAACTCATACATACGATCTCTTCTGAGAGTGACCTTGGCGCCGACGTTCATGCCCTGTCTGACTTTGAAGTTCGCGACGGACTTCTTGGCTTTGGTCACAAGCGGCTTCTGACCGGTGATCGTAGCCAGCTCCGAAACGGCGATCTCAAAGCTCTTGGGGTTGTCCTTGACATCGCCCAGGCCCATATTGACGACGATTTTGTCAAGTCTGGGGATCTGATTGACGTTCTTATAACCGAACTTCTGCTGAAGAGCGGGCACTACCTCGTTTACGTATTTATCTTTCAATCTAGGCATATCTTTTCCCCCCTCTTACTTGTCAAAGGACTCGCCGCACTTGGCGCATACGCGGATATGCGATTTCTTCGCGTCGTCCAGGATCTGGATCTTCGCTTTTCTGGGCGCCTTGCATTTGGCGCAATAAAGCATGACGTTGGAAGAATCGATCGGAGCTTCCTTCTTGACGATGCCGCCGGGCTGTCCTGCCCCGCGGGGTTTCTGGTGCTTGCTCACCATGTTGACGCCTTCGACGACGACGCGGCCTTCTTTCGGCAGGGGCTTGAGGATCTTGCCGGGCTTGAGCTTATCGTCCTGGGCGTTGGGTTTTTTGCCGCCGGAAATGACCACGACGGTATCGCCGGTCTTTACATGCATTCTTTTCGTTTCAGCCATTGTTGCTTCCTCCTTACAGAACTTCCGGAGCAAGGGAGATTATCTTGAGATAATCCTTGTCTCTCAGTTCTCTGGCGATCGGCCCAAAGATACGGGTTCCGCGGGGCTGTTTCTGGTCGTTGATGATGACCGCCGCGTTGTCGTCGAATCTGACGTAGGAGCCGTCGGGTCTTCTCTTCTGCTTCGTGGTACGAACGATGACCGCCTTGACCACGTCGCCTTTTTTCACCACGCCGCCCGGGGTCGCCGTTTTGACGGAAGCCACGATCACATCACCGATGGCACCGCTTCTGCGGAAGGAACCGCCGAGAACGCGGATGCACATAATTTCCTTAGCGCCGGTATTATCTGCAACTCTTAAGCGTGTTTGGGGTTGAATCATATTTGTCCTCCTTCCGAGCTACGGTTATTTCGCTCTTTCGATAATTTCGACTAATCTCCATCTTTTGTCCTTGCTGTACGGACGGGTCTC
>JAHAZM010000052.1 GCA_018385275.1 Eubacteriales bacterium | reverse complement strand
GGGAAGGGATCATGCGCAAATCGGTCCTGAAAGCGCTGAACGAGTCCGGCACGGAAACGCTCAAAAACGAACGGAACGCGGCGGCGGGCGCGCTGCGCAATCTGGACGCGGGGGTCACGGCCAAGAGAAAACTGGACGCGTTTTTCTATAACGTGGGCTACAGCGAGGAAAAGCTGTTTTCCGATCACGCGGAAATGCTGACGTTTTTGAGAAAAAACAAGTTCAACGTCAATCCGCACGTTCTGTTTTTCCATTCGATCGAAAACGTGATCGAGGAGCTCGGGCGCTCTGACGATCAGAGAAAAAAAGAGGATTTTCTGATCGACGGGATGGTTATCAAAATCAACGACATGCGAACCCGCGAGATCCTCGGATACACGGAAAAATTTCCGCGCTGGGCGCTGGCGTACAAGTTTGAGGCGGAGGAAACAACGACGCGGCTCCTGCGCGTGGAGTGGCAGGTGGGCCGCACCGGAAAGATCACGCCGCTGGCGGTCGTGGAACCGGTTGATTTTTCCGGCGTGACCGTCAATAAAGCGACGCTGAACAATATCGGAGATATTCGGAAAAAAGATATTGCCGTCAACAGCCGCGTCTGGCTACGGCGTTCCAACGACGTGATCCCTCAGATCATGGGCGTGGCGGAGCATACGCCCGAGGACGTTGAGATCCGGGAACCGGAACGCTGCCCGCAATGCGGTTCTCCCGTCGTGCATAACGGGGCGCATTTGTTCTGTACCAACAGGAATTGCAGCAAGCAGCTGGTTGAAAAGCTGGCGCATTTTGCTTCCCGCGACGCGATGGATATTGAAGGCTTCAGCCGGAAGACGGCAGAAGCGCTGATCGACAAGGGCGTTGTCGGATCGGCGGCGGATCTGTATTTGCTGACGGCGGCGGATCTGACCGGATTGGAAGGGTTTGGCCGGAAAAAGACCGAGAATCTTCTGGAAAGCATTGAAAAGAGTAAGCGCTGTACGCTGGCCGCGTTCGTTTTTGCGATCGGGATTCCCAACGTGGGGAAGAAAACCGCGGGCGATCTGGCGGACGTTTTCGGTTCGCTCGAGGCGATCCGCGCGGCGGATCGCCAGCAGTTGATTGCGATCCCGGATATAGGAGAGACGGTGGCCGACGGCATCCTTTCGTTTTTCTCCTCGGAAGAGGGCGCAGAAACGGTCGACCGGCTGCTGGCGTGCGGCGTTACCTTTGAAGAGTCGGCAAAGAGGGAAGGCGTATTCTCCGGCGAGGTTTTCGTGCTGACGGGAACGCTGGCCGGCTTTACCCGCGCGGAGGCGGCCGCCGAGATCACGGCCAGGGGCGGAACATGCGCCGAAAGCGTGAATAAGTCCGTCACAGTCGTGCTTTATGGAGAAAAGGCCGGATCCAAGCTTGAAAAAGCGCGGAAAACGGGGATCCGCCTGATGGATGAAGCGGAGTTTTTGGATATTTTAAATAAATAGTTTGATAATAAAGCAAGTTTGTGATATGATAAAGAGCGCTAAAAGGAAGTGCGGTGCGTATGGATATCAAAGAAGTCGAAGCGACGGCCAGACTGGCCAAAATCGAATTGAATGAAAAAGATAAAGAGAGGATCGCGGACGATCTGCAGCGTATGATCGATTACGTCAAACAGCTGCAGCAGATCGATACGGACGGGGTGGAGCCGACCAGCCACGTCGTCGCGCTGCAGAACGTTCTGCGCGAGGACGTGCCGGCTGAATCGCTGCCGAGGGAGAGTTTCCTCCCGCAGGCCCCGGACGCGTCGGACGAGGGCTTTGTGATTCCGAGCGTCATCGAGTGATACGGGAGAACGGAAAGATGGAATTTGAAACGGTTATCGGCTTAGAAGTGCATTGTGAACTGGCGACAAGAACGAAGATATTCTGTTCTTGTCTCAATGAATTCGGCGGCGAACCGAATACGCATTGCTGCCCGGTCTGTCTCGGAATGCCGGGCGCTTTGCCGGTCATGAACAGGGCGGCCGTGGAAATGGCGGTCAAGGCGGGACTGGCGCTCAACTGTCAGATCGCGAAGTTCAGCAAGTTTGACAGAAAGAATTACTTTTATCCGGATCTGCCGAAATCCTATCAGACTTCTCAGTATGAGTATCCGATTTGTCTGAAAGGCCACGTCGATCTGGACGTGAACGGGGAACCGCGGCGGATCGGCATCACGCGCATCCATCTTGAGGAGGACGCGGGCAAACTGGTGCACGGCGAATACGGCGGCACCATGCTGGATCTGAATCGCGGCGGCGTTCCGCTCATCGAGATCGTGACCGAGCCGGATCTGCGGAGCGCGGAGGAAGCCAGGGTGTTTCTGGAGAAGCTGAAGGCCGATTTGTCCTACATAGAGGTTTCCGACTGTAAAATGGAACAGGGTTCGCTGCGCTGCGACGTGAACGTTTCCGTCCGCCCCGTCGGACAGAAGGAGTTCGGGACGCGCTGCGAGCTGAAAAACATCAATTCTTTTAAGGCGGTCGTGCGTGCGATCGAATACGAGCGCGACAGACAGATCGATCTGATCGAAGACGGAGAAGAGATCAAGCAGGAAACGCGCCGTTGGGACGACGTCAAGGGCGTGAGCCTGGTGATGAGAAGCAAGGAAGACGCCATGGATTACCGGTATTTTCCCTGCCCCGATCTGGTGCCGATCGTTTTGAGCGACGAAGACATCGAGCGAGCCAAGCGCGAAATGCCGGAATTGCCTGACGTTAAAAAGGCCCGCTACGTTCGCGAGCTTGCTTTGCCGGAGTACGACGCGGGCGTGATCACGGGCGACAAATCGTTGGCGGCTTTCTTTGACCGGTGCGTGGCGCTTTTCCCCAACGCGAAGATGATCAGCAACTGGATCATGGGCGACGTACTGAAAAAAGCCAAGGAGTACGAGAACGGTTTTGACGATATGAAGCTGGACGCGGGAGCGTTCACGGATATGCTGAAAGCGCTGGACGCCGGGAAGATTTCCGCCGGCGGCGCCAAAACGGTGCTGGACGAGCTGCTGACCGGTACGGGGAAATCCGTCGGACAGATCATCGAGGAGAAAAAACTGGCCCAGATCAGCGATACGGGCGCGATCCTGAAGATCGTGACGGAAGTGCTGGACGCCAACCCGCAGAGCGTGGCGGAGCTGAAGGCGGGCAAAGACAAGGTCATGGCTTTCCTGATGGGACAGGTTATGCGCGCTTCCAAGGGAAAAGCGAATCCGCAGACGGTGAACGAACTGATTCGCGCTGAAATCAAAAACAGATAGGCGGTGGATATATGCCGATAAGCAGTATGACCGGATTCGGCCGGGGAGAAGCCGCTCTGGACGGCCGTGAAGCGATCGTTGAGATCAAGTCCGTCAATCACAGGTTTCTGGACGTTTCCGTCAAAACACATAAGTCGCTCGCTTTTGTCGAGGATGCGCTGCGCCTGCTGGTGCAGGACGCTTTTTCACGCGGGCATTTCGATGTGACGGTCAATTACAACAATACGCGCAGCGACGCCAGCGAAGTCGTCGTGGACGACGCGATGCTGGATAAGTATCTGGCGGCATTCGCTTCGATCAGCAAGAAGCATCGGCTCAAGAATGATATAAAAACGTCGGATATTCTGCGCCTCGGAGACGTTTTTTCCGTGACGAAAGCGCAGGACGACCGGGAGGCGGTGAGCCGACTGGTCGCGGAAGCCGCGCGCTCGGCCGCGGAGCAGATCGCGCTCATGCGGAAAAAGGAAGGCGAAAAACTGCGCGACGATCTGCTGGGCAAGCTTTCGGAGCTCGAGAAAAAACTGGAAAAGGTCAAGGAACGCGCGCCGAAGGTCGTTGAAGAATACCGGAACAAACTAAGCGAACGCATTGCCGAGCTGTGTGCGCCCGGCGCAGCGGCGGATCCGCAGCGGCTGGCGCAGGAAGTGGCGATCTTTGCCGACAAGGCCGCCATCGACGAGGAGATCGTGCGCTTGTCCGCGCATATCGGACATATGCGCGACACGTTTGAGCTCGACGAACCGGTGGGGCGGAAGCTTGATTTTCTGACGCAGGAGATGAACCGAGAGGTCAACACCATCGGTTCCAAGGCCAACGATCTGGAGCTGGTCAATCTGGTCGTCAGCATGAAGAACGATTTGGAAAAGATACGGGAGCAGGTTCAGAACATTGAGTAAAGAGAACGAAAAAAAACATATCAATATCGGATTCGGCAATATTGTGATGACATCGCGGATCATCGCGGTGCTGAGTCCGGATTCGGCGCCGATCAAGCGGATCATTCAGGAAGCGAAAGAAGGCGGGCGGTTGGTCGATGCGACGTACGGGCGCAAGACGCGCGCCGTGATCCTCGTCGATACCGGGCTGATCGTGCTTTCGCCCATTCAGCCGGAGACGGTCGCGGCGCGGCTGGAACTCCGAAACGAACCGGATAAAACTGTGATTTGACGGAGGAAACAGAATGAAAAAAGGATTACTGCTGGTGGTTTCCGGACCGTCCGGCGCCGGGAAAGGGACGATCTGCGCAGGGCTTCGCGCCCGCAGGCCCGAGATCCGCGTCTCCACTTCCGTGACGACGAGAAGTCCGCGGCCCGGCGAGATCGAGGGCGTTCACTATTTCTTCAGAACGGAGGAAGAATACGACGAGCTGTTGGCGCAGAACGCGTTTCTGGAGCACGCGGAGGTGCACGGGCACCGGTACGGCACGCTGAAGCGCGTCGTTCAGGACATGCTTGCCGTCGGCGACGACGTGATCCTGGAAATCGATATTCAGGGCGCGCTGGCGGTCAAGGAGAGTTTTCCGGACGCGGTGTTGATCTTCATTCTGCCGCCGTCCATGGAAGAGTTGAAGAGACGGCTGGTCAATCGCGGCACGGAGACGGAAGAGAGTCTGCGGAGACGCCTGAAAAACGCTTATCATGAACTGACGTTCATGGAGCGATACGATTATACGGTCATCAACGACGTCGTGGAGACGGCGGTGGATGAAGCGGAAGCGATCATCGTTGCGGAAAAATGCAGCGTAGCCAGAAATTTCGGTATAGAAAAGAAAATCTCGGAAGGGGAAAGAGTATTATGATGAACAAACCTGCTGTGGTCAAACTGATGGGGAAAACGGAGAACAACCGCTATGAGTTGGTGTGCGACATCGCCAAGAGAGCGCGTCAGCTCAACGAAGGCGCGGACGCTTTCGTAGACGATACGGACTCCAAGCCGATCGCGACGGCCATCAAGGAACTGGAAGAAGACAAGATCTATTTTGCCGAACCGGAAAAGGACGAACTTTTCGGAAACTGAGGTCTGTATGAAAACGGTAGTTGTCGGGATAACGGGCGGGATCGCCGCGTACAGAGCGGCAGACGTCGTTTCTCAATTGAAAAAAGACGGGTACTGCGTGCGGGTCGTGATGACGAAAAACGCGACGCGCTTCGTGGCCCCTTTGACCTTTGAAACGCTGTCGGCCAACCCGGTCGTGACGGATATGTTCAATCGGGAAACGCCGTGGGAGGTCGAGCATATTTCGCTGGCCAAAGCGGCTGACCTGATCTTGGTTTTGCCTGCGACGGCCAACGTGATCGGCAAGGTCGCCGCCGGGATCGCGGACGATATGCTGACGACGACGATCATGGCCGCCCGCTGCCCCGTGCTTTTTGCGCCGGCCATGAACGAAGCGATGTATACGAATCCGATCGTGCAGCGGAATATCGAGGATCTTTCGGCGCTGGGATACCGTTTTGTCGGGCCCAAACAGGGCGCTCTGGCCTGCGGCGACGTCGGGATCGGACACGTCGAGGAAAAGGAAACGATCCTGCGCGCGGCGTACGGTCTTCTGGAGCCCAAACGGGATTTTGCCGGGAAAAAGATCGTGATCACGGCCGGCCCAACGCGGGAGCCGATCGATCCGGTACGGTATATTTCCAACCGTTCCAGCGGTAAGATGGGATACGCGCTGGCGGCCGCCGCAGCCGCTCGCGGCGCGGACGTGACGCTCGTGAGCGGTCCGGTTTCGCTGAAGGCGCCGGCCGGCGTCAAAGTCGTGCCGGTCAGAACGACGGCCGAGATGCTGGAAACGGTCATGAAGGAATATGTCGACGCCGATATCGTGATCAAAGCGGCGGCGCCGGCTGATTACTGCATCCGGGATGTTTCGCCCTATAAAATCAAAAAGACGAAAGAAGAGATTTCGCTCAATCTTTCGCTCAATCCCGATATTGCCGCCGCAGTCGGCAAGGAAAAGGGAGATCGGTTTCTGGTGATCTTTGCCGCGGAAACCAACGACGTGCTGAAAAACGGCATGGACAAGCTGGAACGCAAGAACGCGGATCTTATCGTGATCAACGACGTGAGCCAGGAAGGCGCGGGCTTTGAGGTGGATACCAATATCGTCACGATCGTCGATCGGGAAGGGAACCATGAAGTCCTGCCGATGATGCGCAAGGACGAGGTCGCGGGAAAGATCCTGGATTCGGTCGCGCGGCATCTGAAACTCTGATACGGAGAAATCGCTTTGTTTGCAGACGTTATCGTGGATATTTCCCATAAAGAAGTAGACGAACTCTTCCAATACAGCATACCGCCCGAAATGTCCGAGAGGATTGTTCCGGGCATGCGTGTTTTTGTACCGTTTGGCAAACGCTGCGTGGAAGGGTTTGTGATGCGTCTGTCTGAAAAGACCGATATAGAGCCGGAACGGATCAAACCGATCGAACGGGCGCTGGACCGCTATCCGGTCATCAATGCCGAAATGCTGGAGCTGGCGCGGTATATGCAGAGCAAGTATCGCTGCAATACGGTCGATTCGCTGCGGCTTATGCTTCCGGCGGAAATGCGGACAGGGAAGGTACAGCCGAAGAAAACGGTGCTGATCCGTCTCAATGAAGACGCCGATCCGACCGGCCTCAACGAAAGGCAACTGGAAATCGTGAGTTTTCTCGCAGAATACGACGGAACGGCGGAGAAGACGCGTTTTTGTAAAGAAAAGAACGTATCGCCCGCGCGCGTCCGGACGCTGGTTCAGAAAGGCGTTCTGATCGAAGAAGCCGTCGAGGAATACCGGCGGCCTTATCGGATCCTTTCCGGAGAGGGAAGCTCGGTCGTTCCGACGGAAGAGCAGAAAACCGCCATCGAACGGATCAACGCGGCCGCCGATAACGGAGGCGCCGAGTTTCTGCTCAAAGGCGTCACGGGAAGCGGAAAAACGGAAGTGTACATGAGCGTTATTTCGCACGCCATCGAGCGGAACAAGACGGCGGTCATGCTGGTCCCGGAGATTTCGCTTACGCCGCAGATGGTTCAGCGGTTCCGCCGGCGTTTCGGAGACGACGTAGCGGTCATTCACAGCGGATTGTCGGCCGGAGAGCGATTCGACGAATGGCGGAAGCTGCGGACGGGACAGGCGCATATCGCGCTCGGCGCAAGGTCGGCGGTGTTTTCGCCGCTGGAGAATCTGGGCGTGCTGATCGTGGATGAGGAGCATGAAAACACCTATCGCTCGGAAACGCATCCCCGGTATAACGCGATCGAAGTGGCGCAATGGCGCGCTCGTTATAACCGCGCCGCGCTGGTGCTGGGCAGCGCCACGCCGTCCGTGACGCATTATTATGAAGCGCAAAAAGGCCGGTATCAGCTGTTGGAACTGACAAAACGCGCCAACGAATGCGGCCTTCCCAAAGTGGAAGTCGTCGATATGCGCGCCGAACTGGTGGCAGGAAACCGGTCGATGTTCTCCGGCACGCTCTACAGACGGTTGAAAGAATGCCTTGACGAGGGGAATCAGGCGATCCTGTTCCTGAACCGGAGAGGATACTCCACCTTCGTGATGTGCCGCAAATGCAGTTACGTCGTGAAGTGCCCGAACTGCGACGTGGCCATGAATTATCATATCGGTCGGGACAGACTGGTCTGTCATTATTGCGGCCACGAGAGCCCGACGGTGTCCGTGTGCCCGGAATGCGGAAGCCCTTATATCAAGTATTTCGGAGCGGGCACGCAAAAAATCGAAGAAGAAGTCCGGCGTTTTTTTCCGGAAGCGCGGATCCTGAGGATGGATTACGACACCACATCCACCAAAGACGCCTCGGCGAGGATATTCAAGGACTTTTCCGACGGAAAGGCGCAGATCCTGATCGGGACGCAGATGGTGGCCAAAGGGCTGGATTTTCCCAACGTCACGCTCGTCGGCGTCATGGCGGCCGATTCTTTGCTGCATATGCCGGATTTCGCCGCGGCGGAACGGACGTTTCAGCTGGTGACGCAGGTCGCCGGCCGCGCCGGTCGGGACGCCAAGCAAGGGCACGTGGTCGTGCAGACCTATTCGCCGGATCACTATGCCGTTTTAGCGGCCACGCACCAGAACTACGAGGAGTTCTACGCCGAAGAATTGAGTCGGCGACAGGCGGGAGCGTTTCCGCCGTTCACGGTTTTCATGCGGATCCTGTTTTCGTCCGCGAATGAGTCGGCGGCGGCCGACGCGTGCGGAAGCGCTTTTACGACCGTGGAAAAACTGCTGGAGGATCATAAAGAGAGTATCATTCTGCTGACGAGCATGCCGTCCCCCATTCAGCGGATCAAGGGGAAATTCCGCTATGAGATCGTGGTAAAAGCGCTGAAAGACGGGAAGACGGACGAAATCGCGGACATTCTTTACGACGTGGCGCAAGCGCACGCGGCAGTGGAAAACGTGAACGTCAGTACGGAAATTGAACCTTTGACTTTGATTTAGGAGTGTAAAAATGGCAACGAGAAAGATTCTGACCGAAGGCGACGAGCTGCTTCGGAAAAAGTGCCGGCCGGTGGAGGAGATCAACGCCAAGACGCTGATTCTGCTGGACGATATGGCCAAAACGATGTACAAGGCCAACGGCGTCGGACTGGCGGCGCCGCAGGTAGGGATCCTGAAACGCATCGTGGTCATCGACGTGGGAGACGGCCTTGTCGAGATGATTAATCCGCGTATCGTTATGACCGAAGGGAGTCAGATCGGACCGGAGGGCTGCCTCAGCGTTCCGGGCGTGGAGAAGAACGTGGAGAGGCCGAAATGCGTCGTCTGCCGTGCTCTGGACAGAGAAGGGAACGAGGTCGAGTATCATGCCGAGGATCTTTTTGCCCGCTGTATCTGTCATGAACTGGATCATCTGGACGGCGTGCTGTTTATCGATAAAGCGCGGGAAGAGGACGAGAACTGATGCGGATCGTGTTTATGGGAACGCCGGAATTTGCCGTTCCGTCGCTTACGGCTCTGTTGGAAAACGGGTTTGACGTCGTATGCGTCGTGACGCAGCCGGACCGACCGAAGGGAAGAGGACACGCGGTAGTCTGTTCGCCGGTGAAATCGGCGGCCGAGCGGTTCGGGATCCCTGTTTTTCAGCCGGAGAAGATCCGACTGGCGGAAAACGTGGCGTATTTGCGCAGCCTGAAGCCCGACCTGATGATTACGGCGGCGTTCGGACAGATCCTGTCTCAGGAAGTGCTGGATTCGGCGGCGCTGGGCACGATCAACGTGCACGCGTCTTTGCTGCCGGCTTACCGCGGCGCCGCGCCGGTGAACTGGGCTATCGTCAACGGGGAAGCGGTCGGAGGCGTGACGCTGATGTATACCGACGCCGGGATCGATACCGGCGATATGATCGAAAGCGAGAGCTGTTCTTTGGTCGGAAAAACGGCTGACGAAGCGCTGGAAGAGCTGTCGCATATCGGAGCGGGGCTTCTGGTGCGGGTTTTGAAAAACGGTCTGGAAAACGCGCCGCGTATCAGACAGGACGCCTCAAAGGCCAGTTATTATCCGGTCATCAAAAAGGAAATGGCCGCCGTCGACTGGTCAAAACCGGCAATCTGTATAGAGCGTTTTGTCAGAGGGATGTATTCCAAGCCCGGAGCATATACTTTCTATCACGGCGCGGTGGTGAAATTGGCGGCAACGACGCTGACGGAACGGCGTTCCGACGAGGCGCCGGGCACGATCGCCTGGGCCGATGAAAAGGAAGGGCTCGGCGTGGCTTGCGGAGACGGAGCATGCCTGAGTATCGAAAAGTTTACGTTCCCGGGGACCAAACCAATGACGGCTAAGGAATACCTTAGGGGCAGAAAACTGCCTGTCGGCGATGTGCTGGGGACGCAGGCATGAAAAAGCAGAACCCCAGACAAATTGCGCTTGATATTATCAACGACGTGCTGATGCGCGGGTCTTTTGCCAACCTTTCTTTAAAATACGGACTGGCGGATCAAGACGTCGACGACGCGGACAAACGGTTGATTTCGGTTATCGTATACGGGACGCTCGATCATCTCGGACGGATCGACTACGTCCTTTCGCGCTTCATTGATGCCAGAAAAACATCGGGACTGATCCTGAATATCCTGCGCATCAGCGTTTTTCAGCTGATGTTTCTGGATAAGGTGCCGGATTATTCGGTGTGCTCCGAGGCGGTGAGTCTGACGAAGGCCTGCACCAATCAGAAGATGGGGAACTTTGTCAACGCCGTGCTGCGCAACGTGATCCGTCAGCTCGACAAGATCGAGTATCCGACCGAGCGAACGGAGTACCTGTCGGTCATGTACAGTTATCCGCGCTGGATCGTGGAACTGTGGATCCGGGATTACGGAGCGGAAACGGCGGAAAAAATGCTGTCTTACGAGATGAAAAAGCATCTGATTTCCATTCGGCCCAATTTTCTGCGGCTGAGCCGCGCGACTTTTGAACGCGCGCTGGCGCCGCGCGTCAGCGTGATGGAAAAGGGACGCTTTGCCGATAACTGCTACTACGTCAACGCCGCGGGCATCTCCGACAGCGAACTGTATCAGGAAGGGTTTTATACGATCCAGTCCGAGAGCTCTATGCTGTGTGCGCGCGCCGCCTCGCCGGCGCCGGGATCGACGGTTCTCGACGCCTGCAGCGCGCCGGGCGGCAAAGCGATGTATATGGCGGAAATAATGCGCGACGAGGGCCGGGTGGTCGCCTGTGACCTTTTTGAACATAAGACTGAGTTG
>JAHAZM010000051.1 GCA_018385275.1 Eubacteriales bacterium | reverse complement strand
CTCCATGATGAGGACGCGGTCGCCGACATGGGCGTCGTTGTTCTCGTCGTGGGCCTTGAACTTCGTCGTACGGTTTACGGTCTTGCCGTAAAGAGGATGCTTGACCTTCGTCTTGATGGCGACGACGATGGTCTTTTCCATTTTATCGCTGACTACCTCACCGACTCTGGTTTTACGGTAATTTCTTTCCTGTTCCACGAACATTTCCCCCTTTCACTCACTGTGCATTGAGCTCGCGCTGTCTGATGACGGTCTGGACACGCGCGATGTCTTTTTTGCAAAGGCGAATCTGAATAGGATTGTTCAGTTGGCCGGTAGCAGCCTGAAAGCGCAAATTAAACAGCTCCTGCTTGAGATCCTTGAGCTTCTTGGAAAGCTCTTCATTGGTCAATTTCGTTAATTCATTCGCTTTCATTTGCAATCACCGCCTACGTCTTCTTTTTTGACAAACTTGCAACGAATGGGGAGTTTATGGGAGGCCAGACGCATCGCTTCACGCGCGTCGGCTTCGCTGACTCCGCCTATTTCGAACAGGACACGACCCGGTTTCACTACGGCGACCCAGTACTCGGGAGAACCTTTGCCGCTGCCCATGCGGGTCTCGGCCGGCTTTTCGGTAACGGGCTTATCCGGGAAAATCTTGATCCAGACCTGTCCGCCTCTCTTGGTGAAACGGGTCATGGCGATACGGGCAGCCTCGATCTGATTGCTCTTGATCCAACCCGGATCCAGCGCCACCAGACCGTATTCGCCGTAATTCACGACGTTGCCGCGCAGGGCTTTGCCCTTCATTCTGCCGCGGAAAACACGACGTCTTTTGACTCTTTTAGGCATTAACATTGGAGAACCCTCCTTCCGCTTTCTTGGCCTTCGGCGCCTTGGTGGGAAGGACTTCGCCCTTGTAAACCCAGACTTTTACACCGATACGGCCGTACGTGGTCGCTGCTTCCGCAAATCCGTAGTCGATATCGGCACGGAGAGTCTGCAGCGGAATGGAACCTTCATGATAGCCTTCTCTGCGGGCGATCTCAGCGCCGCCGAGACGACCGGAAACAGCGGTCTTGATTCCCTTGACTCCGCACTTCATCGCACGCTGCATGGCCATTTTCATGGCGCGGCGGAAGGAAGTACGCTTTTCAAGCTGAGAAGCGATGTTCTCGGCAATAAGCTGCGCGTCGGCATCGGGTCTCTTGATCTCGATGATATTGAGAGCGACGGTCTTGCCGGTCAGGGCTGCGACCTCGTTCTTGGTCAGTTCGGCACCTGTGCCGCCTTTCCCGATGATGACGCCGGGTTTAGCGGTGTGAACGTTCACGATCAGTCTGCTGCCCTTGCGCTCGATCTCGATCTTGGCAACGCCGGCGGAATAAAACTTCTTCTTCAGATACTTTCTGACTTTTTCATCCTCTAACAGCGTAGCGGCAAAATCCTTTTTATCTACATACCAGCGGGAATCCCAACCCTGGATCACGCCGACGCGGGCACCATGCGGATTAACTTTCTGTCCCATGATCGTTCCTCCTATTTATTGATCTCATCAAGCGCGATATGGATATGACTCATGCGCTTGAGAATTCTTGCGGACTGGCCTTTGGCTCTGGGCATCATGCGCTTGAGCGTCGGGCCCTCGTTCGCGTAGATCTCCGCTACATAAAGATTGTTTCTGTCCATCTCTTTGTAGACGGCGTTAGCGATCGCGGACTTGAGCAGCTTGCCGACGACTTCGGAAGCGGCTTTCGGGGTCGACGCCAGAATCGCTTCGGCTTCATTCACGTTTTTGCCGCGGATCAGATCGATGACGATCCGGACCTTGCGCGGAGAAATGCGGATGAATCTCGCGGAGGCTGTAGGACGATTGGATTTGTTCGCAGCGCGGTTGGCTGCTTTGGTTTTACTTCTCGTAGCCATTTCGTATTACTCCTTCCGCTCGTTATTTCGCCGAACCGGACTTTTCGCCGGCGTGGCCTCTGAAGGTACGGGTGGCGACAAACTCGCCGAGCTTGTGGCCGACCATGTCTTCGGTAATATAGACGGGCACGTGCTTACGGCCGTCATGGATCGCGATCGTATGACCTACCATGTCGGGGAAGATCGTGGAGCTGCGAGACCATGTCTTGACGACTTTTTTCTCGTTCTTCTCGTTCATGGCGATAATTCTGTTCAAAAGTCTTTCTTCTACATAAGGACCTTTTTTAACAGATCTGCTCATAAATTTTTCCTCCTTCCGTACGCTCAATCATTAGCGCGCTTAACGATAAACTTCGTGCTGGCCTTCTTGACCTTTCTGGTCTTGTAGCCGAGAGCGGGTTTACCCCAAGGAGTAACCGGGCTCGGCATACCGACGGGAGACTTGCCTTCGCCGCCGCCATGCGGGTGGTCGTTCGGGTTCATGACGACGCCGCGGACGGTGGGTCTGACGCCAAGATGACGTTTGCGGCCGGCTTTACCGAGATTGACGTTCTCAAAATCAATGTTGCCGACCTGGCCGATCGTGGCTTTGCAGTCCAAAAGGATCATTCTGACCTCTCCGGAAGGAAGACGGACCTGCGAATACTTATCCTCTTTGGCCATGAGCTGAGCGGCGTTGCCGGCGGAGCGGACCAACTGGCCGCCCTTGCCGGGAAGGAGCTCGATATTGTGGATCATCGTACCGACGGGGATGTTCCGGATGGGAAGCGCGTTGCCGATCTTGATATCGGCGTCGGGACCGGAAATCACCGTGTCGCCGACCTTCAGCGTATAAGGAGCGATGATGTAGCGCTTCTCGCCGTCGGCGTAGTGCAGCAGGGCGATATTGGCGTTGCGGTTCGGATCGTACTCAATGGTCGCGACCTTGGCCGGAATGCCGTCCTTATTGCGCTTGAAATCGATGACGCGGTATTTGATACGGTTGCCGCCGCCGTGATGACGAACGGTGATCTTGCCGGTATTATTTCTGCCGCCGTTCTTTTTGATGACGTCGAGCAGAGATTTCTCGGGCGTTTTCGACGTGATCTCTTCAAAAGTGGAGACCGTCATGTATCTGCGCGCCGGAGAAGTCGGTTTATATTTTCTTACTGCCATTGCCTTATCCTCCTACCGATTATTTCGCCATGCTCTCGAAGAACTCGATCGCCTTGCTGTCCTTCTTGAGGGTGACATAGGCTTTCTTGATCTCGGGAGTACGGCCTTCGTGCTTGCCCATTCTCTTGAGCTTGCCGTCCGTGCGCAGGGTATTGACCGAAGCGACCTTCACGCCGAAAGCCTCTTCGACGGCCTTTTTGATCTCGACCTTGTTGGCTCTGACGTCGACTTCGAAAACGTACTTCTTGTCGGCCATGCCGTCATAGCTCTTTTCGGTCAGAACAGGCTTTTTGATGATGTCAAACGCTGTTTTCATTATGCGTACACCTCCTGAACCATTTCCACCGCTTCTTTGGTGATGATGAAGCTGTCGGCGTTCAGAATGTCGAGAACGTTGATGTTATTGACAACGGACAGCTTGACGTTGGGAATGTTGCGGGCCGATTTCACGGCGTTCTCTTCCTTCTCGGCGGTGACGACGAGGGTTTTCTTCCCCGTGTTGAGAGCTTTCAGCATCTTGACCATTTCAGCCGTCTTGGGAGCCTCAAACGTGATCGCGTCGAGGACCTTCATGGTATCCTCTTTCACGTGGCTCGAAAGAGCGCATTTCATGGCGAGAGCGTTCAGTTTCTTCGGAACGGCGAGTCTGAAATCTCTGGGTTTCGGAGCGAACACGACGCCGCCCTTGTACCACTGCGGAGCGCGGGTGGAACCCTGACGGGCGTGACCGGTCCCCTTCTGCTTATAGGGCTTTTTGCCGCCGCCGGCAACTTCGGTACGGGTCAGCGCACTCTTGGTGCCCTGTCTTTTGTTGGCGAGCTGGGCCTTGACGACCTGATGAACGGCCGCGTGATTGAATTCCACGCCGAACACTTCGTCGTTCAGCTCGATATCCCCAACCTGTTTTCCTTCCATATTATAAACTGCAATATTGGGCATCTCTACTTCCTCCTTCTACTTAACCTTTGTTGGTCTGTCTGAGGTAAACGAAGCTGCCCTTTTTCCCGGGGATCGCGCCCTTGACGAGGATCAGATTGCGCTCAGCGTCTACTTTAACGACCTTCAGGTTCTTGACCGTCACGCTCTCGCAGCCCCAATGACCGGCCATGTGCTTGTTTTTGAAAACACGGGACGGATCAGAGTGAGCGGACATGGAGCCGACGCCTCTGTGGTAACCGGAGCCGTGAGCCATGGGTCCGCGATGCTGACCCCAGCGCGCGATCGGTCCGGAATAGCCGTGGCCTTTGGAAGTGCCGAGCACGTCGATAGCGTCGCCCGCGGCAAAGATGTCAGCTTTGATGACCTGCCCGACCTCGTAGGTATCGGCGTTGTCAAGCTTGAGCTCTTTGAGATAGCGGACCGGCTTCTGATCGGCCTTGGCACAATGTCCGATGATCGGCTTGTTGGAAGCTTTTTCGCTGACTGTTTCAAAGCCGACCTGAATCGCGGAATAACCGTCTTTTTCTACGGTTTTTTTCTGGATAACGGTGCAGGGACCCGCCTCGATCACGGTCACGGCCGTGAGCGTCCCGTCCTCCGAAAAGATCTGAGACATTCCGAGTTTGGTTCCGATGATTGCTTTATTCATGATCATTCACCTCCGAATGCTGTCTTAGAGCTTGATCTTGATATCGACACCAGCCGGAAGGTCGAGATTCGTAAGAGAATCCACGGTCTTGGGGGTGGGGCTGTAAATGTCGATCAGTCTTTTGTGGGTTCTGAGCTCGAACTGCTCACGCGAATCCTTGTACTTGTGAGGAGAACGCAGGATCGTGATGATCTCTTTCTCCGTCGGCAGCGGTATAGGACCGGATACCGTCGCGCCTGTTCTGACAGCCATTTCAACGATCTTCTGAGCCGACTGGTCTACCAGTTCGTGCTCATAGGCTTTCAGATTGATTCTGATTTTCTGACTTGCCATGCTAAATTTCCCTCCTAAAATTCTCAGAGCCGTATACACTGAGCCGTGTGTGTCGCGTCCATTTTTTTACACGACGAGCGTATCTTTGCTCTGTCGCCTGATTAGATTTCAGACTTGTCAGCGGAAAAAACCCGACAACAGCCGGCAACCTCCCGCCTCATACCATACTGCCGCAATACGACAGCTTTTACAGTATACATGAGAAGTCAAGATATGGCAAGCGATTTTTTAAAAAAATTCACAAAAAATTTTTTTCGGCATATTCTGCTACCGAGGTGAGCTTTTTGAGAAAAATCGTCGCCGTCTCCTCTCTTCCCTTTCAGGGACGGGACAGCCTGCCGCGAACCTATACGGAAGCTCTGCGCCGCGCGGGCGCCGAGCCGTTTCTCGTCGGGGCCGGATGCGACGTTCCGAGCGTGCTGGCGCACGCGGACGCGCTGCTGCTGCCCGGCGGCGGCGACATCGATTTCGGAGACGGCAAGGGAACGGACGTGGACCGCGATCGGGACGCGCTGGAGCTGGAACTGCTGAGGGCGTTCGAAGCAAGCGGACGGCACGTGCTCGGCATTTGCCGCGGGATGCAGGTCATCGCCTGGAGCCGGGGCGTACGGAGTTTCATACTGCCGCCCGGCGCGCACCGGCATCCCGACGGCGACGCCTTTCACCCGATCCGGCTGTTTCCGCCGCTGAGCGCTCTCCTCTCTTGTTCCGGCGTCAACAGCGCGCACCGGCAGGCCGTCGAAGCCGTACCGCCGGGATTCGCCGCGGGCGCTGAATACGACGGCGTTCTCGAGGCGATCGCATCTCCCCGCGTGATCGGCGTGCAATGGCACCCGGAACGGCTCGGCGACGACGCGCTGTTCCGGTGGCTGTTATTTTAAATAACTACTATAGATATAGGACCGCTCGGACAAAAAAGACCGCCGTGAAGGCGGTCTTACGCGCGAGCGAACGGATCCTTTACAGGATGATGAGGTTTTTGCCGTAGGCTTTTTCGAAAAGCGCCGCGGACTTCAGCGCATCCTTGATCTCCAGCGTCAGATCGCCCTCGCTGAAGGTTTTGACGATCACGCTGTCGCCGAGGATATCGCAGGAGATGCCGCCGATCAGGCCGGACATACTGCGATCGAGGCTTTCGGCAATGCGGAGCAGAACGCTGAGCTTGATGATCGTCTCGTGATCCTTTTCCGTCAGGATATCCGAATGGCGCATGATCTCACGGGTGCTCATTTCCTTGCGGTGCAGCAGCGCGATCAGGGCGCTGAGGACGATCTCTTTGTGAGACAGGCCCGTGATCTCCGAATTGATAATCAGATAATAGGAATTCTTCTGGTGATCGTAATAGCGGATCGAAGTGCCGCAGTCATGGAGCAGCGCCGCTGTTTTGATGATCTTGCCGTAAACGGGCGGCAGTTTGTGCAGCTGACGCAGCTGCTCGAACATGGTCTGGGTCAGATCGTAGACTTTGTAGGCGTGCGCGGGATTCATCACATACAGATCCATCATGTTCTGGAGGCCGAAATCGAGCACGTTTTCCGTCGGTTTCTGCATGACCGCGGGGTTTATGTAAGCATAAAGGATGCCCTCGCGCTGACCGTTGGTGCTGATGATGACCTTGTCGCTCTCCATAAAGCGCATGACGCCCGTGACCGCCGCCGCCGCGCCGACAAAAATGTCCGCCCGTTCGTTGGACAGGCCTTTGATTTTGATGCGGCGATCCAGGTTCATGGACAGTACGTCTTTATAGACGTTTTCCACCGCTTCGAAGCTCAGCTCATAGTTGTGCAGAACGTCGATGGAATACTTGGATTTTTTCATCATGATCTTGCCGATATTGCGGAACGCGCCGCCGACGCCGACCAGAGGCAGGCCCTTGAGGTTCTTGAGCCACGGCACCGCGTCGAGCTGTTTATAGATGAAATCCTCGATCTCTTTGGCCTGTTCGTCAGAAATCTTGTCCTGCAGCTGGAATTTTTCCGTCAGGTTCACGCTTCCATACGGAATGCTCACGATATTCTTGAGCGCGCGTTTCTGCATATGCATGATTTCCATACTGCCGCCGCCGATCTCAACGATGACCGCGTTGTCGACGTCCACGGTATTGGAAACGCCCACGTATACGTAATGGCCCACCTGCTCGCCGGTCAGGACCTTGAGCTCGATGCCGGTTTCGGCGTAGACCTGATCGAGGAAGCTGCGCTGGTTGCGGGCGCGCCGGACGGCGCTCGTGGCAATGGCGATGATCTCGTCCACGCCGTTATTGTCGCAGAGGCGGCGGAACATCTGCAGCGCCATAATCAACTGCGCGATGCGGCGGGGTTTGATCATGCACTCCTCGCCCATATCCTGCCCGAGCCGAACAGATTCTTTGATCTCATCAATGACTTTATATCCGCCGTTATCGTTGATCGATAACAAAACCAATCTGGTGGAATTGGTGCCTACGTCGATGATCGCTATTTTCTTCATGTTGTTTCCTCCGCATATTTATTTCGTATGCCCGGTTTCGTCATACGATTGATGAACAAAAGAACGGATCGCCCCGGTCGGGCATTTCTCCGCGCATTGGCCGCAGCCGACGCATCGCTCCTCGTCAAAGCGAGGCAGATTCTCCTCCATGACGATGGCGCCGGAAGCGCAGGCCCGGACGCAGGCGCCGCACGCCAGACAGCCCGCTTTGCACTGTCTGCGTACCTCCGCCCCCTTGAGACGGGAGGCACAGGCGACGGCGACAGACGCCGTTTCCGGAATCAGCCGGATCAGTTTTCTCGGGCAGACGCCGACGCATTGGCCGCAGCCGACGCATTTCGCCGGATCGACCTCCGCCACGCCCCGGTCGTTGATCCGCAGCGCGCCGAACGAGCAGGCTTTGACGCAATTTCCCATTCCCAAGCAGGCAAAAACGCAGCTCTTGGGGCCGCCGCCGATCAGCGCCGCCGCGGCGCAGTCCGACGGACCCGTATAGGCGTAACGGTCTAAGCAGTCGGCGCCGCCGCCGCACGCTACAAAGGCTCTTCTTTTCTGCGACGTATCCGGCGCCGCGCCTAAAATGCGCGCCAACTCGCGCTTTTGCCCGGCAGAACAGACCGCGCAACGGGAAGCGTCCGTTTCTCCGGACGCCAGCGCTTCGGCAAAGGCGTCGCAGCCGGCGTACCCGCAGCCGCCGCAATTCGCGCCGGGCAAATGATCCCGGAGCTGTTCGACCCGTTCGTCGACGGCGACGGAGAGCTTTTTATACGCCACGGACAGGCCCAAGCCGAAAAGCAAGCCCAGACCTGAAAGCAGCAGGACAGGTTTGAGGATCCCCAGCAAGATTTCCATACGCCCCTCCTATCCCAGTCCGGCAAAGCCCATAAACGCAATGGCCATGAGCCCCGCCGCGATCAAGGCGATCGGCGTACCCCGAAGCGCTTTCGGAACGGCAGAGTTCTCCAGTCTCTCCCGCACGCCGGCAAACAGGATCAGCGCCAGCGCGAATCCGATCGCGGCGGCGGTGCCGTTGACGACGCTTTCCAACAATCCGTAACCCTCGTTGACGTTGATATTGGCCACGCCGAGTACGGCGCAGTTGGTCGTGATGAGCGGCAGATACACGCCCATAGATTTATGGAGCGTGGGACTGACCTTCTGCAGGACGATCTCGACGAGCTGGACCAGCGACGCGATGACGAGAATGAAAGCGATCGTGCGCAGATACTCGATTTCCAACCGCACGAGCAGAAGATTGACAAAATACGTAAACAGCGACGCCAGCGCCATGACGAACGTCACGGCCGCGCTCATGCCCAGCGCCGTATCGAGGCGCTTGGAAACGCCGAGGAACGGACAAATTCCCAGAAAACGCGACATGACGAAGTTATTGACCAGAACGGCGCTGATGATAATCAGAACGAGATTCATTCGTCCGCCTCCTTTTTCCGTCTCGCGGCGAGCAGCGTTCCGAAAGCGGCCAGCAGCAGACCGTAGACAAGGAAGCCTCCGGGGGCTTTGACCATAATGGCCATGGGGACGTACACGCCCCCGGTGACGTCGAGGCCGAAGAAAGTCCCGCTGCCCAGCACTTCACGAACGATGGCGATCAACGTGATGGCGATCGTGAAACCGAGGCCGCAGCCCAGCCCGTCCGCCATGGAGATCAGCGGTCCGTGCTGATAGGCGACGGCTTCGGCGCGCGCCAGAATGATGCAGTTCACGACGATCAGCGGGATAAAGATTCCCAAAGACTCCGACAGCGCCGGCACAAACGCCTGCAGACACAGATCCACGATCGTAGAGAAAGCGGCGATAATCAGGATAAAGCACGGGATCCGGACCCTGTGCGGAATAAAGCGGCGCAGCAGAGAAACGAACAGATTGGAAAAAACCAGCACGAACGTGACGGCCAGTCCCATGCCCACGCCGTTCCAGGCCGCGGTAGTGACGGCCAGCGTCGGACAGGTGCCGAGTACGAGACGGAAGGTGGGATTTTCGTCCAAAAGGCCGTTTTTGATCGCTGAAAACAGTTTATTCATGATCCCGCGCGCCCTCCTCCCAGGTGTTCTTCGTAATACGCCAGCGCCGTATCGACCGCGCCGGTGACGGCTCGGGACGATATCGTCGCACCGCTGACGGCGTCGACCTGTCCGCCGTCGGGGCGCCCGGGCCCCCCCCCGCACAGCCCGCCCAACCGGGCCCGCCCCCCCACCCCCGCGGCGAAGGTAACCACAC
>JAHAZM010000044.1 GCA_018385275.1 Eubacteriales bacterium | reverse complement strand
GTGATCATATGGAGGATTCACTGTCTTATGGACACCCGGCTATCGGCAGGCTTTTTGTTTGTCCGGATTATTTATCTTCGGCGGGCGCTTCTTCCGCTTTGGTTTCGGCGGGCGCTTCCTCGCCGTCCTTGCCCTTCTTGAGCATGAGGTTGGCCAGGATGCCGAGGATCAGGGCGCAGGCCACGGTGGTGATGGTGACCTTGCCGAAAGCGACGGTCAGACCGCCTACGCCGGCGATCAGGATGACGGAGACGACGAACAGGTTCTTGTTGCTCTCCAGGTTGAGCGGCTGGATCATTTTCAGACCGGAAACCGCGATGAAGCCGTAGAGCGCCATGCAGACGCCGCCCATGACGCAGCTCGGGATCGAGTTGACGAAAGCGACGAAGGGAGTGAAGAAGGCGACGATGATCGCGCCGATGGCCGCGGCGATGATGGTGTAGACGGAAGCGTTCTTCGTGATGGCCACGCAGCCGACAGATTCGCCGTAGGTGGTGTTCGGGCAGCCGCCGAAGAAGGCGCCCGCCATGGAGCCGACGCCGTCGCCCAGCAGGGTGCGGTGCAGACCGGGCTCGGTCAGCAGATCCTGCTCAATGATGGAGGAAAGATTCTTATGGTCGGCGATATGCTCGGCAAAGACTACGAAGGCGACGGGGATATAAGCGACGGCCAGCGTGCCGATATACTCGGGCGTGATGGAGGAAAGACCGTTGAAGGCTTCCTGGAAGGTGAACTCGGGCAGCGCGATGAAGCTGCTGAACTGCAAGGTCTGGAACGGCGCGGTCAGAAGAGAGAAATCAATGACCTTCAGCGCGGGGTTGCCGGTGGCGTTGCCGATCAGCGTGAAGATCGCGGCCACGGCGTAACCGGCCAGAATGCCGATCACGAAGGGGATCAGGCGGATCATCTTTTTCTTGCCGTAAACCGAGCAGAGCATGGTGACGGCCAGCGTGACCAGACCGCAGATGATGGCGACGTAGACGCTGCCGCCGGCGGGCGCTTTCTGCAGGTCGCCGATGGCGTTTCCGGCCAGAGAAAGACCGATGATGGTGACCGTCGGGCCGATGACGACGGCGGGCATGAGCTTATTGATCCACTTGACGCCGGCGAATTTCACGATCAGGGCGATGACGACGTAGACCAGACCGGCGAAGATCGCGCCGATGATAAGACCGGCGTACCCGATCTGCATCGAGGCCGCGCCGGCGAAAGCGGCGGTCATGGAGCCGAGGAAAGCGAAGGACGAGCCGAGGAAGACGGGGCTCTTCGCTTTGGTGAACAGGATGTAGACGAGCGTGCCGACGCCGGCGCCGAACAGCGCGGCCGAGGGCTGCATCCGCGAGGCGGAGGCCATCGCTTCCGTATTGCCGTTGATGATGATCGGCACGACGAGGGTCGCCGCCATGATGGCCAGAAGCTGCTGAATGGCAAAGACGATCAACTGGCCGAACTTCGGCTTGTCTTTGATTCCGTAAATGAGTTTCATTTTCTTTCCTCCGGTTTGTTTTATTTTTGAAGCGAACCGGCGTGAGCGGCCGGCTCGCGGTCAAACCGCAAAAAAAAAAACGATCTTGCTAAAACCACAAGATCGTTGCCGTCACTTGCGGCTCTCGTTTTTTATAAGATACCACGCGGCGGCGAATTTGTAAAGAGTTTTTTTGCAAAAAAACGTACGTTTTTCGTTTTTTTTCGATTCACGTACGGCACAGTCCGAACTCAGACGACGGCTTCGTCTTCTACGATCAGCAGATCGAAAACCTGACCGTCGTCGGCCCGCACGTAGCAGTAACAGCGCCGGCCCGTGGCCTCGTCGGTATAGACGAATTCGTAGCAGAGCACGTCGTCGCCGTGAAACTTGTTTTCGTCCGGGCACATCGCCAACCGGCCCGGTCCGTGGACGGCGGCGGAGGGCGGCAGCGCGGCGGCGGCCTGTTCGGCGCTGATCTTCGGCGCGTCGACGGCGCGGTCGCGGTGCGAGCGCAGATAGTTGCCCGCGTCGAACAGCACGAGCCGGCTTCCGTCGCCGCAGAGCGTGATTTTGATCAGATCGGAGTAGCAGACGGCCGTGTCGTCGCCGGTTTCGGTCACGGCGGCGAGATTGACCAGCACGCCGCGTTCCGTGTGCTGCAGAAACACCGGCGCGAGGCCCTCGTAGCCCATGCGCGCGGCGACGCGGATCGCTTCGGCCTGCGCTTCTTCGTCCGTCAGAGTGGGATCGCAGTCGGCGTCGTACTGAAAATCCGCCCACCAGAGGCGTGCGCCGGCGGCGGTGAACGCGGCGGTGAAATCGGCGCCGTCGCTCCGGCCCGTCACGTACCAGTAGGGGATCTCCGTGTTCACGTAGCGGAGCAGGTCGGGCGCGCCCAGCGCGGAGACCGCTTCCCGTACCGCCGCCTCGTCGGCTTTCGGCAGACCCTCGGTCACGGGCATGGTCTCGGCTTTGGCCGCGTCGGAGAACGGGCCGTCGTAGATGAGACGAGGATAGTCCGCTTCCGGCATCGTGAAGATGTCCGCTTCCGGCGCGTCGGGAGAAGCGGCTTCCCCGCGCAGGAGCCGCTCCGTCAGCGCCGCGGGCGAGCTCATGAGATAGGCGGACAGTTCGCTGTAAAGCGTATCGCAGGCGGCGTAGAGCGCGGCGGCGTCTTTGGCGTCGGAAGCGTACCGGCTCCAGTCGGCCACGCGGTTGAAAAACGACATCGTGCGCTGCAGGACCTCGTCGCCCAGCGGCAGGTGGGACAGCGCTTCGGCGGCCGTTCCGGCCGAAACGGCGATGCGGCGGCGCAGCTCGGCGTCGTCCCCGCGCGCCGAGAGTTTGGCCAGCGACGTCCGGGTCGTGGAAATGCTTTCGGCCAGCGCCGTACAGCTTCCGGAGACGACGGCCGAAAGTCTCTTGTTCAGCGCGTCGGCCCGCAGGGCCAGCGCCGCCGTCGCGCCCAGACAGAGCACGGCGGCCGCCGCCAGGATGACGACGGTGATCTTGATGGATCGTTTCATTTGATATTCCTCCTTACGGCGCGGTCTCGTGACCGCTCCGCAACGGAAGTATGGACCCGAAAAGCGATCCTTAAACGCCGCCGGCCGGTTTTTTCCGTAAAAAAAGTCCCGCTTCTCGCCGGAGAAACGGGACCGGGTGCTTTGAAAAGGATCAGAGCCGGGCCAATTGCGCTTCGATCTTGTCTTTCATCTCGGTATAGCGGGTCAGCTTGGCGCGCTCGGCCTCGACGACCGCGGCGGGAGCTTTCCCCGTAAAGCCCGGATTGGACAGCTTGGCTTCGGCGCGGGCGATCTCGCCGGTCAGGCGGGTCAGCTCGGCGCTGAGACGCGCTTTTTCGGCTCCCAGATCGACCAGCTCGGCCAGCGGTACGCTGATCTCGGCGTGCGGCGTGACGACGCTGACGGCGTTGTCCTGCTTTTCCCACGGGCAGACTTTTTCCACGCCCGCCAGCCGCGCCAGATAGGCCGAATGAGCGGAGATGGCGTCGAAGAGCGGCGATTTGACGTAGCAGCTCACGCGCTTGGACGGCGGCACGTTCTTTTCGGCGCGGGTATTGCGCAGCGCGCGGATGACGTCCATGATGGCCTCCATCGTTTCCGCGTCCGCGGCGTAGGCCGACACGTCGTCGGGCTTGGGCCAGGCGGCCGTCACGATGCTGCCGTCGCGATCCGGCAGGGACTGGTAGATTTCCTCGGTGATGAAAGGCATGAACGGATGCAGCAGACGCACGGCGGCGTTGAGCACGCGCACCAGCACGGTCACGGCGGTGCGGCGCGCTTCCTCGTCCGTTCCGTAGAGGCGCGGCTTGGTCAGCTCGATATACCAGTCGCAGAATTCGCTCCAGATGAAATCGTAGATCTTTTGGGCTGCGATGCCGAGCTCGTATTTTTCGAGATTTTCCGTCGCTTCGGCGGTGACGGCGCTGAGCCGGGAAAGGATCCACTTGTCCGCCGGATCGAGTTTCAGTTCCGCGGATTCGGCCACGGGCGTGCTTTCGGCGGCCAGCAGCACGAAACGCGCGGCGTTCCAGAGTTTGTTGGCGAAATTCCGGGCGGCCTCGACCTTTTCGTCCTTGTAGCGCATATCGTTTCCGGGCGAAACGCCGACCGTCAGGCTGAAGCGCAGCGCGTCGGCGCCGTATTTCTCGACGACCTCGAGCGGCTCGACGCCGTTGCCGAGGGATTTGCTCATTTTCCGGCCCTGACCGTCGCGCACCAGACCGTGGATCAGCACGTCGGCAAACGGCGCGCGGCCCATGTGTTCGATGCCGGAGAAGATCATGCGCGCCACCCAGAAGAAGATGATGTCGTAGCCCGTGACGAGCACGCTCGTCGGGTAGAAATGCGCCAGCTCGGGCGTTTTGTCCGGCCAGCCCAGCGTGGAAAACGGCCAGAGCGCGCTGCTGAACCAGGTGTCCAGCACGTCCTCGTCCTGCGTCAGGTGCGCGTGTCCGCACGCCGGGCAGACGGCGGGCGCTTCCGCGGCGACGACGGTGTGTCCGCACGAATCGCAGTAGTAGGCGGGGATGCGGTGGCCCCACCAGAGCTGACGGCTGATGCACCAGTCGCGGACGTTTTCCATCCAGTTGAAATAGGTTTTCTCGAACCGGTCCGGTACGAAGCGCGTCTCTCCGGAGCGCACGGCCTCGATGGCCGGTTCGGCCAGGGGCTTCATTTTCACGAACCATTGCTTGCTCAGCAGGGGTTCGACGGTGGTATGACAGCGGTAGCAGGTGCCGACGTTGTGCTTGTAGGGCTCGACCTTGACCAGATAGCCCGCCGCTTCCAGATCGTCGACGAGACGGCGGCGGCATTCCATGCGGTCCAGACCGGCGTAGGCGGGGACCAGATCGGTCATCGTGCCGTCGTCGGCAATGGCGCGCGGCATGGCCAGTCCGTGCCGCAGGCCGACTTCAAAGTCGTTCGGGTCGTGCGCGGGCGTGATTTTGACCGCGCCGGTGCCGAACTCTTTTTCCACGTAATCGTCGGCGATGACGGGGATGGTACGGCCCGTCAGCGGCAGCACGACCTGCGCGCCGACGATGTCGGCGTAACGTTCGTCGGTGGTGTTGACCGCGACGGCCGTGTCGCCCAGCATGGTTTCCGGGCGCGTGGTCGCCACGACGACGGCGCGGCCCGAGCCGTCCGCCAGCGGATAGCGGATATGCCAGAGATGCGAATCCTGCTCCTCGTATTCGACCTCCGCGTCGGAAAGCGCGGTGTTGCACTTCGGACAGCGGTTGATGATGCGGTCGCCCCGGTAGATCAGGCCTTTTTCATACAGATCGACGAAAACCTTCGTCACGGCGCGGCTGCAGCCCGCGTCCATGGTGAAACGCTCGCGCGCCCAGTCGCAGGAGCCGCCCAGTTTCTTGAGCTGCGTGACGATGCGGCTGCCGTACTGCTCTTTCCAGGCCCAGACGTGCTTGAGGAATTCCTCGCGGCCGATGGCGTGCTTGTCGATCCCTTCGGCGGCCAGCTTCTGCGTGACCTTGACCTCGGTGGCGATGGAGGCGTGATCGGTCCCGGGCACCCAGAGCGCGTTATAGCCGCACATCCGCTTGAAGCGGATCAGGATGTCCTGCATCGTGTTGTCCAGCGCGTGACCCATGTGCAGCTGCCCGGTGATGTTGGGCGGCGGCATGACGATGGTAAAAGGCTTTTTGGCCGGATCGGGCTCGGCGTGGAACACGCCGCTCTCTTCCCAAGCCTGATAAAGCCGCTCTTCCACGGCTTTCGGATCGTAAACTTTGCTCAGTTGTGCCATTTTTCGGGCTCCTTTGGTTTGTTCTTCTGTATAATGTAGCACAAGAAACCGATTTTATCAAATATTATTTGAAAAATTGATCGTCATCGGTTATAATAAAACAAACGAGAGGAGGCGCCGCCATGAAAGAAATCTTTGTCACGGGAAAAAGCCTGCCCGAAGCCTATCACAAGGCGCTGAAGGCGCTGTACGAGGAGGGCGAGGTGCTTTCCTGCAGCGACTGGGGCCAGCAGCAGAAAGAAGTCAGCATGACCTACGTCGTCGAGGAACCGTTTGCCGAGCCGATGATCAGCCGGCTTTATATCGGCGGGTACTATGAACTGCAGCAGTACGTCATGGAGATCCTGGACGGGATCCTGGATTTCAAGATCGGGGACGGCAAGTGCTGGGAATACACCTATCATGACCGCTACGCCTATCAGATGCCCTTTATCATGCGGGAGCTGAGACGCAATCCGGATACGCGCCGCGCCATCATGAATATCCGCGATTTCGAGGTGGATTCGACCAACAACGACCCGGCCTGTCTGCAGAGCATCCAGTATTTCATCCGCAACGGCGCGCTGCACTGCAAGGTCATGATGCGCAGCAACGACGCGGCGCAGGCCAATTTCATGAACGCGTTCGCTTTCATCATGCTGCAGAAGAAAGTGGCCGACGAGCTGGGGATCCCCGTGGGGACCTATACGCACAGGGCCAATTCTTTCCACTGCTACGAGCGGAATTTCAAGCTGCTCGAGCAGTACGTCGACGGCATCGACCACAAACCCCTCGAGAAGATCACCTATCCTTACGAGGGATTCTATCAAGACATGATGGCCGAGTCCATCCCGCAGATCCGCGTGCGCGTCGAAGAACTCAAAAACGAGATGCGCGCCCGTACCGGCAAACACATCGACTGAAAAAACGCACCGGAAAGGGGCGGCGGCAGCCGCCTCTTTGTACGAAGGAAGGCAATATGAAACTGTATCCGCTTACGTTCCGTCCCGTTTATAAGGATTATCTGTGGGGAGGCCGCGGCCTCGCCGCCGTAGGCAAAGCCCAGCCCCCCACCGGCCGCGTGGCCCAAACCTGGGAAATCACCGCCCACCCCAACCCTCCCCGCCTCCCGGCCGACGGAGCGCTGGCCGGACGCACGCTGGCGGAGCTGACCGCCGCGTACGGACCCCGTCTGCTCGGGACGAAATACGCCTCGGAGACGGCTTTCCCGCTGCTGGTCAAATTCATCGACGCGCAAAAGCCGCTCAGCGTGCAGGTGCATCCCGGAGACGACTACGCCCGGCGCCGTATCGGGCCGGACGAGCGCGGCAAAAACGAGTGCTGGTACGTCGCGGCGGCACGGGAGGGCGCGGAGCTGATCGCGGGCACGAAGCCCGGGGTCGATCGCGCGGCCTTTGAAAAAGCCGTGGCGGACGGAACGGTCACGGACTGCCTGCGCCGCGTGCCGATCCGGGCAGGGGATTTCGTTTTCATCCCGGCGGGACTGGTCCACGCCATCGGCGCCGGACTCCTGATCCTGGAGATCCAGCAGTCCAGCGACACGACCTATCGCGTCTACGACTACGACCGCGTCGGCCCGGACGGCCGCCGGCGCCCGCTTCATCTGGCGCAGGCGCTCGACTGCATCGACTTCGGTCTTTCGGCCGCGGCGATCCCCTCCGAGGGGCGCGGGGTGCTGACGGACAATCCGTTTTTCCGCGTGGAAAACGTCGTTCTCGACGGAGAGCGCCGCTTCGACACGGAAGGGAAGCATTTCGACATCCTGACGGCTTTCGCCGGAGAGGGCGCGGCTCTCGTCTGGGACGGCGGACGGCGGATGCTCGCGCCGGGCGTGAGCGTGCTCGTGCCGGCCGAGGTCGGCGCGTATCGCCTCGAGGGCCGGATTCACCTGCTGAGAGCATATTGAGGAGAAAGTATGAGACAGATCCGAATCGAACCGAATTTTTTGTTCAACGCCGCCGGCTCGGCGCTGATTTGCGTCGGACGGACGCGCGTGCTGTGCTCGGCCAGCGTCGCCGAGGGCGTGCCGGAGTTTCTCAAAGGCCGCGGCACGGGCTGGCTGACGGCCGAATACGCCATGCTGCCGGCCAGCACGCCGGCGCGCAAGGAGCGCGAACGCGGCCGGACGGACAGCCGTTCCACGGAGATCCAGCGCCTGATCGGGCGCAGTCTGCGCGCGGCGGTGGACCTCGGCGCTTTGGGCGAGCGTACCGTGAAGATCGACTGCGACGTGCTCGACGCCGACGGCGGCACGCGCACGGCCGGCATCACGGGCGCGTACGTGGCGCTGGCGCTGGCCGCCCGGAAATTCGGCTTCGAAGGCGCTTTGAAACGCCGGATCGCGGCCGTCAGCGTGGGGATCAGCGCGGAGGGCGAGATGATCTGCGATCTGGATTACGAACTGGACAGCCACGCCGCCGTGGATATGAACGTGGTCTTTACCGACGGCGGGGAACTGGTGGAGGTCCAGGGCACGGGCGAGGGTCGTCCCTATACGACGGAGGAGCTGAACGCGCTGGTGAACCTGGCGCTTACGGAAGGGCGCGCGCTGCTGGCGGCGCAGGACGAGGCGCTCCTGTGAAGACCGTCGTCATCGCTTCGAACAATCCGGGCAAGATCCGGGAAATGAGGAGCATCCTCGCGCCGTTTTTCGACCGCGTGCTTTCGCTGGGCGAGACGGGCGTCGTCTGCGATCCGGAGGAGACCGGCACGACGTTTGAGGAAAACGCGCTCATCAAGGCGCGGGCCGTCTGCGCCGCGACGGGACTGCCGGCTCTGGCCGACGACTCGGGCCTGTGCGTCGACGCGCTCGACGGCGCGCCGGGCGTGTTTTCGGCCCGTTACGCGGCGATGCATCACGTCGACGACGCCAACGCGCTCCTGCTCGAACAGATGAAAGCCGTTCCCGACGGGGAGAGGAGCGCCCGCTTCGTCGCCTCCGTCGCGCTGGCGCGGCCCGACGGCAGCGTCGTGATCGCCTGCGGCCAATGCCGCGGCTCGATCGCGCGCGCGCCGAAAGGCGACGGCGGGTTCGGATACGATCCGATCTTCGCTCTGCCCGACGGCAGGACGATCGCGGAGCTTTCCGACGAGGAAAAGAACCGCGTCAGTCATCGCGGAGAAGCGCTGCGCGCGCTGGCGGCCAAGCTGTGAAACGCGTGCTTTTCGTCTCGGATACGCACGGCGACGCGTCGGCCTTTTCACGCCTCGACCTCACGGGCGTGGACGAGATCGTGCATCTGGGGGACGGCGCTTTCGACGGCGAATACGCCGCCATGGCGCGCGGCGTCTCCTACGCGGCGGTACGAGGCAACAACGATTTCGGCGCGCCGTCGCCGCCCGACGAGCTGGTATTGAGTTTCGAGGGCGTGCGCGTTTTCTGTACGCACGGACACCGCTGGCGCGTCAAATGGACGCTGCTCGATCTGGAATACGCCGCCCGGGAACGAAATTGTGCGCTGGCGGTTTACGGACACACGCACCGCGCCGCCGCCGAGTGGGGCGGAGAGGTTTTCCTGCTCAATCCGGGCAGTCTGGCCGGATTGGGGTACGAACCGGCCGCCTGCGCGGTCGTCACTTTCGACAAGGGCGGGTTTTCCGCCGAGATTAAACGATTATGAGTAAGAAACAACTGGCTTATATCACGTCGGCGTTTTTCCGCTCTCCGCAGACGGAGGAAACGGCCGCGCTGTTTTCCGCGTCAGCGCGCGCGCGCGGGCTCGAACCGCTCCGTCTCACGAACGCGGAGATCGCGGCGCGTCTGGACGGGCGCGTGAGCACCCGGCGTCTGACGGCGGCGCTGTTTTTCGACAAAGACTTAGTCGCGGCCCGCGCCCTGGAGGCGACAGGATGCCGGCTGTTCAACCGCGCCGAGGCCATCGCGCTGGCCGACGACAAGGCGCTGACGGCGCTGAGTCTGGCGCGCGCGGGCGTACCCGCGGTGCCGACCTACTGTGTGCCGATGACGTACGCCAATATCGGATACACGGAAACGGGATTTGTCGACGAGCTCGTCGCGTTCTGCGGCGGTTTTCCGCTGGTGGTCAAGCATCGCCGCGGCTCGCTGGGCGCAGGCGTGTTTCTCGTTGAAAACGCCCGGGCGCTGCTCGAGCTGCTGCGCGGGACGACGACCGATCTCGTCGCCCAGCCGTTCCGACGTCAGTTTCCGGACGGGCACGGCTGCGATCTGCGCCTCAACGTCGTCGGCGGGCGGCTCAATAACGCCATCCGCCGCGAAAACAAAGCGGATTTCCGCAGCAATCTGGCCGCCGCGGGCACGGCCGGGGCCGTCGTGCCGCCGGCGGAAGCGGTGGAATGCGCGCTGGCCGGAGCCCGGGCGCTGGGGCTGGATTTCGCCGGCTGCGATCTGCTGCGCGGTCCGCGCGGCTGGGAGATCTGCGAGATCAACAGCAACGCTCTGACCGTCGGAGCCTATCGCGCCACGGGCGTCAACGCGTTCGACGCCATCATCGATTATGTAAAGGAGCAGATGTCATGGACGTAATCACGCTGATCCTGGCCGCCGTGGCTGCCGTCGCCGCCGTGGCGGCTCTCGTCGTCGCGCTCGTGAAGCGGCCCGTTTCGCGCCGCGAGCTCGACGAGCGCGAGGAGAGGATCCTCTCCGCCGCCGCCGCCGATAAAAAAGCCGTTCTCGACGAGATGGCCAGAAGCGAGGAGCGGATCTGCCGGCACTCGGCCGAGGTTTCGCGCACCAATACCAACGCCATGGTCGAGACGCAGAAAATGATCTCCGAGATGTCGTCGCGCAATTTCGCCGAGCTGCGCGCCGCCGTCGAAACGAAGCTGACGGCCATTCAGACCGACAACGCCAAGAAACTCGAGGAGATGCGCGTCACGGTGGACGAAAAGCTCTCCTCCACGCTGAACACGCGCCTCGGCGAGTCGTTCAAGCAGGTCAGCGAGCGGCTCGAGGCCGTCTACAAGGGTCTCGGCGAAATGCAGTCGCTGGCCGGCGGCGTGGGCGACCTGAAACGGATGCTTTCCAACGTCAAGTCCCGCGGGACGTGGGGCGAGATCCAGCTCGGCGTCCTGCTCGAGCAGATCCTTTCGCCGCAGCAGTACAGGCACAACGTCAAGCCCGTGCCCGGCTCGGGCGAGATCGTCGAGTACGCCGTCGTGCTCCCGGGCCGGGAAGAGGACGGACGCGAGCTCCTGCTGCCCATCGACTCGAAATTCCCCATCGAAAACTACGCGCGTCTGGCGGCGGCGGCTGAAACGGCCGACGCGGCGGCGGTGGACGCGGCCGCGCGCGATCTGGTCGTCCAGATCCGGCAGGAAGCCAGGAAGATCTCCGAAAAATACGTCGCGCCGCCGTACACGACGGACTTTGCCATCATGTTCCTGCCCACCGAAGGGCTGTACGCAGAGGTCCTGCGCACGCCGGGTCTGTGCGAGGAGCTTCAGAACAAAAACCGCATCCTTGTCGCGGGACCGACCACGCTGGCGGCTCTGCTCAATTCGCTGCAGATGGGATTTACCACGCTGGCCATTCAGAAACGCAGCAGCGAGGTGTGGAGCCTGCTCGGCGCGTTCAAGACCCAATTCCAGAAATTCTCCGACGTGCTGGCCAAGGCCCGCGACAAGATCGACGACGCGGCCAAGGTCATCGACACGGCGACGGATCGCACCCGCATCATAGGGAAGAAGCTGCAGAAGGTCGAAGAGATCGAAGGCGCCGCGGCCGACGAGCTGATCGGACTGCTGCCCGACGGGGAGGACGAGACGTGAACACGGCTTTCCTGCTCAAGACCCATCCGAACGCCCGCTACAACGATTCGCTGGAGGTGCTGACCGAGGCGGAGCTGACCGCCGTGCTCGGGGAAGTCCCCCTCGAGCGCACAGACGTGGGCGGCATGATCTTCTTTTCCTTCGACGCCGACGAGACCCGGCGGCTTGCCGTCCGGCAGAGCCCGAACTGCGCGGGGCTTTTTGCCGTCGAGGGCGAAAAGCTCGTGCCGCTGGAGATCGAAAAGCGGCACGCCGTCGGCGCGGACATGGCGCATATCCTGAAATATTCCGGTAAAACCAATCCGGATTTCACCGACACGATGCTGTTCCTGGCCGAGGCGTATGCCGAGGGCGCGGCAGGGCGCCTGCTCGATCCGTGCTGCGGAAGAGGAACGACGCTGTACGCGGCGGCGGACCGGGGCTGGGACGCTTACGGCGTCGACACGGACAAGAACGACGTCGCCGCGGGGGTGCAGTTCACCAAAAAATATTTCGAGTATCATCGCGTCAGGCATAAGCTCGCGCGCACCAATCTCACCGTCGACGGCCGCGTCGGCGGCGAACGCTCGCTCTTTACCTACGGAGAGGGACGCGAGCTGGCGTTTGTCCGCGGAGACGCGGGCGCGGTCGGGTCGTTTTTCACCAAAAAGAAGTTCGACGTCGTCGCCGCCGATCTGCCCTACGGCGTCCAGCACGGCGCCGAGAACGGCGCGCTGGCGCTGGTGCGGCGCTGCCTGCCGGCCTGGCTGGGCGTGCTGCGCGCGGGCGGCGTGCTGATCCTGTCGTTCAATACCTACACGACGGACCGCGGCGCGCTGGCGGCGCTGGTGCCGCCGGAGCAGGCCGAGGCGCTGCCGGTTTCGGCCGAGCACTGGGTCGAGCAGGCCGTCATGCGGGATTTCCTGCTCGTGAAAAAACGCTGAATAAAAGGGTGAAAGCTCCGCCTTTCGGGCGGGGCTTTTTCGTTACGCGCTGAAACGAGCGGTTTTGACAAACGTCGCCGTCCGGGGCGACGGATTTCGAGTGCGGAGCGGTGCTATACTGTCAGCGTCAAGGAGGGAAAAACATGGACTCGGAAGTACAGGAATTCCGCCGTACCGTCAACGGCTCGCTGGCGTTCAATAAAGGCATCCTTGATTGCCTGACCAAATATCAGACGGCGACGGCGGCGCTGGCGCGCGTGATCGTCAAAGCCTCCAGCCTCTGTGGCTGTATCCATATCGCGGCCGATCAGCAGCACCTTTCGCCCGGCTCGGGACTCGACGATCTGAGCGAGCTGATGAAAACGCATATCACGGGCGACCTTTGCCGCCGCTGCCGCGAGAACGTCGAGCGGGAAATCGCGACCTCGTTATACTATCTGACGGCGATCGCCAACGCCTTCGGCACCGATATCGGCCAGCTGATGGAATCCGAAACGCGCCGCGGCGAAATGCTGGGCAAATATTATATCAAATAGCCGTCCGGACCGGTCAAGAATCTTGACAGGAGACCGTCCTTTTGGTACAATAAAAGAAACGAAAGTATCGAAGGAAAGAAGGCTTTTTATCATGAAAAGATCGGAGATCAACGCGATCATCAGAGACGGGATCCGCTTCATGGATCAGTGCGGCTTCAAGCTGCCGCCGTTTGCGTATTTCACCCCCGCGGAATGGGCGGAAAAGAATCACGAGTACGACGAGATCCGCCGCAACTGCCTCGGCTGGGACATCACGGATTTCGGCAGCGGCGATTATCGCAAATGCGGCCTGTTCCTGTTCACCGTCCGCAACGGCAATCAGAAAGATCCCGAGGATATCAAGAAGGTTTACGCCGAGAAGATCATGATCGTCGACGAGGAGCAGACCACGCCGTACCATTATCACTGGTATAAGCAGGAGGATATCATCAACCGCGGCGGCGGCAACCTGCTTATCAAGGTTTACGCGGCCGACGAGAACGACGGTCTTTCCGACGGCGACGTGAACATTCAGGTCGACGGCCGTCATTATACCGTTCCGGCCGGCTCGGTCATCCGTCTCACGCCCGGCATGAGCATGACCAACACCCGCAAGCTCTATCACGCTTTCTGGGCGGAAAAGGGCTGCGGCAGAGTGCTCGTCGGCGAAGTCAGCCAGTGCAACGACGACAGCACGGACAACCGTTTCTTCGAGCCGGTGGACCGCAAGCCGTGGCTCGGCGCGATCAAGGACGCCGACAAGAGCGACGCGGAGAGATTCTTCCCCACGGTCGGCCGTTTCCCCGACGTCGAGGAAGACGAAGCCCCCGCTTATCTGCTCTGCAACGAATACCCGGCCGCCAAGTAAGTCCGCTCAACGCAAACCGCTCCCTCCCGATGACCCCGGGAGGGAGTTTTTTGCCGAAAAAACGGCGGGGCGGGCCCTTTGTTGACAAAGCCCCGATCCGGATGGTATGATAAGAATAGAAAAATAAAGAGAGGCCGCTTCTGATGGCAAGAAAGAGAAAAAACAAAAAGAATACAGCGGGCATTGTGGCCGTCATCGCTTTGGTCGTGATCGCGGCGGTCTGCGTTCTTTTCGGCACGGATCTGCTGCGCAGGGGCACGAGAGAGTTTTCCATTGAAACGGAGGATCTGACGCTTGACGAGATCATCAGCCGCGCGGGGACGATCCTAATCGCCAGAGTGGACGGTTTCGGCGCCGTTATTTCCGAAAAGGCCGCCGCGCCCATCACGGATAAAACGGGAGCGGAGACGCCGTTCATTTATTACACGCCGGTGAGTCTCGGGGAGAGACGGGTCCTCTACGGTCCCGATTGTCTGAACACGTATCAGCTCGGCGGTACTCTGGGAAGCACGACCTTTCGCTATGAAAACGCCGCGACCTTTATCAAGGGCGAGCACGTGTTGCTGTTTCTGGACGCGGAAGGCTTCCTGATCGGCGAACGCGCGGGCAAGTACTATATTTCCAACGACACTTACGTCACGTCGGAGGCCGACGCTTCGGTGACGATGACGCTCGATCAGATGATCGCGCGCATCGAGACGGTCAAAGCCGTCGTCGTACCGACGCCGACGCCCGGGCCGACGCCTACCGCCGGCCCCGTGCCGACGCCGAGCGCGACGCCGGGCGCGACGACCGCGCCGGTCACTCCGACTCCGACGCCGACGCCCACGCCTACGCCGACGCCCACGCCGGTGGTCATCGAGCGTACGGTCGAAAGCATGACGACCGGGGAAGCGATCCGCCGCGCCGGCGTGATCCTTTACGGCACCGTCATCAATAAAGGCAAGACCGCGACCTTCGTTTCCGAGGGCGAGACCTACGTCTACACGCCCGTGACCGTGCAGGTGCGCGAGATGATCTACGGCAGTCTCGGCATCGACTCGAGCGATCCGTTCCCACTCATCACCGTGCGTCAGCTCGGCGGTATTTATGAGGGCGCGACCTATCTTTACTACGGAGAGCCGAATCTCGAGCCGGGCGAGGACGTCGTGCTGGTGCTCGACGCGGGCCGTTCCGTCATCGGCGGCAACGCCGGCAAGTATTCCGTCCATACCGTCGAGGGCGTGGAGTGGGTCACCAGCGCGCTCGATACGGATATTTCTCAGCCGTGGGCGGATTTCCGCATGGGCGTGCTGAGCCAGCTTGAGTCATGAAGATCGGCAACGATTGGGACGAGCTCCTCGCGCCGGCCTTCGCCGCCGAAAGCTATACGGCGCTGAGAGCGTTTCTGGCCGACGAGTACGCGCATCACACCGTGTACCCGGCGCAGTACGACGTTTTCAACGCGCTGAAACTGACGCCCTACGCCGCGGTGCGCTGCTGTATCCTCGGACAGGATCCCTATCACGGGGAAGGACAGGCGCACGGGCTGGCGTTTTCGGTGCGCGACGGCGTGCCGAAACCCCCGTCCCTGGTCAATATTTTCAAGGAGATCAACGACGAGCTGGGCATCCCGGTTCCGGACACGGGCGACCTCACGCCGTGGGCCGAGCGCGGCGTGCTGCTCCTCAATACCGTGCTGACGGTGCGCGCGGGACTCGCGGATTCGCATAAAAAGCACGGCTGGGAGCAGTTCACGGACAGCGTCATCCGCCTGCTCGACGAGCGGACGGAGCCGATCGTGTTTCTGCTCTGGGGCGGAAACGCCCGGCGCAAGGCCGAGATGATTACGAACCGCCGTCATCTCGTGCTGCAATGCGCGCACCCGAGTCCGCTTTCGGCCTACAACGGCTTTTTCGGCTGCGGGCACTTTATCCGCACCAACGATTTCCTCATCGAGCACGGGCGCGAGCCCATCGACTGGAGCCTCACCTGAAAAGAATGAAAGAAAACCCCCGATCGCAGGATCGGGGGTTTTTGTCGGAAGAAAAAACTTTACACGTTGAAGCGGAAGAGCACCACGTCGCCGTCTTTCATGACGTAGTCCTTGCCCTCGCTGCGGACCAGGCCTTTTTCACGCGCGGCGTTGTAGCTGCCGGCGGCGATCAGCGTGTCGTAGGGCACGACCTCGGCGCGGATGAAACCGCGCTCAAAATCCGAGTGGATCTTGCCCGCCGCCTGCGGCGCGCGCGTGCCCTCGCGGATCGTCCAGGCGCGGACTTCTTTGGGTCCGGCGGTGAGGAAACTGATCAGCCCGAGCAGGCGATAGCATTTTTTCACCAGCTTGTCCAGACCGCTCTGACCCAGGCCCAGTTCCGCGATGAATTCGCGCTTTTCGTCTTTGTCCAGCGCGGCGATCTCCTCCTCGAGCCGCGCGCAGATGACGAGGACCTCGGCGCCCTCGGCCTCGGCGACGTCGCGCACGACGGCCGCGTAGGGCAGCTCGTCGATAGGTTTGGCGACGTCTTCTTCAGCGATGTTGGCCGCGTACAGGACGGGCTTGGCCGTCAGCAGGAACAGGCTGTCGACGATAGCGCGCTCCTCCTCGGTAAAGTCGAGCGCGCGCGCCGGGCGGCCTTCGTTGAGCGCGTCGCGCAGGCGCGTGAGTACGGCGACCTCATCGGCCTGTTTCTTGTCGCCGGTCTTGAGCGCTTTGGCGCTGCGCTCGAGCCGGTGACTCACGGCGTCCAGATCGGCCAGGAGCAGCTCGGTATTGATCGTTTCAATGTCGTCGCGCGGGTCGATATGGCTGTTGACGTGGACGATGTTGTCGTCCTCGAAACAGCGTACGACGTGCACGATGGCGTCCACCTCGCGGATGTGCGAGAGGAATTTATTGCCCAGTCCCTCGCCGCGGGACGCGCCGCGCACCAGTCCGGCGATGTCGACGAAATCGATGACCGCGGGCGTGGATTTTTAGGGCGAATAGATATCGGCCAGCTTGTCGCGCCGTTCGTCGGGAACGGCGACGACGCCCACGTTGGGCTCAATGGTGCAGAACGGATAGTTGGCGCATTCGGCGCCGGCCTGCGTGATGGCGTTGAAAAGCGTGCTTTTGCCCACGTTGGGCAGTCCTACGACCCCTAATTTCATAATGCGGTTCTCCTTTGCTCCGGCGCGGTCTTTCTGATCCGGACGCCGGCACGAATATATCATACAATCGGGCAAATGTCAAGGCGGGGGAGTGTCGGCGGGCGTAAGATTCTGCAGGGAAACGGTTAAGGACCGCCATTGACTTTCCGCGGCGCGCGGCGT
>JAHAZM010000043.1 GCA_018385275.1 Eubacteriales bacterium | reverse complement strand
TAGATATTCCCCGGCGGCCGGGGGGGGCTAAAAACCGCGACCGTTTCCCGATCGCATCACAACCCGACAAAAAACGCCCCCGGAAGCACAGTGCTTCCGGGGGCGTTTGCGCGATACGAACGGTTTTTTCAAGCGTTGAGCGCGTCTATGATGTCGGCCAGTTTGCCGTCTACCTCGTCGTTTTCAAGCTGGCAGGTGCCGGCGTTGCGGTGACCGCCGCCGCCGTAGCGGAGGCAGATTTCGCCGATATCGACGCCGGAGGACTTGTTGAAAATGGATTTGCCGATCATGACCGCCGTGTTCTGCTTGCGGAAGCCCCATGCGACGTGAACGGAGATCTGCTCCTGCGGATACAGCGCGTAGATCATGAAGCGGTTGCCGGCGTGAATAATCTCTTCACCGCGCAGGTCGAGCACCACGACTTTGCCGCAGACCCTGGCGATGCGCCGCAGCTGCGCTTCGAAGAGCTCGGACTGCTCATGATAAAGCTCCACGCGCTCACGCACGTCCGGCAGCTCGAGGATCTCGTCGATCTTATGATTCATGCAGTAGCCGATGAGCTCCATCATCAGGTCGTAGTTGGAAATGCGGAATTCGCGGAACCGGCCGAGGCCCGTGCGCGGATCCATCAGAAAATGCAGCATGACCCAGCCCTGCGGATGGAGGACCTCGTCAAGCGTGAAATCCGCGCTGTCGCCTTTGTCCACCGCCTCCATCAGATCGTCGCTGATGCGGGGGAACGCTTCTTTTCCGCCGTAATAGTCGTATACGACGCGGGCGGCGCTGCGGGCGTGCGGGTCGATAATCAGCTTGCCGCCGACTTCCCTGGCTTTGAGCCGGTCGATTTCCGACTCGTGATGGTCGAAAGCGAGGGATACGCGCGGATCATAGGGCAGATTGGTCGTAATATCGTTGTCCGAAAGCTCGACTTTCCCGTCCTGGACGTCTTTCGGATGAACGAACTTGATCTCGTCGATCAGGCCGAGCTCGCGCAGCATCATGGCGCAGGCAAGGCCGTCAAAATCGCTGCGCGTGACCAGTCTCTTCTTTTTTGTGTTGTCCGACATGATAGAGATAAACCTCCTTATCCTCCGCCGCAAACGCGAGGCGTGGTCTTTTAGCGTTTGAACGTACGCTCAGGCGTCGGGCCGCTCTTTCCGGCGCGAAAAGCGGCGCGCGATCAGCGTATAGGTCGTCAGTACCAGCGCTTCGGCGCCCGCGACCAGGAGCCCCGCGTCGCGGAACAGCCCGGGATCGAGCATTTTGACGAGGAACTGATTGTCGATATAGTATTTCTCCGGATAATTGGACTTTACGGCGAAAAAGGCGTCGCGAAACTGCGCCTCCGAGGGGAAAATCAACCGATGGAACAGGACGAACGCGTCGTTCCAGTCGATCAGCACGAACAGCACGATCAGGCTCAGCAGTCCGAGGACGGCGGCGTAGACGATCAGCGTGGTGCGGAACCACTTCCGCGTAATATGTTTTCGCCGCCAGACAAAGTATCCTGCGCAGAGGACGAGCGCGATGGCTGTCCCGGTCAGCACGGCCACGCCGCCGGCGTAGAGCTTTTTTACATCCGCCATATGGCGCAGGGCCTGTTCGGAGAAGACCTCGTAGACCTCGCCGTCCCGCTCGACCGTGACCTGCAGGGTCTTTCCCCCGTAAAGCAGATAGCGGATGAGCGACCCGGTCACGGCGTCCAGTTCTTCGGCCGTATACTCGATGCGGTGAACGCCGCCGTCGGGATCGCGGAACGAGTGCGCGAGCTTCGGAAGCGTATCGGCGCGCGCGTATTCAGCCGCGTAATAAGCCGGACTGGCCGTGACCGGCAGCAGGACCGCGCCGGCGACGGTCAGCACAAGGGCCAACAGTGTCAGCACGATCACCGCCTGATCGAGGAAGGCAAAAATCGTTTGACAGGCTTTCCGCTCCGACAGAAGTCTCATCCTTTCTTTTTCCGGTAAAACCGGGGCGGCGGCAACGCGCCGGCCTTTTTTCGCTCAGCGGTTTTCCGTCCAGCGTCGCTTCTCCGCCGCCGGCGTTGATAAACGCATACTCCGCGCCCGCGCCGGGCGATCGAACCGTACGGCGCCGGAGATCAAATATTGTCGAACGCTCCCTCGGCGACGAGTTTGCGGAAGGCTTCGACGACGCGCGGACTCAACTGAGTGCCCTCCACGCGCACGATCTCGGCTTCCACGTCGGAAAGCTTCATTTTCTTGCGGTACGGACGGTCGGAGTACATGGCGTCGAAGGTATCCGCCACGGCGATGATCTGCGCGACCTCCGGGATCTCGCCGCCGTCGACGCCGCGCGGATACCCGCGGCCGTCGATGCGCTCGTGGTGATAGCCCGCGCCCAGCGCCAGATCCGGCGCGATCTGGATCTTTTTCAGGATCTCATAGCCGCGGGCCGAGTGGCTCTTCATCACGGCGAACTCCTCGTCCGTCAGACGTCCCGGCTTATTGAGGATGTTGTCCGGGATGCTGATTTTCCCGATGTCGTGCAGCAGGGCGATATTCCGGATATGCTCGACCTCTTCCTCGCTCTTGCCCAGCGCGCCGGCGAGCATGGCCGAGTATTTGGCCACGCGGGCGGAGTGACCGTTGGTATAGGCGTCTTTCATATCGATACAGTCGGCGAACGCGCTGGTCATCTCGTCGACGAGGCGCTTGGTCTCCTGCTGTTTGGCGATCAGCTTTTTGGTGTGCCGGCGGAAAAAGAACAGCGCAACGCCCACGATCAGCGCGACGCCCGCCGCGACCAAGAGCGCCCAGAACCAGATTTGCTCGTAATAGGCTTTTTCCTTGACAAACGTCAGCGTCAGCGTCTGATCGATCTCGCCGGTCAGCGTATTGAACAACGACAGGTGGAACCGGTAGGTGCCGCCGGCCAAATTGGTATAGCTGATGGAACTCAGGTCCTGTTTGGTCGTCTCGATGGGGCCGTCGTCGAATCCCTCCAGATAATAGCTCAGGCGGGGATTCTGCAGTTTATACGTAAAAGCCATCGCGTAGATATGGAGACGGCGGCAGTCGGCCGGCACGCGGATCGCGCCCGTTCCGTCGTTGGCGATATAGCGGTTGTCGGCCATGAGGAAGGGCACGCCGAGGCGCACGCGGCTGTTGCTTTCGGCGTTCTCGTTGATATTGACCCGGGAAACGCCCGTCGAGCAGGCGATATACAGCGTGCCGTCCGGCTCGATATCGCTGTAGGAATTGGCGGTAGCGACGCGGCTCATGCCCGAACGCGTGTCGTACAGGGTGTAGGTCAGCGGCTTGTCGGAAAGCAGGTCTTCACGCGATACGACGTAGATGCCGTTGCTGCTCAGGATCCAGACCCGGCCGTTTTCATCGAAAAACAGATCGAAATTGTTCGAATAAGGAAAATGGTGCAGCGTCGTGATGCGGTTGTCGGCGCGCATATAAGAAATCGAATTGCTCGTGACGATCCAGTAAAGATCCTCGGACGGATCCTTTTTCAGGCGCAGGATGACCTCGGAACGCAGACCGTCGTCGACGCCGAGCCGGGAGACCTTCGTACCGTCGACGACGTAAATGCCGTCGCCGTCGCTGCCCAGATAGATCCGGCCATCGGAGCCCTCCTCGATGCACAGGATCTCCAGGTTGCTGATCCCGTTCCGGCCGTCGAACGTCGCCGTGACCGCTCCGTCCGTGATCAGATTCATGCCGGCGTTTGTCGCCACCGCGATGCGGCCGTCGGACAATTCCGTCATCATGCGCGCCCGGTCGGCGGCCAGGCCGTTTTCCGTGGTATAGGTTTTCCACGTCCCGGCCGACGGATCGTAGCAGACCAGGCCGTTGACGCTGTAGGTGCCGAACCAGAGCCGTCCCGCGCTGTCGCGGCGGATGCAGCGGATACGCGCGCCGGCCAGCTGCGCGGTCAGGTCGTTTTCCACCCGCTGATAATCCTGATCCAGGATCACCAGACCCGAGTCGGTGCCCACGTACAGCAGACCGCGGCTCAGGCAGGTCGTGTTGACGACCATCGTATCCAGTCCCGCGAGCGCGGAAATATCCGTGAAGCGGTTTTCCACGATCTTCATGACGCCCTGCCGCGACGAGGTGAACCAGAGGTTTTCCTCATAGTCGACCAGCATATGATCGACGGAATTGGTCATAGGCACGTCGAGGACCTGAACGTAACGCCGGTTCCGGTCAAAGTATCCGATGCCGTTGTCTGCGCAGATCCAGATCATGCCGCTGATGAGACGAATGGCGTTGATCGTTTTCTGCGGTTCGGCGGACAGTTTCGCCGCGCCCGACATTTCCACGCTCAGATCACCGTAGTAAACGGTCGAATCCTGCATGCCCAGATAGACCCAGCCCGGTTTTTCCGGATCGGGAAAGATCGTATTGATCAGGCCGACGCCCATCCTTTCGCCGCTGTAATAGTGGCCCACGCGGCAGTTTTCGATCGTGAAAACGTCGCCGCTCAGCGTGACGGCGTAGATGAGTCCGCCGGCTGAGGCCACCAGCTCGCAGACGTACTGCGTATTGACCATGGCGTCGTCGATGACGCTCAGCTTTCCGTCCGTGTCGACGTAAGCCACGCCCATGGTAGTAGCGATGATGATATTGCCGTCGGGGTCCTCGACGATGGAGCGCACCGAAGAAGAGCGCAGTCCCTGCGCCCGGTCGTAAAAGACGAAGGTCTGTCCCTGCAGGCACGCCGCGCCGCTGTCGTTGGTCCCGACCCAGATCCTGCCGCGCGAATCGGCAAACAGGCTGACCACGCTGGAGATGCCGGACGAGGCGTCGTAACGCTCGAAAACGTTGCCGTCATAGCGGATCAGACCGCTGTAGCTGCCGATCCAGATGAATCCGTCGGCAGACTGCACGATCGCGTTGGCCTCGGAGGTAGGCAGACCGTTGCTGTTATCATAGAGCACGGCGCTGAAACCGATCCCCAGACCCGTCGGATCGGATACGACCTCGGCTCCGGCCGTCGGCGCCAGCAGGCCCAGCGTCAGACCGACGACCAGAACCACGGCGCAAAGCCGGCAAAACTTCTTTTCTTTTCCGTAATCGGTATGTCTCATTCTGCTCCCCCGTTTTTTGTCCGCAAACGAACGTTTTCCGAAACGGCTTTTCAGCCGAAACGCGCCGGCCGCAGCGGAGCGTCCCAGTCCACGGTCCCGCCGATCCCGGCCGCCAGCGCGTCGATCTCGGCGCGGAACGTCTCCATAAGCTTTTGTTCGCGCTTGCGGGAACGCCGCCCCGGCGCGTCGTACAGCGTCCGGCTTCGGTACGCGTCGTAGGAGACGGCGAAGTCTTCCTCGTTTTCATGCGGGAAAAAGGTCAGCGCCGCCTCGTAGCGGATCTGTCCGGCCTCCGAATCAGCAATCAGCATGACCAGCGCCGCGCGGCGCGTCACACCGGCCGCCGTGCAATCCGCCGCGAAAAACTGTTCATATACGTTGACGGTCAACGACGCTCCCTCCTTTTCATTCAAAAAGTCATTCTTATCATACACCGAAAGCGGAGAAATCTCAATAAAAAACCCGCGGACGTGACTCGCCGCTAACAAAAAAACCGGAGACCGGTTTTTCGGAAAAGCGCTCCGTACGAGCCAAAAAAGCCGGGGAGCGCTTTCGCTCAGTCGGGCGATACGGTCTTCTCCGCCGACGGCGCGCGCAGGATCTCGTTCAGCGCATCCATAAAAACCGCGTAGCCCCGCGGAAAATTCTGCGCGCCCCTCGCGCAGATCTCGCGGCCGTCGTTGACGACGGCGTTGAGATGAAACGTCGTACCGTCCCTAAGCCCCTTCGGGCGCTCGCCGTAAAAGCCGTCCCATTTCAGGAGACGGCAGGCGTTCAGCAGCTTCAGGATCTGCTTTTGGCTGCAGAGCGCGCGCCTCTCCAGACGCCGCCGGTCCTCCGTTTCGCCAAAAAACATCGCGTAGCGCGAGACCTCGGCCTCGTCGCCTTTCATCACGATCTCGTATTCGGCCGCATGACGCATCCCGACGGTACGGAGCGTGACGATACCAAACGATCTGATCTTCATTATTCGCCCCACTCGAGATATATCTGCGCGTCCGCGCCGAGAAGGACGTCCCGGAGCTCGTCTTCCTTCCCGCTGCCGATCCGGGCCAGACGAGTGAAAGTACCCGTTTTTTCTTCGCGGCAGATCGTAATCCGGTTTTCCCCGGAAAGAAGGATATCGCCGGGTTCCACCCGTATCGGTTCGTCGCAGAGAGGCAGCTCCCACGGAAGAGCGCCGGTCAGCTCCAGATCGCCGTCGGCGCGCAGTCCGACCGTGACCGAAGAAGTCTGCAGTTTTTCTTTCCACGCTCCGGCCGCGGCGTTTTTCTCAAAATTCGCGTAAAACACCCTGCCGCGCGCTTTGACGACGAGCACGCAGGTCGGCCGGATGATTTCATAATCCGGGATCTCCGGGGGTCTCTTTTTACGCTTCAGGCACACGGTCTTTTTCCTCCGACTGATAGTGACGCGACTTTTCCTCGTACATCATTTCGTCCGATTCCTTGAGCAATTCATCAACCGGCTTTTTCCCTTCGCCGGAAAAGCTGTACCCGATAGAGCAGCTGTATTCCGTTTCCGCCACATACTTATGGATCCGTTCCACCAGCCGCATCGTTTCGTCGACGGAGGTCTGCCGGCAGACGATGATGAATTCGTCTCCGCCGACCCGGTAAACCGCCTGCTTGTTTCTCGCCGCTCTGATAAAGCAGATCGCCAGCGTGCTCAGCGCTTCGTCGCCCGCCGCATGCCCGCGGGTGTCGTTGATCTCCTTGAGCCCGTTCATATCAAGCGATATCAGCGCCGTGATTTCTTTGGGGTCGCCGCTTACGTCGGCGTAGTAGGCCTGACGGTTGAGAAGGCCTGTCAGCGGATCCTTTTTGCTCATCTGCAGGATCGAAAAAACATAGTAAACGAACAGCGCGATGGCGATGGTCGTACAGAAGATCTGCGCATATTCCTTGCCGAAGACAAACGGCAGGACCAGTCCCGTTACAAACGAAAGACTCAGGAACAGGATCGGGATCATCTCCGTCGTCTGCTTGTTGCTGCGTTTAATCAGGAGATAGACCAGAAAAACGCAATAGAGCCCCGTCACGATATAGGGAAGCAACCCCAGCGGGCCTCTCGTGAACACGTTGTCCCGGCTGATACTGAAAACGATCCCCGTGAAGATCGAAACGAAATCGATCAACGTCAGGACCGCGGCGGGAATATAAACGAACAAGCGCTGTTTTTTGATCAGCGTAAAAATGATATGCGCGATGATGAACGGGGTCGCGCTGTACCGGATCGCCATCAGAATGCTCCGCCAGATCGTAAACTCGCTCCGCGCTTCGAGGCGGAACTCGGTGAACACCACGATCGACAGGACAAATATGGCGACGATCAGGATATACATCCGCCGGATCACTTTTCTCTACAGGAAGATCGTGGTCCCGAGCACGATCGCGAACGCCGCCAGGATAAGGATCAGCGCCCAGTTCTGGAGCAGATAGTCTTTCAGCATATCGACGCTTCCTCCTTCATTCTCTTAATAATCTATATTATAATAAAGAGAAATTGCCGTGTCAAGGACTGTTCCGCTTCCGGCTTTTCCGACGCGCCGAGCGTAAAGACACCCGGCTGACGCGCCCTCTTCGGCGCGATCGGAAAAAACAAAACGCGATCGGGTTTTCCGGTCACGTTTCGGCAGGCGAAGACGAAAAGGGATATGCCATTGCATATGCTTTGTCCCTATCAATAGTACGTATCGACAAGGTGTTCGTAGAAGGCCAGATCCTCTTCCGGCGTCGTTTTTCGATTAAAAAAATCCTCCAGTTCTTTTTTTATCGCTTCATATACGTCGTCATGATCCTCTTCTCCGCAAAAAGCGGTTTGCGCCATCGCGCCGTATATGCCGAAGGTGACGGCATAATGATCCGGACACCTTTCAAGCGTGACCCGGCACGCGTCATCGTATTCTTCGTCCCGGAGTACAAGCCCATCCTCGCTGCCGATCCGGTTCGGCAAAAAAAGATCTTTCCACATATCGTTTCCTCTCTTCCGTTTTTCTATGCATATTGAAAAAACGGTGCGGTATTGCACATTTATTCTGTGAAAACCGCTCTTGTCCTCGCTTCTCTTTCAGGATAAGGAACCGGACCCGACGCGGTGCTCCCGATCCCCTCACGGGTCTCATATACCAAAAAAGCAGGTCCGTGGCCTGCTTCTTTGGTCCTGGTAGAGACAGAGGGGCTCGAACCCACGACCTTACGGATGTGAACCGTACGCTCTGACCAGCTGAGCTATGTCTCCGTTTCCATGCAGACAGTATTATAGCGCAGAAACGTTGGAAACGCAAGCGGAAATTTTCGCCCGCTTGCGGGAACGCGGCGCGGAAGGCCCGCCGGAAAAAACAGCCCGTCCGTACCGACGGTACGGACGGGGCGAACGGGTTCAAAGCCTTACATCCGGAAAACCTCTTTGGGCGTCGGCGGAACGAATCCGCGATCGGCGCAGGGCCCCACCATCTTCTGCCACGCCACGTCGGCCGGCGTATTCTCGGGAACGCGCAGGGCGTCATAGGCGTCGTCGTACTCCTGATAAATGTACAGCGTGTCGTTTTCATCCAAAAAACAGGAAATGTGGATAATCCCGTACTTGCGGTACTCGTCGAGCACCTCCTGCGGAATATTGTCGTGGAGCCGGATATACTCGGGCACGAGTTCTTTCCGGACCTTCGCGATGGCAAGCACTCTTTTCAGCATAACAGTTCTCCTCTCAGATGAATTTGTCACACGCGTAAAGCGCGTAGATATTGAACAGACTGTCCCACACGATCCCGACGCCGGCCAGAACGATGAGGGCGTTGAGCATCACGCTCGGGTCAAGCATAATCAAAACCGACAGCACCACGCCGATGAATCCGCCGCACAGGATCAGCCACCAGAACCGGAAGCCGCCCCGTTTGGCCGCGACGGAAAGCTGGATGTGATAAAACGAGCACGCCAGCACCACCAGGGCGATGATGACGAAAACCACGTTGACGAACAGTTCGGAGCGCAGCAGGATCAGCAGTCCGAGCGCCAGCGTCACGATCCCCTTAATCAATCCGAACGAATCGCCCGTACCGCGGCGGACGTTGTACGCATAGAGCAGCAGCAGCGCCGCGCCGACGAAAACCACGACCGCGCCCAGCAGATAGATCAGGACGCCGCTCATGACGGAAGGGAAAGCGATCATGGCGACTCCCGGGATCAGTCCGATGACGGACGCCCACAGGATCGTTTTTTTAGCTTTTCTGATCCAGTCAACCATATAACAGCACCTCCTTGTTTAGTATTATAACCCAGTTTGTCCTCCGGCGCAAGCGTGTTACAATTATTTTACATCTTCATACAAATGAAAAATCCGGATCGGATGATCCGACCCGGGAATTTTCTTGATCGGGAAACGGTGCGGACGTCCTGCTTCCACCGAAAAACCGGCCGTATAACAACCGATCCAGAGGCGGCGCGTCCGTCGCTCCCCGCTATTCTTTTTCAAAATACACGTTGTTCATGAAAACCGTTTCCAGCGAGGTCAGATCGTACGGGGAAATGAAGCTGATTACATAAGTCGTGCCTTCGAAGCAATAAATGTAGGAGCGGCCGGGAATCGTTCGATCCGAAAACTCAAACTCCTCTTCGAAGCATTGATACGCGATCCCGTTCACCGTCTTGTCCGTCAGCACGGCGTCCGTTCCCTCCATGACCTCTTCGACCGTCTTGTTCTCGAAATAAACGATCCTGATTTCAAAAACGACGTCTTCGCCCTGCCGGCAGACGATGTCGCGGAAGGCGAACAGTCCGCTCGACTCCGTCTTCCCGACGTTTTCCTTGTAATGCAGATCCTTGTGGACCGCGTCACGATCAAAAGAGATCTTCTCGCCGTTGATCAGCGCGGCGTTTTCTTCAGCAGGCGCGCCTGTCGGGGTAGCCGTCGGAGCGGTCGTCCGCCCGCCGCCGCAGCCGGACAGTATGACCGCCGTCAGCGCCAGAATCAGGAATCCGGTAAACAATCCTGCTCTTTTCATCATCCAAAACTCTCCTCGCTATTCGTTCGGAATATCCGTCACCTTGCCACGCGCGGCACCTGGCCGTCCGAGACCGTACCCGGCGTGGGGGCGGCGAAGGTTTCCAGCGGAATCGCCGTGAAGGTATTGCCGTCGGGCGCGTAACCGAAGGTGAGGGTCTGATCCGGGCCGAAAGTGCGCGTGCCGATCAGATCGCCCCACGTGATGCGGGTCTGCTGATAATACAGAGCGCTCCGCATCGCCGTGACCATGAAGCTGGGCCGGACGGTCGTGGGCATCAGCGTGTCGGTTTCGACCAGGAAAATGGTCTCGTTCTCGACCAGGGACGTGCCGAAATGCTCGTTGAAATCCGCCACGGTCAGCGTGTTTCCGCTCTTGCGCAGCCAGATCACGCCGACCGTATGGGGCGCGAGCGTGCCGGCCGCTTTCCACATGGGAAGAGCGGCGTCCTTGATGCCCTGTTTGTAGCGCAGGCGCAGCGCCAGCCGGTTGAGATCGAGCGCGTCCGTGTCGTTGTTATAAACCTCGATGAATACGAACGCGTCGGCGATCCCTTTGTACGAAGGCGACGACGGCATCAGCTCCGTGATATACACGCCGCTGACGTAGGTGCCGTAGGACGCGCTCACCGCGGTCGTACCGATCTTGCCGGTCACGACGGCGATCACGTGGTTTTTCTTGGTGCCGGGGTCGACGGTGAACCAGTTCTCCGCGCGGACGGAAGCCCCGGGAGCCAGCTCGCCCAGCGCCTGCGTCGCGACGGCGGTTTCCGTATCCAGCGCGCCGCCGACGTAATAGACGATCTTCGCGTCCGTGACGGTCTGCCCGGTAGGATTGACCACGTCGACGGCAAAGCCGTACTCGTTGGCCGTGCCGCTGCTCATGATCTCCGCGCCGGAAAGCGCCAGCGTCTCGTTCCGCTCGAAGAAGATCCCTCCCGTGATGAGCCAGAGACCTTTGTTATTGCTGCGCAGATAGGCAAACGTCACGCCCTCGGGCAGCTCGACGCTCCATTCGATCTCTTTGGCGCCGCCGAAATTCTTGCTCGCCAGCACGAGGCCGTTGTCTCCGATCAGCTCCATGACGCCGATGCCGTTGGCGCGCGTCGTTTCGGCACGGACGGTGGCGACGAGCCGGTCGGCGTTATAGACCGTGCTGCCCAGCAGATGGCCGTTGACCCGGTAGTCGATTTCGAGCGTATTGTCGTTGGTCGCGTAGGAACGGCCCGCGCGCAGCGCTTCGAGCACGCCGGTGCGGTCGTGGCTTTCGGCCAGCACGACGGTATGCTTCGGGCTCACGTTGCCCCACTGTTTCTGGTGATTGTCCTCGTCGTAGGTCGTGCCGAGATGCCAGCCGCGGGACAGGGCTTTGATATAGTATTCCTCAATGAAATTGATGTCCTGGAACTCATAGAGACAGGTTTTCTGATTGATAGCCAGCGTTCGGTAGGCGAACTGCTCGAAATCGCCGTGCTCGTTGTTGCTGTGATTGAACATCCCGACCGCGGTCGGATCGCTGATAAACCGGTCGTAAAACTGCTTCAGCGTCATTTCCGACGCCAGATACATATCCGACGGCATGATCGCGTTGTAGTGACCATACCAACCGTTGTCGCCCCAGGTCACCTCGAAACCGTACAGCGCCGTGAAACGGCCGGGCTCGTCGAAGCTGTCCGCCACGGCGATCTGCCGACCGAGATAATACTCCCAGGTCCAGTGGGAGTGATCGGTCACGGAGAAAAAGTCGAAATGCGCCTCGTCGCGCGCGTACGCGTAGGCTTCCTCAAGCGTGCCCTTCCCGTCGCTTTCCTCGGTATGGCTGTGAATCTCTCCGCGCAGGAGCCGGTACTCCAGGTCGTCGCTGACGGTGAAGCGCCGCGTGACGGTCGCCGTTGCGCCGTTACGGTCCGTGACCGTCACGGTCAGGCTGTGCTCGCCGTTGGGCACCTCGTCGGCTACGAAGCCGCGGGCGGTCTGCTCCGCTTCGTCGAAGCGGACGGCCAGTTCGCTCCCGTCAAGCGTGAAATTGACCGCGTCCACGCCCGCGCCGCTGTGGATCTGCGCGGCGAAAACGGGGGTGTGCTCGCCGACGTAGCGGTAGCCCTCATAGGGCGAGACCGCGAGGATGACCGGCGGAGCCGAAACGGTTTTCGACAGGCCCTCCGGCAGGATCAGCGCCGTTTTGCCGGCGACGTAGGGTTCCCGGAACCAGGCGATCGCCTCGCGGAGCGCCGCGTCTGAGCCGCCCAAAATATAGACGCCGGCGTTTTCGAA
>JAHAZM010000039.1 GCA_018385275.1 Eubacteriales bacterium | reverse complement strand
AAAAAACAGTTGACAGATGCGGATTTATCCTGTATAATATGTCCCGTGCCTGAGAGCGGGCAGTGTGTTTCCGGCGGAGTGTAGCGCAGCTTGGTAGCGCACGTGCTTTGGGAGCATGGGGTCGGGGGTTCAGATCCCTTCACTCCGACCATTTTATCTCGGGTAGGGTTCCGGCCCCGTGGTCAAGAGGTCAAGACACCGCCCTTTCACGGCGATAACAGGGGTTCGATTCCCCTCGGGGTCACCATTTTTTCTTCCCTTCAGGGTAACGGGCCTTTAGCTCAGTTGGTCAGAGCGGTCGGCTCATAACCGATTGGTCCGGGGTTCAAGTCCCTGAAGGCCCACCATATTTCTTTTGAATGGCCCGGTAGTTCAGCTGGTTAGAACGCTAGCCTGTCACGCTAGAGGTCGTGGGTTCGAGCCCCATCCGGGTCGCCATTTCTTGCCTCGGTAGCTCAGTCGGTAGAGCAAGGGACTGAAAATCCCTGTGTCGATGGTTCGATTCCATTCTGAGGCACCATTTCGCCGGAGAGCGGATGGATTTTTCCCTTGACAGATTCGTTCGCTTTTACTATAATTGCTTCGTCGATTGCGCTGGTGTAGCTCAATTGGTAGAGCAGCTGATTTGTAATCAGCAGGTTGCGGGTTCGAGTCCCATCACCAGCTCCACTAACGCTTCAGACGATCATAAATCCTCATGGATGGGTTCCCGAGTGGCCAAAGGGAGCAGACTGTAAATCTGCCGTCGCAGACTTCGATGGTTCGAATCCATCCCCATCCACCACAGAAACGAACAGACCGGACAAACCGGTCTGTTCGTTTTTTGTTCAGCAAATCGGAAAGATTTAAACAAAGGCGGCGCAGAGGATCCGTCCGCCGGACGTTTTCGACCGCCGGCGACCAGACGGACGGCGGTTATCTTAGAGCCGGAACCTTGTGATTTATCGATGAATTCCGCTGTCTCAGACGCGGATCTTTTCCTCTTTTTTCTTGATTTGTTCATATATTTATGGTATCATTCAACCGGTGACGATAGCTTCGTCTTTACGAACCGGGATTTGCGGAGAAAGACGCTTTGAAGGATTCGGCTGTAGAAAAACGATAGAGGAATGATTTTCACGAAGACGCCAACATCGGCCAAGAACGACCGGATCCCTTGACTGGCCTCGTCGTCGTTTGTAAGGGAAAACAAACGCTTCGATTGCGTGAAGATACTCAACGGTATCATTGAGAGGCTGAATCTCGACCAAGCGGACGGATGCGCGAATGCCGCGAAAACATGATAAAAGGAGAAAAACGATATGGCAGACATAAGCCGGGAAGAACTTGAAAAAATGATTGAAAAAGCGAAAAGAGAACAACAGGCGATGCTTGACAGGATGACGCCGGAAGAACGCGAGGCGGCGGAGCTCAGAGCGAAAAAGCTGATCGAAGAGGATAACGCCAGAATGCAGAAGCTGATCGACGATGCCGCGGCGATGTCTGCCGCTTCCGCGCCGAAGGAAAAAAAGGCGCCCGGATTTTGCCCGAACTGCGGAGCGCCCGCCGACAGCGGGAAATTCTGCTCTTTTTGCGGCAGCCCTTTGACGACTGCCGACAACTCGTGAATTTTAAATAAGGGCTTGACGGATTGAAAACCGATTACCCGTAACCGGGAGGTTTCCACAAGAAAAGGATAAAACGATTCGCGCTGTTTCTGCCGGCGTTTCTTATGCTTGTTTCCGTTGCCGCGTGCGGAACCTCCGAACCCTTGCAGATAATCCGCCGAGTCCGACAAACGGTCCGCAACATAATGTCAAAGGCGGCGGGGACTTGAAATGGTCAAGCTGACCGATTCATATTTGGTCGCGGGGCTCGGAGTTCGCGAGGATAGAAATATCGTCATTCCTGCTGTCTGTAATGGACTGCCTGTCAGCGCGATCTCCTATACGAAAAGATAACGAACGTTTATATTCCGGGATCGGCAAAAAAGATCGGCTGCTGCGCGTTTCAGGACGGTCATGAACTGGTTGCGGCAACCTTGTGCGAAGGATTGAGATCATCAGAGACTATGCTTTTGACACGTGCGAAAAGCTGGAGGAAACGACGTTTCCGACAACGCTGACAGCGCTCTTTTACGAACGGTTCTTCATTGGGAAAATCACTTTTCTCGCCAACGCCGGCATTGAAGGCCGCGTGAATAAAAGCGTATCTGTTGCAAACGACGAAACATGTGAAAAACCGCATTCTTATGTTATATTCATCATCAAATGAAAATTCCTCCGGGAAAGGATGAACGACTGAATATGAAAGCGATCGAAACAAAGGGCCTGACGAAGTACTACGGGACCGTACGAGGCGTCGAAAACGTGGATCTCACCGTGGAAGAAGGGGAGATATTCGGTTTTATCGGCCCGAACGGCGCCGGCAAAAGCACTACCATTCGCACGCTGCTCGGGCTGATCCGCAAGACGTCCGGCAGCGCGAGAGTACTCGGTATGGACGTTGACCGGGAGAGCGAAGCGATCCGCCGCGAGGTGGGTTATCTTCCCTCCGAAGCGGCGTTTTACGGCGGGATGCGCGTGCACGAGGTGCTCGCTTTCTCGGCCGGGCTGCGGAAAAAAGACTGCCGCGAGGAAGCGAACCGCCTTGCCGAACGGCTCGGACTCGACCTGTCGCGCAAGGTCGCCGAGCTTTCCCTCGGCAACCGCAAGAAAGTCGGGATCGTCGCGGCTCTGCAGCATAAACCCCGCCTCTATATCCTTGACGAGCCGACGAGCGGCCTGGATCCGCTCATTCAGAGAGAGTTTTTCGCTCTGCTCAAAGAGCGCAGCGAGGAGGGCGCTACGGTGTTCCTGTCCTCGCACGTGCTTTCGGAAATCGGCCGCTACTGCCGTCGCGCCGGCATCGTGCGCGATGGCAGGCTCATCGCGGAGAAGAGCATCGACACGCTCGCCGGAGCGGGGATCAAGCGCGTCACGCTGCACGGCGCCGCCGAGCTGCCCGCGATCGAAGGCATCCGTGACGTCAAGCGTACCGAGGATTTTGTCAGTTTCTTTTACAGCGGCCGCGCCGACGCGCTCATCCGCGCGCTTGCTCCGCTTTCGTTCGAGGATATCACGCTGGCCGATCCTGATATTGAAGACGTGTTCATGCATTACTATACGAAGGAGGGCAAGTGAGATGACGCTGTTTTTTCATGAACTGAAAAGAGACCGTATCAAGCTCCTCGTGTGGACCGGCGCGATCGCGTTCATGCTGGTCGTCAGCATCGTCCTGTATCCGCAGATGACCGCACAGATGAACGAAATGGGCGATATGTTCTCCCAGATGGGCGGATTTTCGGAAGCTTTCAATATGGATAAAATCAACTTCGGCGAGTTCGGCGGTTATTTTGCCGTCGAATGTGGCAACGTGCTCGGGCTTGGCGGCGCGTTTTTCGCGGCGCTGCTGGGCGTGGCCGCCCTGGCCAAAGAGGAGCGCGAGCACACGGCGGAGTTTTTACTCACGCATCCCGTTTCCCGCTCTTACGTCGTTGCGTATAAACTCGCGGCCGTCGTCGCAGAGGTGCTGGTCCTCAATTTCGTCGTCGCGCTGTCCGCCGTCGCGGCAGGCCTGGCCATCGGTCAGGAGATCGACGCTTCGCTCTTTTTCAACGTCTTCCTCGGCTATCTGCTGATGCAGATCGAGATCGCCTGCGTCATGTTCGGTCTTTCCGCGTTCCTGAGAGGAAACGGCCTCGGTCTCGGACTCGGCGTCGCTTTCGTTCTTTATTTCATGAACATCCTCGCCAATCTGACTGATGACGCGGAGTTTCTGAGATATATCACGCCGTTTGCCTACGCCGACGGCACCGCGATCGCCGCGGCCGGTCATATCGAGGTGAAATACCTGATCCCCGGACTCGTCTTTACTCTGATCGGCATCGTCGTCGCCTTCTTCCGCTATAACAGAAAGGATATCCGCGCCTGAAACGCGGAACGCCCGCGGCTGTCGGTTGATAACGACCTGCGCGGCACATCTCTCTTCACGAACACGCCCGCCTGCTGAAAAAGCCGATAGAATATGAGTTACTTTCTTTTTGAATCGAAAAAGAGGCTCGTAAGCATCATGACGCACGGCTGGCAGGCCAATCAACGGCGCACTTTAAACGCTCAGAGCTTTGCCTGAAAATGAAATATCCCCCGTTTTACGGGGGATATTTTTGAAGTCGTCAGCTTCTGCGCTTCCAGGTAGACGGCGCGAACAAAAGCAGGATCGGGAAGATTTCGAGACGGCCGATCAGCATGTTGAGGATCAGAAGCAGTTTGGCCGGAATGCTGAAGAAACTGTAATTGCAGGCCGGGCCGACCAGGTCCATGCCCGGTCCGATGTTGTTCAGACAGGCGAGAACGGCGGAGAAGTTGGTTTTGAAGCTGAATCCTTCGAGCGACAGCAGAAGCGTCGAGATGATCAGGATGAAGAAATAGAAGAAAAAGTACACGTGGATCTGCCGGATCGTGCCGTCGGCCACGATATTGCGGCCGTCGAGCCGCAGGGAGGTTACGCGGTGCGGATGGATCAGTTTATCCATCTCGTAACCGAGGGATTTGATCAGGATCACGATACGGGAGACCTTCATGCCGCCGCCGGTGGAGCCTGCGCAGCCGCCGATGAACATCAGGATGATCAGGATGGCGTGAGCGAACTCGGGCCAGCCGTTATAGTCCAGCGTCGCGAAACCGGTGGTCGAAACGATGGACGACACCTGGAAGAAGGAGTGATGGATCGCCTCGCCGACAGAGGCGAAGCGGGTGAGCGTGCTGATCGTGATGGCGCCCGTGGCGATCAGGACGATCAGCAGATAGGCGCGCAGTTCGCTGTTTTTCCAAACGCTGCGGATATCGCCGAGCAGGATGCAGTAATACATATTGAAATTGATGGCGAACAGGAACATGAAGACGGCCACTGCCGATTGACAAAACGGACTGTAGTCGGCGATGCTGCTGTTGCGGATAGAAAAACCGCCGGTGCCCGCCGTCCCCAGCGCCGTTGTCAACGCGTCAAAGAACGGCATGCCGCCGATCAGGAGGACGACCAGTTCGAGCAGGGTCATTCCGATATAGATGAGGTACAGGATGCGGGCGGTGCGTCTCAGCTTGGGCGCCAGTTTGCCCACGGTCGGGCCGGCGCTTTCGGCGCGCAGGATATGCATGGGAGCGCCGGCGCCGTCCTGCGGCGCAAGAGCCAGCAGGAAGACCAGTACGCCCATACCGCCCAACAAGTGCGTGAAGCTTCTCCAGTAGAGAATGCTCATCGGCAGATTTTCGACCTCGGGCAGGATGGTCGCTCCGGTGGTGGTGAAACCGGAGACGGTTTCAAACAGGGCGTCAACAAAGCGCGGGATGCTGCTGCTCAGGTAAAAGGGAAGCGCGCCCAGGATCGAGAGGGAGACCCACGACAGAGCGACGATGACAAAACCCTCGCGCGAATACAGGCTCTTCGTTTTGGGACGGATGCGGGTGAGCAGAACAGAGGCCGCCGCCGACAGCGCGATGGTCGCGAAAAACGACCATGCGGCTGTTTCTTCGCCGGCAAAGAGTGCGATCATGAACGCCGGAACCATGGAGACGCTGAGGATCAGCAGGATCTTGCCGACGTAATTGCCGATCAATTTTGTGTTCATCAGATCAAGGGGTTCTTTTCAAAAATATCTTGCAGTTCCGAAACGGTCCGATCCGCGGAAGTCACGACAATGAGGATGTCGCCGACCTGGATAAGATCGTCGCCTTTGGGGATGATGAGCGAGTTGCGCCGCCAGATACAGGCGATCAGCATCTCGGGTTTGATATGCAGTTGAGAAATCGGGACGCCGATATATTCCGCCGGTTGAGCCGTGAATTCCAGCGCCTCCGCTTTTCCGTCCACGATGCGGTGAAGCGCCCGCAGCGAGCCGGGGCCGCTGTTGGCCATGGCGCGGACGTAGCGGGTGATCTCGTTGACGGTCAATTCCTTCGGGCAGACCAGACTGCCGATGTCGCGGTTTTCGAACAGATGAGAAAACTCGGTGCGTTTCATCTTGGTGATGACCTTGGGAACGCCGACGTATGTGGCGTATTTGGAAATAATCAGGTTTTCCTCGTCAAGGCCCGTCAGGGTGATGACCGCGTCGGTCGCGGCGATCCCTTCAGATTCCAGAAAACCGCGGCGTGCCGCGTCTCCGTGGATAATCAGCGCGTTGGGGAATTTCTGCGAGAGGAATTCGCATCGCCCCAGATCCCGGTCGATGATCTTGACGTTGACGCCGCTGCGGAGAAGTTCTTCGGTGAGGTATTCAGCGATGCGGCTGCCGCCGATAATGAGCACGGAGTGGATCTTCTGCTTGACCAGCTCCAGCCGTTTGATCAGCGCGGCCAATTCTTTGCGCGCGGCGGTTACCGTGATCTTATCGTCGGCCGCCAGCTCGAAGGAGCCTTTCGGGATGAAGACTTCTTCGCCGCGCTCGACCGCGCAGATCAGGGCGCGCGGACCGATGACGGCGGAGACCTCGCTCAGTTTTTTTCCGACGAGGACGCTGCCGGCTGACAAGGCAAATTCGACCAGCTCGACCCGGCCTTTATTAAAGGAATCCCGTTTCAGGAAAGAGGGGAACTGGATCAGACGATAGATCTCCTGCGCGGCAGCCAATTCCGGATTGACCGAGAGGGAAAGCCCCAGTTCTTCTTTCAGGAACATCAGCTGCTGGGTATATTCCGGATTGCGGACCCGGGCGATGGTGTGCGGACAACCAAGCTTTTTGGCCGCGATGCAGGAGAGGATGTTGATTTCGTCGGCGTTGGCCGTGGCGATCATCAGATCGGCGTCTGCCACGCCGGCGGATTTGAGGACCTCCAGACTGGCGCTGTTTCCTTCCACGGTCATGACGTCCAGCGTGTCGGGCAGGGACGACAGGACGGCGGGATTGACGTCCACGACGATGATGTCGTGACCTTCCGAAGAAAGACGCTCGGCCAGCGCGCAACCGACCGTACCGCCGCCGGTGATGGTGATTTTCATAGCTGCTTTTCCTCCACTGAAAATTCTGCGCGTATACGGGCGAGGATCTCCCGGTCCGCCGGGCAGAAATCATAATGTTCGATTTGTTCGGGCGTGATATAAGTGAGGGCGGCGTGTTCCCGCAGTTGCGGGACGCCGCTCACGATGTGAGCGTAAAACACGGTCAGACGGATCGAAACGTCCGGATAAACGTGCTCGACGGTCATGAATTCATCGTCCGCTTCGACGGAGACGCCCAGTTCTTCGCGGCATTCGCGACTCAGGGCGTCGCGTTTCGTTTCCCCGGGCTCAACTTTGCCGCCGACGAATTCCCACAGCAGGCCCCGCGCTTTATGAGGCGGGCGCTGCGCGATCAGAAAGGTATTGTTTTTTCCGCGGATCAGCGCCGCGACGACTTCCGTCATGGTATTGCCTCGTCAGAACGGCATGACGCTTAAATGCTCCAGCAGGATTTTCGTCCCGATCAGGATCAGGATGACGCCGCCCGCGATCACGGCTTTCCGGCGGAAACGGACGCCGAACACACTGCCGAGCCGCAGACCCAGCGCCGACAGCGCGAAGGTCGTAACGCCGATGATCAGAACGGCCCAAATAATGTTGACGCCGGGCAGGACGGCAAAAGACACGCCGACGGCCAGCGCGTCGATACTGGTCGCGACGGCGGCCGGCAGCATGACCCGCAGCGACAGAGAAGCGTCGTCGGATTCTTCTTTCTTCGAAAAAGCCTCGCGTATCATATTGGCGCCGATGAGCACCAGCAGAGCAAAAGCGATCCAGTGGTCGAATCGGTCGATCAGCTGAGCAAACGCCGCGCCGAGCAGGAAACCGATCGTCGGCATGAGCGCCTGAAAGCCGCCGAACCAGGCGCCGACCGTCAGATAATGCTTGAGACGCGGATGCCGGAGCTGCAGACCTTTGCACAAGGAAACGGCAAAAGCGTCAGCTGAAAGGCCGAGGGCAATGAAAACAAGTTCCCAAATAGTCATATTGGTAAGATGCCTCAGATGCGATTATAACATCATATTTCTTACAGGTCAAATTATCCTTGATGAAAATTATCCTTGATAAAAACGGAAAAAGTGCTATAATGGGCTCGTCAGACAGCGGACGCCGAAACGCGGGAGCATGAGGAGGCAATGTGCCTTCGGTTTCGGGAAAGAAAAAACGGACATAAATACAAATTTACACATGAGCAGATGAACATATGGAACCAATCATGAAAGAAAACTACCATACTCACACATCCCGGTGTCATCACGCGGCCGGGACAGAGCGCGAATATATTGAAACGGCTATCGCCCGAGGGCTGACGGTGCTCGGGTTTTCGGATCACGCGCCCATGCCGTTTGAGCCGAGATTCGAATCGGGCTTCCGGATGGCGGTGGAAGAAACGGGGGAGTACGTTTCGACGCTGCGGGCGCTGCGCGACGAGTATGCCGACCGGATCCGCATCCTGATCGGCTTTGAAACGGAGTATTATCCGGCGGTGTTTCAACGCTTTCGCGAGTTGATCGCGCCTTTCGAGCCGGATTATATCATCATGGGCCAGCATGCGCTGGGCAACGAATATGACACGGCTATGCGTCCCCAGCCGCCGACAAAGGACAGGCGGATCCTGAAAACCTACGTCGATCAGGTGCTGGAGGGGCTCGAGACCGGTTTCTTCAGTTATATCGCGCATCCGGACGTAATCAATTATACGCCGGACGACGAGATCTACGCCGCGGAGATGCGGAGGCTGTGCGTCCGCTGCCGCGAACTGGGGATTCCGCTGGAGGTCAATCTGCTGGGGATGCGGACCAACCGGAATTATCCGTGCGAGAAATTCTTCCGGATCGCCGCACAGGAGGGGAACGAGGTCATTTTCGGCTGTGACGCCCACGAGCCGGCTTCGGTGGCCGAGCCGGGAAATCTGGCCGAAGCGCGGCGCTTTGCCGAAAAAACAGGGCTGAAGGTCATTCAGCGGCCGGTTTTGCGCCGACCGTTCTGATCGGACGTGATTGAGTAACTGAGGTCGAGGAGGGTACGGACCGTGTCTTCCCCGGCCTCTTCTATTATCACGCTGAGCCAGTGGTCCCGGTTCATATGATAGGCGGGGGAAACGGTTTTTCCGTCGAGAAAGGAGCCGTGAGCCGCCGAAGGGCATTTGACGTTAAGCACGGTCACCGTGTCTGCGTCGAGCGGATCGTGCGTCAGACGATAGCGGGGGATGTGCATGACGAGACCGAACCATTTCCGGGTGCGGGCATGGCGGAAAACATAGGCCTCGTCGTCGTTCCACGGACGGTCGGAAACCACGCCGTAGGTGTCTTCGATATAGGTGTTAAGAGAGGATTCGTTCATGTTTCTCCTTTCTGAGCGCCAGAAGCTCCGGCGTTTGCGCCGCGATGACCGCCGCGAATACCAGCGCGCAGCCGAGAAGCTCGACGGAACCGAGATTTTCATGCAGAAGGACCCAGCCCGCCAGCGCGCCGAAGACCGATTCGAGGCTCATGACGATGGAGGCGACGGCCGGTTCGGCGAATTTCTGACCGATGATCTGGAGCGTATAGCCGACGCCGCTGGAGACAAGGCCCGCATATAACAGCGGCAGCCAGGCCGCCGTCAGCGCCGGAACGGAGAGATTTTCGGTCGGCAGGGAGAAGACCAGCGACAGCGCGCCGCAGACGGCGAACTGGATGCAGGACAGGAGCAGGCCGTCGCAGGAGCGGCAGCGGTCCACGTACAGGATATAGACGGTAAAACCGACCGCGCAGGCGAAAACGAGAAGATCGCCCGTGTAGATGCGGTCGAAACCGTCCGAGCAGCAGAGCAGATACATCCCGCCGAGGCACAGCGCGATGGAAAGCCAGAGGACCGGATGGAGCTTTCGCCCACGGATCAGACCCCAGAGGGCCACCATCACGACGTAGGTAGCCGTCAAAAAACCGGCCCGGCCGGCCGCCGCCGCACCGTCCGGATAGGCGGCGATGCCGAATTGCTGGAGATTGGCCGCGATAAAAAGCAGGACGCCGAGAATCGCTCCGCGCCCGACCGTTTCAGTGGCGCGCGGCGGCGTTTTCCCGAAAAACAAGCGCCGTCCCGCCAGCAAAAGAGCCAAAAAAGAGGCGGCCAGCAGACTGCGCACGGCGGTAAAGGCAAAGGATCCGACGTGATCGGCGGCGGCGGACTGAGCGGCGAAGCCCAGGCCCCAGACCAGCGCCGTGACCAGCAGGATCAGCGTTCCTTTGAGATTCTTCATACATCTGTTTCCTTTTCGATTTACCGTTTCGGTATTCTGCCGTTTCAGTATAGAGCGGTTTTTTTAAAAAGTAAAGAGGTTTTGCGGCGGGACGGGAAAACGGGCGGGCGCGCTCTTTCTGTGCAGGGTCGAGGGGAGTAGACCTCCGGTTTTCAGAGCGGAGAAGGAAGTCCCGCTGTGTTTTTTGCATTTCACCGTCTTTTTTCTGCCACTTACCGTGTTTTCTCCCACAAGCCGGCCAAGTTGTAGTAGAATAGGATCATCAAGGGATGCGCAACCCGGATACAGGAGGTTTCCATGAAAGTAAGCGTAGACATTTCGCCCGAATACACCGAACCCTTTGCCGTGATCCATACGGACAAGATAACGGATGAGATCCAGCGGATCCTCGACGTGTTCGGCGCAAAGGAAAGCCCCATCACAGCTCTGCTGAACGAGGAAGACATCGTCGTTCTGAAACCGAAGGAGATTTATATGGTCAGGGTGGAAAACGGTGAGACGATGATCTACGGGAAGCAGAAGCAGTACCGTTCCCGCAGGAGACTCTATGAGTTGAGCCGCCAGTTGGGCCAGGAGTTCATGCAGATCTCAAAATCCACCTTAATCAATTTGTCTTATATGGACAGCGTCGAATCGGGCATCGGCGGGAATTATCTTCTGAGGCTGAAGAACGGTCTGCGGGATTACGTTTCGAGAACGTATTTGCCGGAATTCAAAAAATATTTAGGTCTGTAATGAGAAGGAGGTCAAGAAAATGAAAGGAATTCTGAAGGGTTCGCTGCGGGGCGTCGGCATGGCGCTGTTTATGTTCTGCGCGGTGTGTATAGTCTTTGATATCGTCGGAGGAGGCAATTTCGCGCGCGAAAACTACGACATGACAAAAATGATCGTCGGCGCCTTGATCTGCGGGATCGCATGGGGCGCGCCGTCCGTCGTTTATACGAAAGAGAATCTTCCGCGTCCCATGCAGATTCTCATCCACATGGGGATCGGGTGTGTGGTCTATACCGCCGTGGCTTTTGCGGTGGGCTGGATCCCGGCGGCTCTTTCGCCGGGGAAAAAGATCCTGATCGTCGCGTGCCAGATTGCGCTTGCCTTTGCGATCTGGTTTGGTTTTCACCTTCACTATAAAAAAGAGGCCAAAAGGATGAACGAGAAGATCCGGGAGATGAATTAAAAACGCCGCGCGGGATCGGCAAAAAGCCGGAGGCGCCGGGGATCATCCCGGCGCTTCTGTCGTTTTCCGCGCAAAGAGGAGAAAACGCTCTTATCACGCGGGCTCTCGTTTAATAAAAAAGGGCCGATATGATCCCGGGAACGAGATCATATCGGCTTTGCGGCATTTCTTGAGAATTGTTGAAAGCCCTTCTATTTCCGGGCTTCACGCCGGGCTTTGCCGGCGGCGTATTCGGCCTTTTCTTCCTCGGTTTCCGGCAGGACGGGCGGAACGAGGATCGGCGTGCCGTTCTTGTCCACCGCTACCATGATCAGATAGGCGGTGTTGATGAGGCGACGGCTGCCGTCGAGCGCCTCGACGTAACTGTCGACGCGCACCTCCATCGAGGTTCGGCCCGTGTACGTCACGTGCGCGGTCAGGACGACGGTGTCGTCCTCATAAGCCGGCTGCAGGAATTGCAGACGGTCGACGCAGGCGGTTGTGACCTCGCAGCGGCAATGGCGCCGCGCGGAGAGGGCCGCCGCGACGTCGATCCATTCCATCAGCTGACCGCCGAAAAGCCGGCGCGCACCGTTCATGTGGACGGGCCGGATCAGTTGGATCTGTTCGACTCTTGATTCGCTTACGCGTTTGCCTACCGAAATCATATCTGTCACGCTTCCGTCAGATCTTCAAATTTGTGAGTGAGGCAGGATTCCTTGGCTTTCAGGCACAGCAGGACGCTGTCGAGACCGGCTTCGAGCGGAGAAACGGAGAAATCCTTGCCGTACATGATCTGGATGAAGTCCTCGCACAGTCTGTCGTCGCCGCCGCCGTGGCTGAGAGCAGCTGTGTCGAGTTTGATGGTGCGGTCGGGCTGACCGTTGTGCATGTAAACGTTGATCGTATCGGTGTTCCAGTCGAACTCGACGGTGCCGTCGTAGCCGATGAAACGCGCGCCGCGTTTGCCGGCGGTTTTACGGGCGACGAAGTTCTGCGTGTAAACCATGTGCATACCGTCGGCGTAACGGCAGATGGCCGTGCCGCTGTCCTGGTTGCCGGTGTCTACGGCGAAACAGCACATGTCGCCGCGCGGATCGTCATGTTTGATATGGTCCATGGCGTTGGGGCCTTCGGGACAGGTGTCTTTTTCTGCACAGTCGGCGCATTTCAGACCGGCCGGTTTATTGCCGCGGAAAACCGTCTTCGAGCTCATGGCGCAGACCTCGACGGGCTGTTTGCCGAGGATAAAGTTGATATAGTCGAAATCGTGCGTGGCTTTCTGCAGCCAGAGACCGTGAGTCTCGTTTTCGTCCCGATACCAGCTGTGATAATACACGCCGCCGTAATACACGTTGTTGTAGCCCTGTACCTGACTGATCTGCCCGATCTCGCCGGAGTCGACGATCTCTTTGACGACGCGGCAGGCTTCGGTGAGACGCAGCGGGAAAGAAACGACCACGGGACGGCGGCGCCGTGCCGCGGCGTGACGCAGACGGTAATAATCGTCCAGCGTGGTGGCGATGGGCTTTTCAAGGAAAAGCGGCAGACCCGCGTCAATGACCTTCAGGGCCAGTTCCGTGTGACGCGAGCAGCGGACCGCGACGATCACGCCGTCGAGGTCGGCTTTGGCCAGCATTTCTTCGGGCGTGGGGTAGAAAACGGCTTTGGAGCGGTCAATGACGGGATACTTGTCCATCTGAGCGTGGGCATAGTCCGGGAACTGGTCGGTGTAAGCGGCAAAGACGACGCGATCCCCGCCGACGCGGAGCATATTGTCCAGGATCATGCAGCCACGTTGGCCGCAGCCAATGACGCCGATGCGTTTCGGTGAACTCATAAGAAACACTCCTTATTTAATTGATAAACTTATTATATCATTTAAAAACAGCGGGAGCGGGGAAAATTGTTACATATTGATGAAGATTAAACCCATTGCCGGACCAGCTCGCGCATTTCATCGGCGGAAGCGGCGGCGGTAAACCGGGAGCGCAGGAGCGCCGAACCGGGGGATCCGGAAACGTACCAGGAAAAGTGCTTCCTCATGTCCAGAACCGCGGAGCGCTCTCCTTTGAGGGCGATGAGCATATCGAGCTGACGGATCGCCAGAGCGCGCTTTTCCTCGATGTCCGGTTCGGTCACGGACCGGCCGTCCAGCAGCTCGTGGATCTGACGGAAGAGCCAGGGCTTGCCGCGGGCGCCGCGGGCCACCATGACCGCGTCGCAGCCGGTCTGCTCCAGCATGGACAGCGCGTCCTGCGCCGAAAAAATATCGCCGTTGCCTACGACGGGGATCGAAACGGAGCGCTTCAGCCGGCGGATCAGATCACGGTCGGCTTTGCCCGAGTACATCATTTCGCGCGTGCGCGCGTGCAGCGTGAGAAAGGAAGCGCCGGCCCGTTCGCACATTTGACCGAATTCGACGGCGTTGACGCTGCCGGCGCACCAGCCGGCGCGGAATTTCACGCTGACCGGGATCCGGCCGTCGACGGCTCTGACCGCAGCCCGGATGACCTGTTCGGCGGTCTCAGGGTGTTTCATGAGCGCCGATCCGTCGCCGTTGGTCACGATCTTGTGCATCGGACAGCCCATATTGAGGTCGAGAACGTCGAAACGCTTCAGATGTTCGCCGGAACAGATTTCGGCGATGATGCGCGGATCATGACCGAAAAGCTGAACGCCGACGGGCGGCGCTTCGTTTTCTCCGACCAGCAGGCAGGAGGAATTCTCGTTTTCATAGGACAGACCCTTGGCGCTGACCATTTCGGTAAAAACGAGACCGGCGCCCATTTCCCGACAGAGGGTTCTGAAGGGCAGGTCTGTGACGCCGGCCATGGGAGCCAGAAGAGTTGGATTGGAGAGGATGTCAAGAGCGTTCAAATCAATTCTCCGGAAAACGAAGATAAGTCGTCGAGACGTAACCGACGCCGTCGTTGTAGGAAATGGCGGTCCATTGGGCGCCGCGTTCCAGTACGATGACGGAAGCGCCGTTGGAAAGAGAACCGATGCGGGAGTAGTTCGTCCCGGGGCCGCTGCGGACGTAAAGCTTGCTTCCGCTGCTGACCGATACGGTGGCCGTCGGCAAATCCGGCGCAGGCGTCGGCGTAGGAGTCGGAGACGGCGTGGGAGACGGCGTGGGAGTCGGAGTGAGAGTCGGCGTGGGAGTCGGAGACGGCGTACGAGTCGGCGTCGGAGTGGGCGTGCGGGTCGCCGCAGCCGTGGACGGCGGCGCGGTCGGAGTCGCGGTCACGGGCGCGGGCGTATGATCGTGCGGATCGGACGGCTTGGGCAGGATCCGAACGAAGTCCATCCTGTCAATTTTCCAGAAACCGTCGGTTTTGATAAAAGTCAAGCGCCATTCGCGACTCGGCCAGGAGGGGAGAAAAATCGCTTCACCGCTCAGTTTTTCGCTTTCCGTCATGGCGGATTCCGGCAAATAACCGTTCAGATAAGGCATGTATTCGCGTACGGTCACGGTAAGACGGACGTTCCACGGCCAGCACCAGAAACGCTCGGGTTCAAGCCGATAGGCGTGTTCGGTCACTTTGAAGCGCGCGTAAACGAGCCGTTGTTCGGTGATGTCGGAAAGGAGGAGATACTCGTCCGTAAAGTAGTTGGAGAGTTTATCCCGGCCTGTGCCTGTCAGGATATACTCGGCGCGGGCAGTCATACCCTCGTTCAGGATCAACGTCAGCGAGGAGAGTTCGCCGGCGATCATAAAACCGCCCACGGCCATAGAGGCGACGAGCGTGACGAGAAATATACTGATGAAAAGAAAGAAGACGAGTCTTCTCACGGCATTCATATCGAGGGATCCTCCTGCGGTTTTAGTCTATAATAAAACCGCGACAAAGTCAAATCTTACTTATCAGGGGCAGCGCGCAGCGAACGGCAGTGCCGGTCAGGAATCCGCAGAGCACGCCGGCCGCGCCGATGAGAGGCAGATAGGTCAGGAACAGCCTTGGTTCGGACAGAATCACGACCGCGACGCAGATCTGAGCGACCGTGTGCGCGGCCGCGCCGAGCACGCTGGTCAGGCGCGGGTCGCTGTCTTTTCCCATCAGCAGCGTTACGGCCAAAGCCGCCGCCGCGCCGGCCAGACTGTACGGGAAAGCGGAAAAACCCGTGATCAGAGTCACGATCAGCACGCGCAGCAGACTGACGACGGAAGCCGTTCCGCCGCCGAGGATGTAAAACGTCAGCAGCACGCCGACGTTGGCCAGCCCCAGTTTGATCCCGGGCAGAGGCGTCGGGATGAGGCTGTCGAGGTAAGCCAGGATCGCCGTCGCGGCGGTCAGGAGCCCCGCGCGGGCGAGAACGGACGCTTTCACGGCGCGCCTCCGGTTTTGACCACGACCCGGTTCGGCAGGCAGATCACGCTGCCGCCGTCGGCGGTGATCGGAGCGGTGTGGACACAGATCTGATCGGGGCAGGAGGCGGTGCGGACGTAGGCTTTTCCGTTCTCTATCACGACTTCATTGAGCAAAACGCCGTCCCGTTCGATACGGATGACGGCGGGTTTGTCCAGTTTTGCCGTTGCGTACAGCGCGCCGTCCAGATAGACGCGGACGACCGTTCCGCCGTCCGTGAGAAAGCCGACGAGCCAAAGGACGGCGAAGAGCGCCAGCAGGATACCGGCGGCCAGCAGAGTTTTTTTCATCCGACGCCTCCCGATGACTGGAAGGGAATGGACGAGCCGACGCCGCCGACGGTAATCATCGTGCCGTCGCGGCGGAGGATCACGGCGTCGACGGACGCGTCGCCGAGAAAGCGGGCGGCGTCGGCGGCGCTGTCGAGACAGAGAGCGGTGTAGCCCAAAAACAAAGCCGAAGCGTTGTCGGTAAAGAAAATGTGGATTCCGGAGAGATCGTTTTGCGCCGGGCGGCCTGTTTTCACGTCGATAAAGCCGTGACAGAGCGTTTCACCCGTGTAGAAATACCGGCTGAAAACGCTGAGAGAGCAGACGTTGGCGTCGGTGAGGACCGCGGAACCCGCGACGCGTTCGTTTTCCCCGTAGGAGACGGAGACGTTTACGTCAAAACGACCGATTGTGCCCGTGACGGAACCGACCGTGATGCGCGCCAGCGTGATGCCGTGCCGCAGGAGGACGGCGCGGATCCGCGACAGCATCCGCACCTCCAGCATGGGATTGATCGTCACGAGGCAGCCCTCGCCGCGGAGACGCACGGTACGGTCTTCTATGGTGACGGAAGCGGCGCGGAATCGCTGAACGGCGTCGGCCAGTGTCTCATCCGAAGGCACGGAACCTCCCTCGACGCCGAACCAAAGCGCGATGAGAGTTTCCCGGAGAGGGGAGCTGCCGGCGTCGGCCGCGTTCAGAATATCGGTCATGAGCGCGAGAAAATCGTCGTCGGCCGTCACGAATCCTTCGGTGTTAAGCCGTTCCAGTTGGCGATAGCAGTCTTCGGCATAGAATTGCGCCGCTTCAAAGGCGTCGGAAAAAACCACGTCGTCCGTGTTGTCCGGCGTGTAGATGCTCACGTAGACGTCTGTTACGAGCCGCGAATGCGTAGTGCTCGGCTCTTTGATCGGGTCGACCGTACAGCCCGCCAGCAGCAGACAGACGAGAAGCCCGAGTGCGAGGATCCTTTTTTTCATCATCAAAAACTCCCGTGTTTTTTACACGGGAGTAGTATACCATATTTTCCGTAAAAAATAAAGTCTTATCTTATGTGGGGTTCACGGTGGGTGTCGCGTCGGGCAGCAGATTCAGCGTCCCGGTCGGCGAGGGCGTCGGCAGCGTATAACGGGGAGAAGGCGAGGGGGTCGGGCTCGTGCAGGCGACGCACGCGGCTACGACGGCGCCGGCCAGCAGCAGGATCAGAATTTTTTTCATAAGAATTCTTCCTTTCAACTTCTTTTTCTTCAGTATGCGCAGTGAAAAGAAGGATTATTCTGTTGCGCTTCGTTTTTTTGTGTGATAAACTGATCGGGCGGAGGAAAAACGATGATCGAGTATGAATTGATCCGCTCGCAGCGGCGTTCGCTGGCGGCCGAAATCACCGGAGACAGAAAATTGCTCATACGCGCACCTATGCATATAAGCAAGAAAGAAATCGAAAAATTCATTTTAAAGCACGAAAAATGGATTCAAACACAAATGGCCCGGCCGCCGATGCGGACGTTCCGCTCGCTTGACGCGGCCGAGAAGCGGGAACTGCTGGCGCTGATCGCGGCGCGGACGGAGCATTATGCGCCTTTGATGAACGTGACGTTCTCCGGCTTACGGATCGGGACGGCGCGCCGTCGCTGGGGAAGCTGTTCGGCCAAAAACAGGCTGTCGTTTTCAGAAATGCTGGCCGATATGCCGCCGGAGGCGATCGACGCGATCGTCGTGCATGAACTGGCGCATATCCGTTATAAAAATCATTCCCGTGAGTTTTACGCTTTTATCGAAAGCGTCCTGCCGGACTATCGGGCCCGGATGAGGCTTTTACGGGAAAAGAGCTTAGCCCGAGAGGACCTCGAATAACGCGCGGGCGGCCTGAGGAAGACGGTCCGGATCCAGCCCCGCGTAGCCGACGACGGCGACGCCGGGTCCGTCGGGCGGCCGCCGGTCAAGATAGTATTGTCCCAAAAAACGCAGACGCAGTTTTTTTCCCCATGCCCGTGCAAGAAGCTGATCTTCGCGCCGCCTTGTACGGACCAGAAAATGCAGACCCGCTTCCTGCCCGCTGACGAGCAGGGACGGGTTCTTTTTTAATTCATTAATGAGGATCTCCTGTTTGCCGCGGTAAACGCTGGTCATGCGCCGCAGGTGGCGCGCGTACATGCCGCAGGAAATGAAACGGGCCAACGTTTGCTGTTCGAAACGGGAGACGGTACTGGCGGCGCGGCCGAAACGCGCGTCGTATCGTTCCGAAAGCGAGGGCGGCAGGACCATATAGGCGATGCGGATGGACGAGGCGATACTGCGGCTGAAAGTCCCCATATAAATGACGGAATCCCCGCCGGCGTCGAGACCCTGCAGAGAGCGGATGACGCCGGGACCGTAGCGGAATTCGCTGTCATAGTCGTCCTCGATCAGGCAACGCCCGGGAACGGAGGCCCATTTCAGCAGTTCTGTGCGGCGTCCTACGGGCATGGTGATGCCCAGCGGAAACTGATGGGACGGCGTCACCAGCGCGACGGTTGCGTCGGAGGCGGCCAACTCGTCGACGCGGATGCCGCGCTCGTCCAGACCGATCAGTCTGGTGCGCTGCGGGATCGAACGGTACAGGCCCGCATAGCCGGGATTCTCACAGGCAAAGACCGTTTTATCATCAAACAGCCGGATCAGCAGATCCAGCAGATATTCGATACCGGCGCCGACGACGATCTGACGCGCCTGACAGCGCACGCCCCTGTATTCGCCGAGAAAATCTGCCAGAGCCGCCCGCAGCTCAGGGTCTCCCCGGCCGTCTCCCCGCTGCAGCAGATCGCTGCCGCAGCAGACGGTTTCGCGGAAAAGCCTTGACCAGGAAGTATAGGGGAAACGGCTCGTATCCACGTCTCCGGTCGCATAATCGAAGCGGACGGCCGCCGGTTCGGGTTCCCGCTCGGGCGGCGCTTCGACGGGGGGAGCGGAGGGGAGGATCTCACAACGCATCACGTAGCATCCGCTGCGCGGCAGAGTACTGATATATCCTTCCGCGCGCAGCATGTCAAGTGCGTTTTCGACGACGCTGCGGCTCACGCCGAGGTCGGCGCAGAGCGTGCGTTTGGAAGGAAGCCTTGTGCCCGCGGCGATTTCTCCGCGCCGGATGCGCGCGGAGAAGGCTTCATAGACTTGTTCGTAGAGCGGAACGGAAGAACTCCGGTCCAGTTCCAGCAGGATGTTTTCCATAAAAAACCTCATCTGACCACATAAAATAATCGTGAATTGTGCATTGCGATAATACCAATTTGTATTATACTATACTCATCGCAAAAGTCAAGGAGTGAGGAAAATGAAGAAGATCAGCGTCAAGAAAATCGCGTTCGTCGGGGTCATGGCGGCGATGATCTACGTTTCGACCTTGTATATCAAGGTCGAGATCCCGTCGCCGGCCGGCGGGACCGTCATGCTGAAAGCCGCCAACGCGCTGTGTCTGCTGGCCGGCATCCTGTTCGGGGGCGTATACGGCGGGTTGGCCGCCGGGATCGGTTCGTCGATTTCCGATTTGATGAGCGCCACGCACGTGGCCAGCGCTCCTTATACTTTTTGTCAGTTCTTTCTCATGGCGGCGGTCTGCGGCTGGATCGCTCATGCCAGAGGCAAAGAGGGGGGCGACGCGCGGCTCAATACCGCCGCCGTGATCGCCGGCTCTCTGAGCAATTTCTTCTTTTATATCGGCCGCAAAGTCATCACGCTGCTGCTGGCGGGAAGCACTTTCGGAGCGGCGCTGGCGGCGGTTTCGACCAACGTCATCGTGTCGTTCGTCAATGCCGTCGTGGGGGCGGTGCTGGCCGGTCTGCTGGCCCTTCCGCTGCGAAAAGCGCTGATAAAAGCGCACATCTTATAAAACTGCTTGACAAAAAACGCTTCTTGGGCGAAAATCATGGTGGCAAGGATAGGTAATCAAATACTTTTTCCTTGCCATTTTTTAACGTTTACTTGCGAGAAACAACGACCTAAGGAGCGATCCATGGACATCTTTTCGGTATTTTCATTACTCGGCGGCGTCGCGCTGTTCCTTTTCGGGATGAACACCATGTCCAGCGGCCTTGAAAAAATGGCGGGAAGCCGACTGGAACTGACGCTGCAGAAAATGACCTCGGGGAAAATCAGATCCATTCTGTTAGGCATGGGGATCACGGCGGCCATTCAGTCCAGCTCGGCCATGACGGTCATGCTGGTGGGTTTGGTCAATTCCGGGATCATGAACCTGCATCAGTCCGTCGGCGTCATCATCGGCTCCAATATCGGCCAAACCATCACCACCTGGATCACGTCCCTGGCCGGCGTCGAATCCACCGGTTTCCTGAGGATCATCAAGCCGGAGAACTTTTCTCCGCTGATCGCCTTGGCCGGGACTATCCTGATGATGTTTTCCAAAAAGCCCCGCCGCAAGGATATCGGTCAGATTCTGATCGGTTTCGCCGTGCTGATGTACGGCATGGTGATGATGAGCGCGGCGGTGCAGCCTCTCAGGGATATGCCCGAATTCACGAGCATCCTCACCGCATTCAACAATCCGCTGCTGGGCATTCTGGTCGGTACGGTCTTTACGGCGCTGATCCAGAGCTCCGCCGCTTCCATCGGTATCCTGCAGGCGCTGTCCATGACCGGTTCGATCACATACGGAATGGCGATCCCGATCATTATGGGTCAGAATATCGGTACCTGCATCACGGCGCTTCTGGCCAGTATCGGCGTCAACGTCAATGCCAAACGCGTCGCGATCATCCACGTCGGCTTCAATGTCATCGGCGCGGTCATTCTGTTGAGTATTTTTTATATTCTTGACGCGATCTTCCATTTTCCGATCATGACCATGCAGGCCAACCCCGTCGGCATCGCCTGCGCGCATACGATCTTCAACCTGCTGACGACGATCATTCTGGTGCCGTTTTCCAACGGGCTGGAGAAGCTGTCCAAGCTTATTGTCCGCGGGAAAAAAGGAAAGGATGGCGAATTACTGGATGAGCGCCTGTTCCTGACGCCGTCCTTCGCGCTGGCGGAATGCCACGCGCTGACGGATAAAATGGCGGTGCTGTCGAGAGACACTCTGCTCGGAGCGCTGGAGATGATCGGCGCGTACGACGACGAACGATGGGAGCAGCTTTCGCGCGACGAAGACATGATCGATACGTACGAGGACAAGCTCGGGAAGTATCTGACGCGGATCAGCAGCAGTAACAACCTGACGCAGCGCGACAGCCAGGACGTCGCCCGTCAGCTTCATTCTATCGGAGACTTTGAGCGTATCGGCGACCACGCGCTCAATATCTGCGAGTCCGCCCGGGAAATGAAAGACAGAGGATACGCTTTCTCCGACGAAGCCAATACCGAGCTGAACGTGCTGCTCAGCGCTCTGCGCGAAATCGTCGGCATCGCGTTTGACGCTTATCTGACCAACAGCGACGAGGAGGCTTTCAACGTGGAGCCGCTCGAAGAAGTCATTGATGAATTGAAAAACGAACTGCGCCTGCGTCACGTCCAGCGCCTGACCAACGGGGAATGCACCGTGGAACTGGGGTTCGTGCTGTCGGATCTGCTGACGAATATGGAGCGCGTTTCCGACCACTGCAGCAATATCGCCGTCTGCGTCATTCAACACAAGAAGGCCGAGGTCGACGCGCACGTGTACCTCAATTCGATCAAGGTTTCCGGCCAGAAAGAGTTTGTGGACCGGTTCAATTTCTATCGGGAAAAATACAGTCTCCCGGAAGTCAAAAACGCATGATGAAAAAGACCGCTTCTGCGCGGTCTTTTTTTGCACCCATGAAAAGAACGCGTCGGAACGGGCGCGAAAAAAGTTGTGACTTTATAAAAATAATATGCTATAATTATTTATTAATTATGAGAGGAGAGAGCGTATGGTCGTTCTAGGTTTCGACCCGGGGTTGGCGACGCTGGGTTACGGCGTCGTGGAGAAGATCGGCAGCAGCGTGAAACTGCTCGAATACGGGGCCGTGACAACGCCGCCGACGATGAGGTTCGCGGATCGTCTCCTCAGCATCCATGCGCAGTCTCAGGAATTGATCCGGCGTGTCAAGCCCGACGCGATCGCGCTGGAGGAGTTGTTTTTCAATACCAATATCACGACGGGGATCGCGGTGGCGCAAGCGCGCGGCGCGCTCCTCGTGGCGATCGGGGAATACACGGATCAGATTTACGAATTTACCCCGCTGCAGATCAAGCAGACGCTGACCGGGTACGGCCGGGCGGACAAGCAGCAAATGCAGAGGATGGTCAAAACGATCCTCGCTATGGATAAGATCCCGCGTCCGGACGACGCGGCGGACGGACTGGCCGTGGCAATCTGCCTGGCCAATACCTCCCGGGCGTCGGTGGAACAATTCAGAATATAGGAGGCGGACCGATGTACGCGTATATCAAAGGCGAACTGGCGGAAAACAATCTCGACACCGCGGTCGTGGAGGCCGGCGGGGTCGGCTACCTGCTGACCTGCCCGACTTCAACGCTGGCGCGTCTGGGAGAGCCGGGCGCGTCGGTCAAACTGTATACGTATTTCAAAGTCAGCGAAGAAGCGATGAACCTGTACGGGTTCTATACCAAAGCGGAGCGGGACATGTTCATTCGCCTGCTGTCGGTTTCCGGCATCGGGCCTAAAGCGGGGATCTCGATTCTGTCGACATTGTCGGTAACGGATCTGGCCATTGCGCTGGTTACGGACGATATCAAATCGCTGTCGGCCGTTCCCGGTATCGGGAAAAAGACGGCGCAGCGCCTGATCCTGGAGTTGAAGGAAAAGGTCGGTTCCGACGACGTCGTCCGCGCCGACGGAGAAAAACAGCCGGTCCGGCTTGATCCGTTCGCATCCGCGCCGGAGCAGGAGGCGTTGCAGGCGCTGATCGCGCTGGGCATTCGGCAGACAGAGGCGGCCAGAGCCGTCGCCGCCGTCAACGATGGGACGAGCACGGCGCAGCAGCTCATCACCAAGGCGCTTCGGGCTTTGGACGGAAAGAGGTAAGCCATGGAAGAGGAACGCATCATCACGACCCAGCGTATCATGGAGGACAAAGAAGGAGAGCTCAGCGTCCGGCCTCGTACGTTGGATGATTATATCGGACAGGAAAAGATCAAGGAGCGGATCAACATGTTTGCTTCCGCGGCCAGCAGCCGCGGCGAAACGCTGGATCACGTGCTGCTGTACGGCCCCCCGGGACTGGGGAAAACGACGCTGGCCAATATCATCGCCAACATGATGAACGTGCATATCCGCATCACGTCCGGCCCGGCCATTGAGCGCGCCGGCGATCTGGCGGCCATCCTGACGGGACTGGAGCCGGGCGACGTGTTGTTTATCGACGAGATCCACCGCCTCAATCACAGTGTGGAAGAGATCTTGTATCCGGCGATGGAGGATTTCGCGCTGGATATTATTCTGGGCAAAGGCCCGGCGGCGCACTCCATCCGACTCGATCTGCCGCGCTTTACCCTGATCGGTGCGACGACGCGCGCCGGACAGTTGAGTTCGCCTCTGCGCGACCGTTTCGGCGTGCTTTGCCGTCTGGAATTGTATAAAGACACGGAGCTGGCCGAGATCGTGCGGCGCAGCGCGGGGATTCTCGGTGTGCCGATCGACGAAGGCGGCGCGCTGGAGATCGGCAAGCGTTCCCGCGGCACGCCCCGTATTGCCAACCGGCTTCTCAGGCGCGTGCGCGATTATGCGCAGATGCGCTATGACGGCGCCGTTACGCGCGACATCGCCGACGAGGCGCTCAACATGCTGGAAGTCGACAAGCTCGGCCTGGACTACAACGATCGCCGCATCCTGTATACCATGGCGGACAAATTCGGCGGCGGTCCGGTCGGTCTGGATACGCTGGCGGCGGCCACGGGCGAAGAAAGCGTCACCATCGAGGATGTGTACGAGCCGTTTCTGCTGCAGCTGGGCTTCATCGCCCGCACGGCCCGCGGCCGTGTCATCCTTCCCGCCGGATGCGCGCACATCGGTCGGCCCTATGCCCCGAAAGACAACGGACAACTGCAATTCACCGAATAAGAGGAACCATTTTGGATAAAAAGGACTTTTACTACGATCTGCCGGAAAGTTTCATCGCGCAGCATCCCGTCGAACCGCGGGACAGTTCGCGGCTTTTGGTTTATCATCGGAACGACGGGACGATGGAGCACCGACATTTTTATGATCTCTGCGATTATCTGCGCCCGGGCGACGTGCTGGTCATCAACGAGTCGCGCGTCATTCCGGCGCGCCTTATCGGCGTGCGCGAAGATACCGGCGGCAAGATCGAATTTCTGCTGCTGAAACGCCTTTCCGGGGACGAGTGGGAAACGCTGGTCAAGCCCGGCCGCCGCGCCAAGCTCGGGACGACCGTAAGTTTCGGCAACGGAGAGCTGCGCGCCGAGATCCTGGAGAAGACCGACGATGGCGGACGGATCGTGCGCTTTGCCTACGAGGGCGTTTTTGAAGAGGTGCTCGATCGGCTGGGCCAGATGCCCCTGCCGCCTTATATCACGGCCAAACTGGAGGACCGGGAGCGTTACCAGACGGTCTATTCCAAGGAGAAGGGCTCTGCCGCCGCGCCGACGGCGGGACTGCATTTCACGACGGAACTGATGGAGCGGGTCCGTGCCATGGGCGTGGAATTCGTGCCTGTGGTGCTCCACGTGGGGCTCGGGACGTTCCGACCCGTCAAAGAAGACGACATCACCCGTCATCCGATGCACACGGAGAGCTATACCATCTCCGCTGAAAACGCGCGCCGCATCAATGAAGCGCGAAAGCGCGGCGGGCGCGTTATCAGCGTGGGCACGACCTCCATGCGCGTGCTGGAAACGGTGGCCGACGAGAAAGGGGAGCTGCGCGCCTCTTCCGGAGAAACGAGCATTTTCATTTATCCGGGATACCGCTTTAAGATCGTCGACGCACTGATTACGAATTTTCACCTGCCTGAGTCGACCCTGTTGATGCTGGTCAGCGCGTTCATGGGCCGCGAACAGGCGTTGGCCATGTATGAAACGGCCAAAAAAGAGGGGTATCGGTTTTTCAGTTTCGGCGACGCGACCTTTCTGATTTAGGAGAAAGATATGAGCTTTGAATACGAAGTGCTCCATACCTGCGCGCAAAGCGGCGCCCGACTCGGCGTGCTGCATACGCCGCACGGCGATATCTATACCCCGGCGTTCATGCCGGTGGGGACGCAGGCCACGGTCAAATCCCTTTCTCCCGATGAACTGAAGGAATGCGGCTCGCAGATCATTCTGGCCAACACCTATCACCTGTATCTGCGCCCGGGTCACGAACTGATCCGGCGGATGGGCGGTCTGCACGGTTTCATGAACTGGGATCGGCCTATCCTGACGGACAGCGGAGGGTTTCAGATCTTCTCGCTGACGCAGCTGCGTAAGATCCGCGAGGAGGGCGTGGAATTTCAGTCGCACCTCGACGGGAGCCGGCATTTTCTGACGCCGGAGCTGGCTATGGAGATCGAGGAAGCGCTCGGCGCGGACGTCATGATGGCGTTTGACGAGTGCGTGGCTTATCCGTCGGAACGGTCGGCGACCGAATACGCCATGGAACGGACGGCGCGCTGGCTGGAGCGCTGCGTGAAAGCGCGGACTGATACGCCGCAGGCGCTTTTCGGCATCGTGCAGGGAGGCATGTATCCGGATCTTCGGGAGAGAAGCATCGCGCTGACGGCGCAGTACGATCTGCCGGGCATTGCGATCGGAGGGCTCAGCGTAGGCGAGCCTAAGCCGGTCATGTATGAGATCCTGGATTTCATGCGCGATAAATTGCCGGCCGAAAAGCCGCATTATCTGATGGGGGTCGGCAGTCCGGACTGCCTGATCGAAGGCGTCCTGCGCGGCGTCGATATGTTCGACTGCGTTCTGCCGACGCGGATCGCGCGCAACGGCACGGTGATGACGGCCCGCGGGAAGGTCGTGGTGCGCAACGCGGATTACAAAGAGGATCCGGGTCCGCTCGACGAAGACTGCGATTGCTACGCCTGTCGGAATTTCTCGCGCGCTTATATTCGTCATCTGCTGAAGACCAACGAGATCCTCGGCGCCCGTCTGACCAGTCTGCACAACGTCCGTTTCCTGCTTCGGGAGATGGAGGAGATCCGGGAAGCGATCCGCTGCGACCGGCTGCTGGACTGGAGGAAAGATTTTTACGCCAAATACGGTTACGAGGGGATCTGACGGGCAATAATCGTCTTTAAACGGCGTCCCGCGTCCGCGTGTCATCTTTTTTCTTGACGGACGGATGGTTTGCCGATATAATGAGTTTACAATGGATACGGAGGAAAAATAAAATGTTCAATTTGCTTACCAACACCCAGAACCCCGGCATTGGCAGTCTTCTGACGATGATTATTCCGTTGGTGCTTTTGTTTGCGGTTATGTATTTCCTGATGATCCGGCCACAGCAGAAAGCGGAGAAGCAGAAGAGGGCCATGCTTGATACCATGAAGAAAGACGATAACATCGTCACCATCGGCGGCATTTACGGCACCATCGTCGACATTAACGAAGAAGACGATATCGTGACCATCGCGGTCGGCCCCGACAGAACTCGCTTTATGATTAAAAAGAGCGCGATTTCTGACGTGGAAAAAGTCGGCGGCGAAGAGGAAGAAACCGAGCAGGCGGCGGAGAGTTCTGCAGCTGAGGAAAAGGCTGAGGAAGTGACCGCGGCCGAAGAGTCCGACGAAAAGAAGGACTGAATCTCGTTTTCCGATCGAAGAGGGAAAGACCGTGACCGTATCTGCCGATACGTTTACGGTCTTTTTTCGGAACGGACCGGGAAGGAGAGCCTTACATGATATACGGAAACATCGATTCGATCAAAAAAGCGAATCTTGACGCGCTGGAAGCGCTGTATCAGATCAAATGCGGCCGGGATGAGTTTGTACCGCAGGAGGTAGCCGAGGAACTGGCGCGCCTGACGACGCTGTTCAATCGCGAGATCGCGATCTACATAGAGAGGCGGAGCGGAGCGATCAAATACGTCGCCGTCGGGGACGACGGCACGGCTCCGTTAGGAGGGATCGCGGCGGCGGATACGCGCCGCGCCGCGGATCGGCTGAGCCTGATCCGCTGTATCCATACTCATCCGAACGGCAGCGGGTTGCTGTCGGAACTGGATGAAACGGCGCTGGTCGCCCACCGTTTCGACTGCATCGCCGCGCTGGGCGTGGCGAACGGCCGGCTTACCACGGCGCAGGCGGCGTTTTTGGGTGAAAGAGAGGAAAATGTCCCCGGCGGCTTTACGGTTTGCAAGACCGCTTTGTTCAGCGCCCGCCGCATTCCCTCGGCGGCTCTGATGAGCCTGATCGCCGAAGCGGACGAGCGGATCGGGAAACAGAGCGTATTCCGCACCGATACGAATCGGGCGGAGCGTGCGATTCTGGCCGGGATCGACGAGGACGACGGCGGTTATTCTATGGCCGAGCTGAAAAGGCTTGCCGAAACGGCCGGCGCCGAACCGATCGCCGACGTCGTGCAGAAAAAGGAGCGCTGCGACAGCGGCACGTATTTTGGAACGGGCAAGGTCGAGGAGCTGGCGATGGAGTGTCAGCGCCTCTGCGCCGATCTGGTGATCGTCAACGATGAGCTGACCGCCCGTCAGCAGCAGAACCTGGAGGAGAAAACGGGCTGCCGCGTGATCGACCGGCCGACGCTGATCCTTGATATTTTTGCGCAGAGGGCCTCCAGTTACGAAGGACAGCTTCAGGTGGAGCTGGCGCAGCTGAAGTATCGCGCCAAGCGTCTCGTCGGAAGCTCGACGGCGCTGTCGAGGCTTGGCGGAGGGATCGGCACGCGCGGACCGGGAGAAAGCAAACTCGAGAGCGATAAGCGGCATATCCGCACGCGCGTGGACGAATTACAGAGAAAGCTCGAGGAGGTCAAGCGTCGCCGGGATATTCTGCGCGCCAAGCGCGACAAGAGCGGCGTGCCCGTCGTCGCGCTTATCGGATATACGAACGCCGGGAAAAGCACGCTGCTCAACGCGCTTTCCGACGCCGGCGTCAACGCCGAGGATAAGCTCTTCGCGACGTTGGATCCGGTTTCGCGGCAGATTGCGCTGCCGGACGGAACGGAGATCATGCTTGTCGATACCGTCGGCTTCGTAGATAAACTGCCGCATGAGTTCGTCGACGCGTTTCGTTCGACTCTGGAGGAGGCTCGGTACGCTTCCGTGCTCCTTCACGTGATCGATACGGCCGCGCCGGATCGGGAACGTCAGATCCGGGTCGTGGAAGAGGTCGTCGCTTCTCTCGGCGCGGGCGACAAGCCCATGATCCGCGTTTATAATAAAACAGACGTAGCTGGCGAATGCGAAACGGGCGACGGCGTGGCCATCAGCGCGCGCGACCGCGGCAATATCGGGGCGCTGCTTTCCGCCGTAGCAGAAGCGGTTCATCGCATGAAACGGGAGATCACGCTGGTCGTGCCGTACACGGCGGGAAAAACGCTGGATTTCCTGCATCGGAACTGTCTGATCCTGTCCGAGGAGTATACCGGGGAGGGAACGCTGCTGCGCGTCCGCGTGTCGGAGGCGGAGCAGGAAATGGCGCTGTCGATGGGCGCGGTTTTACAGGAATAAGAGCATAAAAAAACGGGCCGGATTTGATCGTCCGGTCCTTTTTTTGCTGGGAAAAAGTTATATTTATACATGCGCATATGTACATGTCAAATGTTTAAATCGGCAATCAATGGCCGACCAGATCGGTGCAGGCAGTTTTCCGGGAAAACCCGGATCGTACAGCGGCCGTGCGCCGGACGCGGCAGACGCAGGGTCCAGACGTCGGAGAGAGGCTTTCCCTGAGGAAGATAAGCAAAATCCGAGGGCTTCACGGTCACGGTCGTTTGCCCTGCGGCGTCCGTGACCTCCGCGCGGTAATAGCACACCGGGCTTTCGGTTTCAAAACGTTGCGGCACCAGAACGACGAGGCGATCGTCCTCCGAGCGGACGCGCAGCTCGGTTCCGGGAGAAAACTCGTTCACGGGCAGAGACCGGTCGTCGGTGTAAGCCCAAACGCCGACGGCGGTTTGCGCGACGTCGATTTCCCACGAGTCGGGAAGGACCTTGCCGCCGTGCAGGTCGATCCGGTCGATGCGCACGCGGGTCCCTTCGACACGGACGTAGAGACTTTGAGAAATCCCGAAAAACAGCGGATCCTGCCATTGACTGGCGTGGAAGCAGGCATAGCCGACGGAGCAGATCGGACAACTGACGGAGGTGAAACCGTCCTGCCGGATGGAACTGTCGTCGTGGGCGACGGTGTGATAGTGGCCGAACAGATGGATCAGCCGCGGCTGCGTGCGCATGAAGGCGTAAAACTCGGGAGAGATATAGCAGGTCGGAGAGAGATCGCGGCATTCGGCCGGGTGAGCGCCGTGGCTCAGAAAAAAGACGGGGCCGTTTCCGTCGGCCAGCGCCGATTCGATCTCGCGCCGCGCCCGGGCTTCGCGCGCCGGATCGGGCGTCATATCCCAGGAGGAAGCGCCCAGCCAGATAAAATGGTAGCCGTTGACGACCGTATGCCCGTCAAGCGGGCGACCCAGTTTTTGCCGCCATACGGCAAAGGCTTTGCGCGTCAGCCCCCGATCGGTATTCTGCTGCGGATACTCGTGATTGCCCATGACCCAGATCTGCTTTGTTCCGGAGGGAAAAGCCGCGTCGACGTCGGCCGTGACGGCGTCGTAGTTTTCCGTATAGACGGCGTGACAGACGGGGGCGGGCGGTTCATCCAGTTGATAAAGGATATCGCCGGTGAAAACCACGGCGTCATTACGCAGGCGGGCGTGATAGGCCAACGCGCGCTTCAGATCGTCCCGTCCCGCGCCGGCGGCCGTGACGTGAACGTCGGAAAGGACGGAAAAACAAAGATCACTCATGAAAGTCTCCTGAAAAGAGTTTTATTTATCATATCACGCCGGGGAGGCGAAGTAAAGAAGAAATGAAAGCGGGCGCATCGTTTCTTTCCGGAAGGGAGACTTGACAAAGAAAAAGAAATCGTGCATAGTAGTTTAAAGAAATGAAGCGCTTTCCGGGTATTCGGGTCTGAAAGAAGCGATACTCCCCGATGGTTTGACCGAACTCGGTTTTCCCGCGTTTAAAAACTGCGCTTCGATCAAAACTTTGGACATCCCGCAGAGCATCACGACACTTGGGGTACAGCGCTTGAACGCACAGAACTGACAATACAATGGTTTTACCGCAAAAGCGTTCTCCGGCTTACTCCGATATCGAAACATACGGTATCAAATGCTGCGATGAATCCCGATATTTATAATTCAGAATGAAAAGAATGGAAATCATGAAAAAAACAATCTGCTTGATTCTGGCGCTTGTTTTGGCAGCAACATTTCTTACCGGCTGCGGCGGCAACAATAAAGCAGTCGTTAACGGCGAGATAAAAGCCGGAAACATCGTTACTTTCGGCTCATATGAGCAGGACAACGATGCTTCGAACGGCGCGGAGCCTATCGAATGGATCGTTATTGACGTTTTTAACGGAGCTGCTCAGCTCATCAGTAAATACGTGCTCGACGGCGTTGCATACGGAGAAGCAAATGCGGACGCCGACGATTACCTTATCCCCGTCACATGGGAAACAAGTCTTATGCGCGCGTGGTTAAACGGTGAATTTCTGAACACGGCGTTTACCGCGTCAGAATAGGTGGCGATCCGGATGTCGCATAATCTCACCAAAGACAACGATGAGTACGGCACGAGCGGCGGCAACGATACGGATGATAAAATCTATCTGTTAAGCGCCGGCGACGCGGAAAGAGTTTTCCCGGAGAAGGAAGACAGAAAGTGCGTTCCGACAGCCTACGCGCTGGCAAAAGGTATTTATACGAAAACTGAAGAAAAAGACGGAAAAGCGACTTGCGGTTGGTTTCTCCGTACACCGGGTGCCGGTCCGATAGTTGCCGCATACGTTTTAAGAGACGGATCTATTGACATTTCCGGAGCGTTCGTCACCTGGAAAGACGTCGGAGTTCGTCCGGTGTTATGGGTCAATATCGATTGATACGGCGATCGATATATCTGTTTTGTTCACACGAAAGTATTTTGTCAAGATTAACGAGTCTTGCAAGTCCGATTTCAGGGCGTAGCATATCTTTAACAAGGAGACGGATCCCATGAAAAAAGTTTTTCTTGTCATGATGCTGGCGGTGCTGCTGATTTCTGCGGTCCTGAGTCTGAGTTCCTGTTCTTCTCTGCTGGATTCTCTCGAGGAGTACGTCAACGGACTGACGACGGAAGAAACGGGGACGGTCGCGCCGACCACGGCTTCTCCTACGGCCGCGCCCACGGACGACGGAAAGATCCCGTTTATCCATACTCCCGCGATCTACCGCTATACCTTGCCGGAAGAGAACTTCTCCGATCCGATCGAGAGCGAAGCCTCCGCCGTTATCGACGATGCGATCGAAAGAGCGATCGCCTGTACGCGGGTGATGAAGGACGATCGGCACGCGCATGCCGATCAGCCGTTTGAGGAGGATCCCAACGGGTATCTGGCTAAACTGAGCGCGCCGCAGAGGGCCTGCTACGATCGCTTTATCGCGGCGGGGAAGAATGGGGAGTCGCTTACGCTTACCGCCGAGGAATACGACGGCGATCTGAAAGCGTTGTATTTTGCCCTTTATGAGCCGATGACCTACTGCGAGCCGGGACTTGCTTCCTATTACGATCTGAATTGCAAAACGGTTTTTCTGGTGACGGATTCGGAGCCGCACATGACTCATGCGTTCAATCGGTATTATGATCCGGATCACGATCAGAACGTCACAGTCGCAAAAGGCGGCGTCACGATGCAGAAAGTTCTGCATGACGCGGCTCTGCTGGAACGGGTGATCGCGCGCGTCGTCCGGTTCATGCCGGACGGGCTTTCCACCTATGATAAATACTATTATTTGGCGGCGGTGCTGTCCGAGCGGGTCGCTTATGACGCGAGACCGGACAATTGTTTTACGGCTTATGGCGCTCTCGTCGGCGGACGGGCCGTCTGCGAAGGATATACGAGCGCGTATTATCTGCTCTGCCGCGCGGCCGGGCTTTGGTGCGCGTATCGGAACGGACAGCCGCAGGGGCAGGGACATACCTGGAACATGATTAAACTTGACAGCGGCGTTTACAACGTGGACGTCACCTGGTGCGACGGATACGGCGTGCCGTACGAGGAGGCCTGGTACGCTTGCTTCGTCCGCTCCGACGAGGCTTTTGCGCGCGACGGGCACAACGCCACGACCGGCGTGGCCGGTACAGGCGCTTTTGAACCTAATCCCTACCAACCGTAAGGCGAAGCGCCTCAAAAGAGGCGTAAGGCCGGATGATCGGAAAGATCGTCCGGCTTTTTGCCGTTTCCGGGGACTGTAAGGCAGGCCGGAAGTTGGTTTTTTATGGAGACGTTTATTTTATGCATAAATGAGCATATATACATATAAAGCTGATTATGTCCTGTTTTTTATCCTGATACATAAAAAACAGATCGTTGTTGACGCCGGACGACCGGAGAAGCGATGCGGGGGGGCATCAGGGAGAAAGACCGGAAAAGGGTTTTATCTTGACTAGAATCACAGGCTTTGATATAATAACCAAGGCTAAATGCTTTTTTCAGGTGAGTTTATGAAGATAACGTTTTCTCCTCCGGACGTCGGAGAAGAAGAGATCCGCGAAGTAGCGGAGGCTCTTCGTTCCGGATGGATCACCACCGGTCCGAGGACCAAAAAACTGGAGCAGATGATCGCCGATCGCGTGGGTACGGAGCGGTGCGTATGCCTCAATTCGCAGACGGCCTGCGCGGAGATGGCGCTGCACGTGCTCGGCGTCGGCCCGGGCGACGAAGTCATCGTCCCGGCTTATACGTATACGGCCAGCGCTTCCGTGGTTTGCCACGTGGGCGCCGGACTGGTCCTGATCGACTGCGGGCCCGATAGTTTTGAAATGGACTACGACGCGCTGGAGCGGGCGATCAACGAGCGGACCAAGGCCGTCATCCCCGTGGACCTGGGCGGCGTGCCCTGTGATTACGACCGGATCTTTGCGATCGTAGAAAAGAAAAAGAGCCTTTTCCGGCCGGCCAATGCGATCCAGCGGGCGCTCGGCCGCGTCGCCGTCTGCGCCGATACGGCGCATGCGTTCGGCGCGGTGCGGCACGGCAGGCCCGTGGGCAGCATCGCGGATTTTTCCGCGTTCAGTTTTCACGCGGTGAAGAATTTTACGACGGCCGAGGGCGGCGCGCTGACGTGGCGCACCATTCCCGGGATCGACAACGATGAGATCTATCGCCGGCTGCAGCTGTTCAGCCTGCACGGGCAGAGCAAGGACGCGCTGGCGAAAAGTCAGTTGGGCGCGTGGGAATACGACATCGTCGGTCCGTGGTACAAATGCAATATGACCGATGTGGCGGCGGCCATGGGACTGGCGCAGTTCCGCCGTTATCCGGCCATGCTGGAGCGGCGCCGCGCCATCATTGAGCGCTACGACGAGGCTTTTCGTCCGCTGGGCGTCGAGACGCTGCCGCATTACACCGACGGGCATGCCTCCTCCGGACACCTGTATATCTGCCGCGTGCCGGGGATTTCGCCGCAGGAGCGGAACGACGTCATCATCCGCATGGCGCAGGCGGAGATCGCCTGCAACGTGCACTATAAGCCGCTGCCCATGCATACCGCGTACCGGGAAATGGGCTTCGATATTCAGGATTTCCCCAACGCTTACGCACACTTTGCCAACGAAATCACGCTGCCTCTGCACACCTGTCTGACGGACGAAATGGTCGACTGGGTCATCGAAAACTTTACGCGTATCGTACGGGAGTACGGGACTCCGACAGACGGTCGGAAGGATGGAGCACATGTATAGAAAATTTGTCAAGAGGCTTCTCGATTTGTTGATCGGGATCATGGCTTTTCCCTTATTCCTGCTGGCGTTTCTGATTTTCGCGCCGATCATTTTTCTGACGGACCGCGGCCCGGTTTTTTATAATGCCGAAAGGCTGGGCAAAAACGGAAAACGGTTCAAGATGTATAAATTCCGTTCCATGTTCGTCAACGCGCCCGATATCCGTCTGAAGGACGGTTCTACATACAATGGAGAGAACGATCCGCGCGTGACGAAGATCGGACGGGTCCTGAGGAGGACCAGTATCGACGAACTGCCGCAGATCCTGAATGTGATCAACGGGACGATGAGCCTGATCGGTCCGCGGCCGAATCTGCCGCCGAAAGAGGGCGAAACGCTGAGCCGCCTCGAACAAAGACGTCTTGAGGTCAAGCCCGGGATCACCGGTTACAATCAGGCCTATTTTCGCAATTCCGTTTCTGCGGAGGAACGATACGTCAACGACGTATATTATGTAGATCATCTGTCCTTCGGCTTGGACGTGCGGGTGTTTTTCCGTACGATCAAATGCGTGCTGAAGAAAGAGAATATCAATATTCAAGAAGAAAAGAAAGAAATCGCAGGATAAAAGATGGATATTACACTCAGACCGCTTGCCCGCGGCGATGCGGAGATCATCTATAGCTGGATATCGGACAGCGAACTCCGGCGCATGATCGGCACGCGCGGCGAACCGACGCCGAAAACGCATCGCGTCTGGTTCCAGAATAAGCTCAACGACAAGGAAAACCTGACTTTTATGATTATGCGCGGGGATACGCCTGTCGGACTGGCCGGGACCAATACCATGGACGAGATCAATAAAGAGGCCGAAGTGTATCTGTATCTCGGGAGCGAGGAGTTCCGCGGACAGGGTATCGGGAAGCAGGCGCTTGGATTACTGACGGATCTTCTGTTCGACGAGTATGACCGAGAGCGCGTCGTAGCGAGGATCTTTTCTTTCAATACGCCGTCGATCCGGTTGTTTGAGAAAGCGGGCTTCGTCTTGACTAAGAACCTGCGCGCGCAGGTGCTCGACGCAAAGAGCGGCACGTTGGCCGATCTGCTTTGGTACGCGCGCGTCAGGCCGGACACCGTGCTCCCCAAAAAGATTATGATCCTCGGCGCGGGGATTCTGCAGCTTCCCGCCATCCGCAAGGCGCTCGATATGGGCCTGCGGGTCGTGGCGGTCGATATGAATCCCGACGCGGTGGGCTTCCGGGAAAAAGGGATCGAGCGCGAGGTCATCAGTACGATCGATATCCCGGAAGTCGTCAAAGCCGCCAAACGGCACGGTGTCGACGGCGTCATGACGCTGGCGTCGGATATGCCGATGCGCACGGTCGCGGCGGTAGCCGAGGAAATGGGCCTCGTCGGCATCGATGCGGCGACGGCGAAGAGAGCGACCGACAAGGCGGAGATGCGTAAAGCCTTGGCTAAGTACGGCGTGCCGATCCCGAAGTTTTTTAAAGTTTCCGATCGGGAAGAATACGATCGCGCGGCCGCGAGTTTCCGGGTGCCGTTCATTGTTAAGCCGGCGGATAATTCCGGCAGCCGCGGTATTTGCAAGATCGACGATCCCCGTGACGCGGCGGCGGTCGCGGCGGCGTATGATTACAGCCGGAGCGCGTCGCGCAGCGGCGACGTCGTTGTCGAAGAATACATGAACGGGCCGGAGGTCAGCGTGGAGACGCTGACGGTCGACGGCGTCTGCCACGTGATCCAGATCACGGACAAGATGACGACGGGTTCGCCGCATTTTGTCGAAACCGGCCACACGCAGCCGACGAGACTGCCTCTCGACGTCGCTACGGCGATCCGTCGTGTAGCCGTCGCGGCGACGCGCGCCATCGGTATCAAAAACGGGCCGTCCCATACGGAGATCATCGTCACGGAGGAGGGACCCAAGATCGTCGAACTGGGCGCTCGCCTCGGCGGAGACTGCATCACGACGCATCTGGTCCCGCTTTCCACCGGCGTGGATATGGTGGCCTGCTGTATCCGCATCGCACTGGGGCAAAAGCCCGACATCATGCGCAGATACAGAAAAGGCGCCGCGATCCGGTACTTTGAAAGTCGCCGCGGCGTCCTGAAGCGGATCGGCGGGGTGGAGGAGGCTTCGCGTCTGCGCGGCGTCCGTCAGATCAGCTTTGTCTATCAGATCGGAGACACGGTTCCGGACGTGAAGAGCAGCGGCGACCGGATCGGCTTTGTCATTGCGCAGGCCGGCGACGCCGAAAAAGCGGCCGCGATCTGCGAAGAAGTCAAGAAACGCGTCGTCATCGAGATCGACGACGGGGAGAGCGCGTCATGAGGGTTTTGATGCCGTTTGCTTATTTTTTGCCCGAACAGGTCGCCAGCACGCATTTGGATCGGGATATGTTGTCCTGTTTCTCGGAAAACGGTCTTGACGTCCGCATCGTCTGCCCTGTGCCGACGCGCGGATGTTCGGCCGAGGAGATCCACCGTTACGCAGGCATCCGGCACGAAACGATGTACGGCGGCCGGGTCACGGTGGACCGGTACTGGGCGCCGCAGGAAAAAGGCAATTCCCTTCTGCGGGCGCTTCGTTATTACTGGTGCTATCTCCGGCAGGCGCGGCTTTGCGCAAAAATCGACGCCGATGCGGCGCTGATCCCGAGCACGCCGCCGTTTAATCTCAAGCTTGCCGCGAAACTGAAGAAGAAGCGCCCGGGGATGCGGATCCTGTATAATCTGCAGGATATTTTCCCGGATTCGCTTGTCAATACCGGCCTGGCCGGACCGGGTTCGCTGCTGTGGAAAATCGGCCGGCGTATGGAAGATCGCGGTTATGCCGCGGCGGACCGGATCGTCGTGATCTCGGACGATTTTCGTCAGAATATCAGAGCCAAAGGCGTTCCGGATGAAAAAATCGCACTGATCCGCAACTGGGTCGATGAGAATGCCGTCGTGGCCGTGCCGCGTGAGGAAAACCGCCTCTTTGACGAGTACGGACTTGATCGGGATCGGTTCTACGTCTGCTACAGCGGGAATATCGGACACACACAGAACATGGAACTGCTGCTGGACGTGGCGGCATCGCTGGCCGACCGGCCGGACGTCGGTTTCGTCATCGTCGGAGACGGCGCGTACCGGGAACAGGTCGCCGAGCGCATCCGCACCGAAAAGATCGGCAATGTGACGATGATCCCGTTCCAGCCCTACGAGCGGATCTCCGAGGTCTTCAGTATCGGGGACGCGGGGCTCATCATTTCCAAAGCCGGGATCGGGGGGAACTCGGTCCCCAGCAAGACGTGGAGCGTCATGTCGGCCTCCCGGCCGGTGCTGGCTTCTTTTGACAAGGACAGCGAGCTCGACCGCGTCGTGACCGGAAACCGGTGCGGCGTCTGCGTGCCGCCCGACGATCCGCAGGCGCTCAGAAACGCGATCCTGGCGCTGGCGGAGGACCGTGAAGGCAGGCTCGGGATGGGCCGGCGCGGAAGGGCGTATATCGAGCAGAACCTGACGCGCTCCATCGGCACGTCCAAATGGCCGGACGCACTGAGCGCAAAAACGGTTTGACGACCCAAAAACAT